>NZ_JBXEQE010000005.1:0-307332 GCF_056858335.1 Agaribacillus sp. DX54
ATAAAAGCAAGTCCGAATTGAGTTATACTAGGTAGTAGCGGATACTATTTCCACTTGGTACGGTACGATGGCAAAGTGATAAATATAGATACACGCCATTCGGAGGACGATAGCGAGGCTTTGTTGGTTGAAGATGGCGTGTATTACAGCGTAAACATTGAAGGCAAACGAAGGCTTTTGTTGGACAAGAAGCCTCATAGCTATGATCAACCAAAAGGAGAAGAGTAAGTGAGTACTGGGCTGATCATCAAAACAAAATCCTCAATGCATAAAAATCTTCAAAGCGCAAATTTAAATACAGACAACGTGATACAATATTTTTGGTGAAAGGTTTAGCTGATAGCCGGTAGTTATATCACTGCTTTGGCACGATACAAAACAAATGGATATGGATCAGTTTACATATTCGCGAAATCCGGAAATCTTTAAATAAGCGGAAAGGCTTAAACCAGGCTTTCCGGATTTATTTTTCCGGGCTAAATTTTGTTTTAATTTTAAATAATCACGTACCGTATTCAACCGGTATGAATATAGATACTTCGCCTATTACCTTAATAGATTGAGTTTAAGTTCCTTAAAATCAATGAGCTGAATTTAAAAATCAATTTTGAAGCCACCAATTTTTATCTTTAATTTGTGTCCATTTAACCATGTACGATTTCACCTGAGATTATATCCCCATATTTTACTTATAACTTTTTTGATCTGCCTGATTCACGTAAATTTGAAAATAGATGAATTAAATTTTTTATCATAATCTAATGCATGATAGTTTTTTACTGTTTCAAATAGCTTTTAGAATCCTTTGCCTGGCAAGGAGAACTTAGCATTTTATTATCAAGACATAGTTGGCTGGAACAACCGGAATTTGCTGGATGGTTAATAGCATTTTTTAGACATATTTCTGCGGTTTCAGGCAGAAAGCAACAGGCGGCAGATAGCCAAAGCTATTTGCCGGTTAGTGCCATAGCTTTTTATGTAGTTTTATTGAAAAACATCGACCAATGACTTTCAACAGCGTTACTTTTAGCTTACTCGTAATCATACTCTTTGCCGGAGCATTACCCGTTCATGGGCAAATGCACCTTACCAACTACCAGTCGATCTATGGGGATCTCGAGCAATCTTATCTGGGTTGGCATGTGGATATGGAAGGTGACCTCGTAGTGGCCGGCAATAACCGCTTTCCTGAGGATGAGGGATTTGGCGGCGCCTACCTGTTCAGAAGACATGATGATGATACATGGCGGACCGAGGCAACGTTAAAGATCAGTGAGCCGTTGATCACCCATGAAATAATTGAAGATGTACAAATTGAAGGTGATGTGGTAATGCTGGTCACATTTGATGGGGTCTATTTTTTTGAAAAGCCGGATGGAGGCTGGGGTGATATGGAAGAAACGGCTAAACTTACCGGAACAGGAGGATATAGCATAAGAGCGGCACAATTCCGTGATAATCGCTTGCTGGTATTGGAAACAAGCGAAACGAATGATCCGCCAACCCTGGTAAGCCTGTATGAAAAAACAGGTTCATCCTGGAGCAGCAGGGCGCTGGTTAAAACTTTTTCCCAGCCCGAAAAAAATATAAATATAGCCAATAGTTGTAAAAATTGTATTTTATTGGCGGAAGACTTTTTTGCGTTTAGCAACATCAGGATCGACCCTGGAAAAGTATTCGTCTATGAGCAGGCCGGAAATGGCGGTTGGCCGGATTTACCTACCGCTACCTATGAGCCCGATGCTTTGGCAGATACATATAGGTTTGGACAGTCGCTTGCTACTGACGGACAAACACTTTTTATCGGAAGCGTACAAGACCAGTCTAACAATACTGATGCGGCACTTTTTGTAGTGGAAAAAAGTGTCCAGGACTGGCAAAGCGCCGTATTATCGCCCCAGCTCACTTTTGATCGGAGCGATGTTAGCAATCCTGCGTTTAGTCTCCTTTTAAAAGGGGACTCACTGTTTGTCGGCCGCCAGTTCGCGGTTGATGAGCACTCGCCGTTGGCTTTGCTGTATCCGAAACCGGCAACGGGATGGGGAGGGCTGACCGGAGACGGTACACCCTTAAAATTGGTCAATGGGCGTGATCAATTAGTAGATATGCTAATGCTGGGCTGGAGCTTTGACCTGGAAGACGATTATGCGGTATTTGGCAATTGGATTGGAGAGCGTAAAGAAAGGGCCCTGCAGGAACAGGGCGAAGTAGCTTTTGCAAAATTAGCAGCAACGTGCCTGCCTGTTACTGAGATAGCTGACCCGGTAGTAAGTGTTGGGACAACAGGGCTCAATGTAGTAGCGTTGTCATGGGAGGCTCCGGGTTACAGCTTCCGGACCGAGATTGCCTACAGGGAAGCAGGCAGCGGAGGGGCGTATAGTACCCTGTTGAGTTCGGGACAGCGTGAATTGTTAACTAACCTCAAGCCCAATACCACTTATGAATATAAGCTTCGTAACATTTGTGGCGTTTTCGGTCTTCCCGACACAACCGCCTACAGCGCTCCCCGGCAGTTTACCACGGCCATGGGTGGCATTACAGAGCTGGTAAATGTGCCTGTGCGCGGGATAGAGGATGTTGACCCTGACCGGGTTCAAAGACTGGTAATAGATGACAGTACCGCAGTCGTTGGTTTGTCAGATTTCCGCCTTCTGATATTGGAAAATCAAGACAGTGTCTGGAGACGTGTTGCCACCCTCCAACCTTCTTCACCACCCGCTTTTCACAACGTGGCTATTGACGGCCACACGATCGTAGCTGCGAATTTTCCGTCCACTGCTACACCCGATGATAACAACGGACAACTGTTTATCTGGGAAAAACCAGATATGGGGTGGGAGGATATGGAAGAAACGGTCAAGGTTGTCATCCCCGCGATAACCGATGGGCAAAATATTTTTGGCCTTTCTCTTGAAATATCGGGCCCTGCAATTTTGGTAAATACACTCCAACACAATAATTCATTTTCAAATTTTCTGGGGTCTGTCTTTGTCGTTGAAAAAACCAATGGAAAATGGGGTGAAAACCCTCCGGCTGTGCTTACCGCTAATCTGAATGGAAGAATGGTCGATTTAGAACGTTATTATTTTGGGTTCGGTTTTTATGCTTCTCTAACGGAAGGTTTGGTTATTGCTTCCCGGCCGATGTTCATCAACAACTTATCACCAATTTTTACCGCACTCGACGATTTCAAGCGTAATCCATTGGTCTTTGTAAAGTCATCCTCTGGTTGGTCTACTGGCAGTGAGTCATTTGCATTGGCCACCATACATCCGGGATACCTGCTCTTTAATCTAGCTAATCTTGATCATTTGTCTGCGGCGGGTACGGCGGTTGCCACCATAGAATCTATTGGTTCTCATTTATTTTCTTTCAGGGAAAGGGTTAGCATTAACATAACCGAATTAGCACAAAATGGCGATTGGGCAGAAGCCCCGCAGGTGAAGGCAATCCATCCGTCTCCGGATCTTTTTGACCTTTCATCCTTTCATAAATTTACTGATGACCGGCTGCTTTTAGTCAATAACCATATCCATATGGGTAGTGCTCTAAAAAAGAACAATATAACCATTTATCATAAAACAAGTGATACCTGGGCCGATGCCGCTCCTGCTATAACAGCCACCATTACCAATTCCGACGGCCTGGACTCCGATGGTATAAGAGATTTTGATCAAAGTGGCCCTTTCTCAGGTTTTGTACAGCTCAAAGCCAATACGATCCGGGACAAACTTCAGTTTTTTACCGAAAACCGTTATTGCGTGACGCCGGAGAATATCAGCGCCACAGTTTCTGATAAAGGTACATCACCGGCAGTCACCATCAACTGGGAAAGCCTGCCCACGTCATCATCATGGGAAGTAGAATACAGGATCGCAGGCAGCCAGGAACTATTTCAGTTAGTACCTGCTTCTGAAAAAACGGTGACAATCAGTCAAAATCTGCGCTATGGTACCACCTACGAATACCGCGTCAGAAGCCTGTGTGCGGACTATCCGGACTTCCCGGTTTCAGCGCCCACGGCGCTTCAGCAATTCACTACGCCTTGTTTGCCACCTACCAATCTGAAGAGCGCTGCAGAAACCGATGCCGACAACAGTTTTGAGGTATCTCTTACCTGGGAACAACCCCATGAAAATAAGGGTTACAACATTGTTATCATGCTGGGAGACAGCGTGGTGGCAGATCTGCAATCCAGGGATCCCGGTGTTATACTTAACAGCGGTCTGCTTTTCAACGAGGAGTACCGTTTCCAGGTTCGATCCGTTTGTGGTTCATCTTCCGAACCCTTCTACTCAGCGTTTTCCGAAGGGACTTTTACCATCGATGAATTCATCCCGGAAGCATTAAAGTTATATCCCAACCCGACAACGGGCAGGGCAACGATGGAAGTTCCCGTCAGCCAGATTGACCTGAACCTGGGGTATCAGCTTGTGGATCATTTGGGAAAGACCCTTTCAACAGGGGTTATCACCAGAAATAACTTCGAGATCGACCTCACCCATCTGTCGCCTGGCATTTACCACATCGTACTTTCCAGCCCCGAAAAAAACACGACATTGCGGGTGGTTAAGTACTAAAACAAGCTATTAACCCGACACTATGAATTTTCAAACACTGCCTGGGACTGTTCTGAACGATCTGGTACATCCTGCTCATTCAGGGAAAATGACGTACTATATTGTACCGTTACTCATCTTGATACCAAAGGCCCTGTTTAATCAGTCCGAGTGTAACTCGCTTAAAATCAATCTTATGAATATATTCAATACGTGCAATCCGGGATTTGCCTGTCTCATATTTCCCTGCCTTTAACCATGTACGATTTCATGTGAGATTATATCCCCATATTTTACTTTTGACTTTTTTAGCTTGTCCGATTCACATAAATTTGGAAAGCAATGAATTAAATTTTTTAACAATAAACCAATGCATGATTGTTTTTTACGGTTCAAAATAGCTTTTATAACGTCCGGCTTATCATTGAAAGCTTAGATTTTATGAAAGCATAACCGGCTGGTGTTGCCAGAATTTGATGGATGGATAAGCGATTTTTTATGGACACCTTTCTGAGGGTTACTGTAGCAATAAACATATGGCGAATGGCCATCACGATGGGTCGGTGACCAGGGTTGCCTCGAATTCAGTTTTTATCAAAGATAATCAACCAATGACTTTCAACAGCGTTACTTTTAGCTTCATCATAATACTACTTTTCGGAGGAGCATTACCTACCCATGGGCAAATGCACTTTACCAACTACCATTCGATTTACGGGGATATGGAGCAATCTCGTCTGGGCTGGCATGTGGATATGGAAGGTGACCTAGTGGTGGCCGGCCATAACCGCTTCCCTGAAGATATGGGGCATGGTGGTGCTTATTTGTTCAGAAGACACGAAGATGATACGTGGCGAACAGCCGCAACGCTTAAGATGAGTACGCCCCTGGCTAACAACGAAATTATCCTCGATGTACAAATGGAAGGGGACGTTGTCATGGTAGTCACCTCCTTTGGCGTCTGTTTTTTTGAAAAAACCGGTGGGGGTTGGAGCGATATGGAAGAAACAGTTAAGTTTGCTGCGAAAGATGGCTATAGTATAATAGCGGCACAATTTCTGGGTGACCGCCTGCTGGTATTCGAAACAAGCGCAACGCATAATCCACCAACCCTGCTGAGCCTCTACGAAAAAACAGGACCATCCTGGGCCAGTCACAGCCTGATTGAGGCTTTTTCCAAGACAGATGACAGCTACGTGATGGATATTGATTGTAAAAGCTGTATTTTATTGGCAGAAGATTTTTTTGCGTTTAGCAACACCAGGCTGGACCCTGGCAAAGTATTTGTCTATCAGCAGTTAGCGAATGACGATTGGCCTGATTTGCCAACCGCTACTTATGAACCTGATCCTTTGTTAGATATACACAGGTTTGGCCAGTCATTGGCAACTGACGGACAAACACTATTTATCGGAAGCGCGCAAGACCAGCCTAACAATACTGATGCCGCTCTTTTTTTGGTGGAAAAAGGGGGCTTGGCCTGGCAAAACGCCACCCTGTCGCCACAGCTCGTGTTTGACCGGAATGATGTCAGCAATCCTGCTTTTAGTTTGCTATTAAAAGGGGATTCACTGTTCGTGGGTCGTCAATTGGCCGTCGATCAGGATTCTCCGTTGGCTTTGCTGTATCCAAAACCGGCAACCGGGTGGACAGGCCTTACCGGGGACGGTGTGCCCATTCAGCTCTTAAACAAGCGTGATGAAGCCGTAGATTTTACAATGCTGGGCTGGACCTTTGACCTGGAAGAGGATTATGCGGTATTCGGTAATTGGATTGGCCGGAGAAAAGAAAGACCCGTGGTGGAACAAGGCGAAGTAGCTTTTGCAAAATTAGCGGCAACGTGCCAGCCGGTTACCGAGATTGCTGATCCGTTGGTGCGTATCGGGTCAACAGGACTCAATGTGGTGGAGTTGGCATGGGAGGCGCCGGGTTACAGCTTCAGGACCGAGATTGCCTACAGGGAAGCAGGCAGCGGAGGGGCGTATAGTACCCTGATGAGTTCCGGACAGCGTGAATTGTTAACTAACCTTAAGCCCAATACCACTTATGAATACAAGCTTCGCAATATTTGCGGCGTTTTCGGTCTTCCCGACACCACCGCCTATAGCGCTCCGCGGCAGTTTACCACGGGCATGGGTGGCATTGCCGAGCTGGTAAATGTGCCTGTTCGTGGGATAGAGGATGTTGACCCTGACCGGGTTCAAAGACTGGTAATAGATGACAGTACCGCAGTCGTTGGTTTGTCAGATTTCCGCCTTCTGATATTGGAAAATCAAGATAGTGTCTGGAGACGTGTTGCCACCCTCCAACCTTCTTCACCACCCGCTTTTCACAACGTGGCTATTGACGGCCACACGATCGTAGCTGCGAATTTTCCGTTTAATTCTACACCGGAAGGTAACAACGGACAACTGTTTGTATGGGAAAAACCAGCGACCGGGTGGGAGGACATGGAAGAAACAGACAAGGTCATCATTCCTGCATTTTCCAATGGGCAAAATATTTTTGGCTTCGAACTTGAAGTATCGGGCTCCACCATTGTAGTAAATACCCTCCAACACAATAGCTTGGTTTCCAATTTCCTGGGCTCGGTTTTTGTGGTTGAAAAAACCAATGGAAAATGGGGTGAAAACCCTCCGGCTGTGCTTACGGCCGCCATCAATGGAAGATCCAGTGATTTGAGCCGTTATTATCTTGGATTCGGATTCAATCTTTCTTTTGTCGAAGATTTTATTGTGGCCTCCCGCCCATTGTTTCTTAGTAATTCTGCACCTCGTTATACGGCACGTGACGATTTCAACCGCAATCCACTGGCCTTTGTGAAACCATCCCCTGGATGGACTTCTCAAAATGAGTCATTTGAAATCACCACTAAGAATCCGGGATACTTGCTTGCGGAAGAAGAAAATTTTGAAGATCTGTCCGGGGCGGGTAATGCAGTGGCTATACAGGAAGTTATTAGTTCTCCTTTGTTCTCCTTTCAGGAGAGAACTACCGTGAGCATCATAGAATTGGCACAAAATGGTATTTGGCAAGAAGCTCCACGCGTAAAATCAATACATCCGTCCCTCGATCTTTTTGATAATTTCCCCTTCATACATTTAACCGGGGACCGTTTACTAATTGTCAATAATAATTTATTCACAAACGCTGCAGCATACAGCAACCATATTGCCATTTATCATAAGACCAGTGATACCTGGGCCGATGCTTCACTGGCGTTGGTAAATACTATTACTAACACTGATGGTTTGAGTTCCCGGGGGCTGAGAAGTTTTGATCACAGCGGCCCATTCTATGGTTTTGTACAGTTTGAGGCGAATACAATCCGGGACAAACTGCAGTTTTTTACCGAAAACCGTTATTGCGTTTCTCCCACCAATATTCTGGCTGCGGCTTCCGGTGAAGGCGCCTCTCCCGCAGTCACCATCAACTGGGAAAGCCTGCCCACCTCATCATCGTGGGAAGTAGAATACAGGATCGCAGGCAGCCAGGATCCATTTCAGTTGGTACCTGCTTCTGAAAAAACGGTGACAATCAGTCAAAATCTGCGCTATGGTACCACCTACGAATACCGCGTCAGAAGCCTGTGTGCCGACTATCCGGACTTTCCCGTTTCAGCGCCCACGGCGCTTCGGCAATTCACTACGCCTTGTTTGCCACCTACCAATCTGATGAGCGCTGCTGAAACCAATACTGACAACAGTTTTGAAGTATCCCTCACCTGGGATCAACCCCATGAGAATGAGGGTTTTGAAATTGTTATCATGCTGGGGGACAGCGCGGTGACAGATTTGCAGTCCTTAGATCCCGAGGTAATACTGAATCGCGACCTGCGCTTGAATCAGGAGTACCGTTTCCAGGTTCGATCCGTTTGTGGGACATCTTCCGATCCCTTTTACTCAGCGTTTTCCGAAGGGACTTTTACCATCGATGAATTCATCCCTGAAGTATTAAAATTATATCCCAATCCGACTACCGGACGAGCGACCATGGAAGTTCCCGTCAGCCAGATTGACCTGAACCTGGGGTATCAGCTTGTGGATCATTTGGGAAAGACCCTTTCAACAGGGGTTATCACCGGAAATAACTTCGAGATCGACCTCACCCATCTGTCGCCAGGCATTTATCACATCGTACTTTCCAGGCCCGAAAAAAATACGACACTAAAGGTAGTTAAGCACTAAAATATAATATTAAACCATACAATCCCCTGCTCTGCCCTTTAAGACATAGTGTAAGTGTCGACTTGTGTTAGGGGAGAGGGGTCAGGAGAGAGGAGACGGACGCTGGCGTCAGGTTAAGCATTAAGTTATATGAGGCACAAAGCCAGAGGAGCCCTCACGCTATCGGCTATTTTGAGATTCACCGGGGTGCGCCATTTAACTTTACTTTGGTCTGCTCCTTCGGATTGTATTTTGGGATTTTTACATTCACCGGCTTTACCTGCCAAATATCCCGGCAATACTGTCCGACTGTCCGGTCGCATGAAAACTTGCCGCTTCTTGCCACATTCAGAATAGACATTTTGGTCCATTTTGAAGGGTCACGATACACTTTATCCACTTCATCCTGACAAGCAATATATGACTGGTAATCTGCCATAAGCATATATTCATCATGATTAACCAGGGAGTCATAGACCGGCTTGAAAAGGTCGATGTTTTCAGGAGAGAAGTATCCCATACGAATCATATCCAGGGCTTTTTTAAGATCCGGATTGGTTTCATAGTAGTACTGAGGATCATAACCGTTCGATTTCAGGGCATGAACCTCGTCTGTTTTCAGGCCAAATAAGAAGAAATTCTCCTCACCTACCTCTTCCCTGATTTCGATGTTTGCACCATCCAGGGTGCCGATGGTTAGTCCGCCATTCATCGTAAACTTCATGTTCCCGGTACCGGATGCCTCTTTTCCGGCGGTTGAGATTTGTTCTGAAAGGTCAGCCGCAGGATAAACATGCTGACTGGTTTTTATATTGTAGTTGGGGAGAAAGATCACCTTGAGCCTGCCATTTACGTCCGGATCATTGTTGACAACTTCCGCCACGGAATTGATCAACTTGATAATCAGTTTGGCCATGAAATAACCTGTGGCCGCCTTGCCTCCGAAAATAAATGTCCGGGGAACGATGTCAATGTCCGGATTTTCCTTGATCCTGTTGTAGAGCGTAATAATGTGCAGCATCTTGAGGTGTTGCCGCTTGTACTCATGAATTCTTTTCACCAGGATGTCAAACATAGAATTCGGATTAATTTCCATACCTAAGTGCGTGGAGATATAATCGGCCAGATATTTTTTAACATTTTTTTTGCATTTTCTCCATTCTTTTTGAAAGGCAGGATCATCAGCATACTTTTCGAGTTTCTTCAGCTCATACAGATCCTTGATCCATTGGGTCCCGATTTTAGATGATATTAATGTGGCCAGGTTTTGATTATTGAGCACCAACCACCGCCTGGGCGTAACCCCGTTGGTTTTATTGCTGAATTTTTCAGGCCAAAGTTCATAAAAGTCTTTCAGGATCCCGGATTTCAACAATTCCGTATGCAGGGCGGCCACGCCGTTGATCGCTTTACTTCCAACACATGCCAAATTAGCCATGCGCACATATTTTCCACCACTTTCATCAATGATAGACATCCTGCTGATTCTTTCTTCATCTCCTGGAAAAGTATTTCTGACAACTTTCAGGAAATGATGATTGATCTCCAGAATAATTTCAAGATGACGAGGGAGCATGCTTCCGAAGATGCTCATGGGCCACTTCTCCAGGGCTTCCGGTAACAAAGTATGATTGGTATAGTTGACCGATTGACCGGTAACCCTCCAGGCCGTATCCCAGTCCAGGTGGTAATCATCCAGCAAAATCCTCATCAGTTCTGCCACTGCCACTGCCGGGTGTGTATCGTTCAATTGGATGGTAAAACTTTCGTGAAAAGACTCAGGGGCATTTTTACCTTCCCGGCAGTGCATTCTCATCATGTCCTGTAGAGAGGCCGATGTAAAGAAATATTGCTGCTCGAGCCGCAATTCCTTGCCTCTGACCTGCTCATCGTTAGGGTACAGTACTTTGGAAATATTTTCTGAAGTCACCTTATTATTGACAGCGCCATAATAATCTCCGTTGTTGAATCTTTGAAAATCAAAGGATTCCGATGCCTCGGCTTTCCATAAGCGCAATAGGGCCGAGGTATTGGTACCATAGCCAAGCACAGTGGTGTCATAGGGTACTGCGATTACCACATACTCGGGGATCCATTCGACACTGTATCTTCCATTTTGATCGAAATAAGCTCTGGTGTTTCCTCCATATTTAATAGATTGGGTTAATTCAATCTGTGCAATCTCCCAGGGGTTGCCATACTTTAACCATTTGTCAGTAATTTCTACCTGCCAGCCGTTCTTTATTTCCTGGTTAAACAACCCGAATTCATACCGGATCCCATAACCAAACGCGGGAACGTCGAGCGTCGCCAATGAGTCGAGAAAGCAGGCGGCAAGTCGGCCCAGACCGCCATTACCGAGACCTGGCTCTTCTTCCTGTTCAATTAAATCATCTAAATTCAGCCCCAGCTCCTTTAATGCTTTATCAAAATTGTCATAAAGACCGAGGTTAAGCAGGTTATTTGCCAGGTGTGGGCCCATCAAAAACTCTGCAGACAAGTAGGAAACCATTTTTGCCTTATGCTTAATGTATTCCCTGACCGAATGCAGTGTGCGGTGTAACATTCTGTCTCTCACCGAATACGCGAGGGCCATATAAAAGTCGTGCTGGCTGGCCAGTTGAGGTATTTTTCCCTGTAAATAATAGAGATTATCGAGGAAAGCCCTTTTAAGCGTTTCTTTTTCCGTGCCAGTACGGTCGTCTTCTATGATTATCTGATTATTATCTGAATTTTTCATATGGATGTTATCATTGAATTCACTGTAAGACTAATCGAAATAGTCCCGGAATTGTTTCTCAATAATACCATTAATTTTCAAATACGCTGGTCACATAATCAAATGGTAAAATTAATATAATAAAAAAATAACAGAAAATCGAGTTTTCCGAGCCAAAAAACACCCTCACATGGCGTAATTGGGACGTGGCTGTTTCTCAAAATTTCTGGCAAAAATCTTTGTGCCTTGGTGCCTTTGTGGTTCCCCTTTTTTCACCACGGAGACACAAAGGTATAGGGCTAAATAGGACAATATACCCACAGTTTTGTTTTGTGTGCCCGTTGTGCGGGTAACGCTGGTGTTGGTTTTCATTAAGAAACCATTTATACGATGATTTTACAGTGATGATACAAATAATCTCCGATCAATTCCGGAAAGATTTGTAAAAAGTATGTTGTACGATCGCCTCACAGGATTTAACTTACGCCAAAATAACAAGTTGTGGCTAGAAAACTTTTATTGTGTTTTTTTCTATTTGGGAACATGGCGCTGTCAGGATATTCGCAGCAAACAGGTACTTTTGGAAATAAACCCCTGAGATGGCATCTCAACCAGGATAGCACACGCTGGCTGGCATTACATACTTACGTGCAACTTTGGGCAAGACTCAACAGTAATAACCCGGGTACCCGGGTTTTTGATAATGTCGAAAAAACAACGACCGATATTTCTATCCGGCGGTTCAGGCTGGGGTTACAAGGCCAGCTTACGGAAAACCTGTTTGTCTACACGCAGCTTGGAATCAATAACCTGAATTACCTGTCACCACGGGGTACTTCGTCAGACCTGCTGGATGCTTATGCCGAATACCGGTTTTCAAACGCACTGGAGATTGGCGGCGGCAAGACCGCATGGAGTGGATTGTCAAGGTATTCAGCACCCAATACTTCTAAACTTCTTTCGTATGATCTGATTTTTCTTGCCTTGCCAACCAATGACGAAACAGATGACCTGATCCGAAAATTAAGTCTGTATGCCAAAGGGAAGCTCGGCAGGCTGGATTACAGGCTCATCATGTCTAAACCATTTTCCGTCCAAAACAGTCCGGATTTTGATCCGGTTCCCGAAGAAAACATCGCCAAATTTGCCGATAATGTGTCAGGCAGGCTGTATTCAGGGTATTTGAAATGGGAGTTGGATGGTAGTGAAAGTAATAAAATCCCTTTTTCGGACGGGAGTTATCACGGTGGCAAATCTATCATGAATATTGGGATGGGCCTGGAATTTCAACCCGATGCCTTGTGGCATCTCCAAAACGGGGATACCACCTTCAACGACATGCTCTTATGGGCTGTGGATTTCTTTCTGGACAAACCGGTTAATAAAGGGAAAAAAACGACGATTACTTTGTATGCGGGCTACTTTAATTACGATTTTGGCCCCAATTACACTAAAAATATCGGCGTCAACAACCCTGCTAATGCCATCGACCCGGCGACAGCTTCTTTGAACGATCCCGGTAATGCTTTTCCCGCGGTGGGTACCGGTGAGTCGTTTTTCACACAGGCCGGATATTTGTTGCCTCCGATGGACCCATCCGGTAAAATGGGCCGCTTGCAGCCGTATTTTTCGTTCCAGTATTCTGATTTTGAGAGATTAGATGATCCGATGGTCTATTATGACATGGGTATTAACTGGCTGTTTCACAGGCACCTCTCCAAGCTATCCCTCAATTTCCAAAGCAGGCCCGTGTACAGGGTGACTCAGGGCAGGACGGAAGTCGATACGCGAAAATTGATGGTGGTCTTACAATATATCATCAGGCTGGAATGAAAAGATCACTGACAACTGTTCAATTGCTCGTATTTTTACTGCTGCTGGAAGGGGTAGGAGCATCTATGTTACGTGCTCAGAATTCTGTGACCAATAAACCCCTCATGATTCACCTCAATGAGAAAAAAACACATTGGATCAGGTTTAGCAGCTACATTCAGCTATGGTCAAGGATTAATCAGAACAACCCGGGAACCACAGTTTTTGGCGAACCGCAAAGTGTCACTTCCGATATTTCCGTCAGGAGATTCCGTTTTGGTCTGCAGGGACAGCCCGCAGACAGGCTGTATCTGTATTTTTTACTAGGTGTAAACAATCTGAACTATCTTTCTCCACGTGGTACCTCGCTGGACCTGCTGGATGCTTATGCCGAATATAGTTTCGGCAAACATTTGTCTGTTGGCGGGGGCAAATCGGCCTGGGCGGGACTTTCAAGATATACTTCTCCCAGCAGTTCCAAACACATGAGTTACGATTTACCCTTTGTCGCCCTGCCTACCCTGGATGCTACCGATGACCTCATCAGGAAATTAAGCCTGCATACCAAAGGAAAAATCGGACGGATCGACTACCGGTTTGTTTTAACGAAGCCGTTTTCCGTTCAAAACAGCCGGTCTTTTAATCCTGAGCCGTTGGAAGGTATTTCAGGCTTCACAGATACCCGCTCATCTGCGCAATATGCCGGATATTTAAAATATGAGTTTTGGGAACGGGAAAGCAACAAAACATCTTATCAGGTGGGTACCTATCACGGTTCTAAAAAGGTGTTGAACCTTGGAATCGGCTTTAACTTTCAAAGCGATGCCCTCTGGTCTCGCAGACAGGGTGATACGGTATTTCATGACATGCATCTGACAGCGGTTGATTTTTTTATGGATCTTCCCCTGAATAGCTCAAAAAAAACTGCCATGACGCTGTACGCCGCTTTTTTCAGGTATGATTTTGGCCCTGACTATATCCGCCAGATCGGCGCCAACAATCCCGCTAACGGTGTAAATACAGGTCTTGGTTCTTTTAATGGGCGTGGCAATACCTTCCCCATTTCGGGCACTGGAAATTCTGGCCTTTTCCAAGCTGGCTATCTGCTACCACCGGTAGGCAAATCGAATGACCGGGGACAATTGCAACCTTATGCTACCTTTCAGTTATCCGGTCTCGAACGGCTGGCCGATCCCATGATTTACTATGATTTAGGAATCAATTGGCTATTTCAGGGCCACACTTCCAGGCTGACTTTGAATTTTCAGAACCGGCCCGTATTCGATGACCGCGGCGATGGTCTCAGGGTAGAAGACCGCAGGCTTATGGTAGTGATGCAGTACCAGGTGAGGATCGAATGAGATTTAAGTAGTCGACTTTCTTTTTATTTTAAAAGCCTGGCTCTGTTGTATTCCCAATTCATACGGTCGATATTAGCCACAGATATTTCCTGCGGACATTCTACCTGGCAGGCATGCGTATTGGAGCAGTGGCCGAAACCTTCTTTGTCCATCTGTGTTACCATGTTCACCACCCGTTGTTTGGCCTCCGGTTTTCCTTGCGGTAATTTTGCCAGGTGGGCGATTTTTGCCGCGGTAAACAGTGCGGCGCTGCCGTTTTTACAGGTAGACACACAGGCACCACAACCGATACAGGCGGCCGAGTCAAATGCTGATTCTGCTTCGGCATGCGTGATTGGAGTAGTATTGGCTTCGGGCGCATCCCCTACTGAGGTAGATATAAAGCCACCGGACTGTAGAATGCGATCCATAGAAGACCGGTCTACCTTCAGATCCCTGATAACCTGGAAGGCCCCTCCGCGAAAAGGTTCGATATATATAGTGTCACCGTCTGCAAAACTCCTCATATGCAATTGACAGGTAGTTGTACCAGCCAGTGGACCATGTGCCCGGCCATTGATAAATAACCCGCAAGTGCCACAGATACCTTCACGGCAATCATGGTCGAACTCTACAGGCATCTCATCTTTTATAATTAATTTTTCATTCAGGTAATCGAGCATTTCCAGAAAAGACATGTCCTCCTCCACACCGTTCAGCTCATAGTCTACCAGTTTGCCATCGGCATCCGGGTTTAATTGTCTCCAGATTTTCAAATATAATTTCATGCTTAATTATTTATAATCCCTGGAAATAAGTTTCACATCTTCAAAGTTAAGGTGTTCCTTATGCAGCGTCGGTGCCCGACCGTCACCGTTATAACCCCAACAGGAAATAAAGGCAAAGTTTTCATCATCCCGTAGCGCTTCTCCCTCTTCTGTCCGATATTCCTCTCTGAAGTGGGCCCCGCAGGATTCATGCCTGGTCAGGGCATCATGACACATAAGCTCACCCAGTTCAAGATAGTCTGCCACCCTGCCTGCTTTCTCCAGTTCCGAATTGACTTCAGCAGGGGTTCCCGGTACCTTCAAATCTTCCCGGAACGACTTTCTTAAAGACTGTATTGCCTCGATAGCCGTTTTCAGGCCTTTTTCACTTCTGGACACCCCGCAATAATCCCAAAGCAGCTTTCCCAGCTTTTTGTGATAGTAATCTGCTGTTTTGCTGCCATTGATGCCGGTTAGCCGGTTCAACATGTCTGTGGCCGCCTTTTCTGCTTCGGTAAAAGCCGGATGGCCGGTATCGATGCTACCGGTTTTGATATCGTCGGCCAGGTAGTTGCCAATGGTGTACGGGATAATGAAATATCCGTCCACACATGCCTGTAACAAGGAGTTAGCGCCCAGCCGGTTGGCCCCGTGATCGGAAAAATTACACTCCCCCAATGCGTAAAGGCCGGGAATGGTAGTGCCCAATTCATAATCCACCCACAGGCCACCCATTGAAAAGTGGGCGGCGGGACTGATCTTCATGGGTTCGAGATAAGCGTTTACACCGGTGATCTTTTCATACATGCGGAAAAGGTTACCATAGCGTTGCTTTATGACATCCATGCCATATTCTTTAATGGCATCCTTAAAATCCAGGTAGACGGCATTCTTGAGTGGTCCCACGCCATTTCCTGCGTCAATTCTTTCTTTGGCAGCCCTCGATGAAATATCCCGGGGTGCCAGGTTGCCGAATGAAGGATATTTCCTTTCAAGGTAGTAATCCCGGTCTTCTTCCGGAATATCATTCGGTTGCCGCTCTTCCCCGGCTTTTTTAGGTACCCAGATTCTACCGTCATTCCTCAGGGATTCTGACATTAACGTAAGTTTGGATTGGTGTTTGCCTGACTGCGGGAGGCTGGTAGGATGTATTTGCGTCCAACTGGGGCTGGCCATATAGGCCCCCTTTTTATGTGCCCGCCAGATCGCAGAGCCATTGCAACCCATAGCCAGGGTTGATAGGTAAAATATTTTTCCAAATCCACCCGTAGCCAACACAACAGCATGGGCGCCATGTCTCTCAATCTCTCCGGTTTCGAGGTTCCGGGTTATGATTCCCCGGGCTTTTCCATCGATTACCACCAATTCAAGCATTTCATGTCTGGGATAAAGTTTCACCTTCCCCAAATTTACCTGCCTTATCAATGAAGCATAAGCACCCATCAGCAATTGCTGGCCGGTTTGACCTCTGGCGTAAAATGTTCTTCTCACCTGCACTCCTCCAAAAGACCGGTTGGCCAGGTATCCGCCGTACTCCCTTCCAAAAGGAACCCCCTGGGCCACTGCCTGGTCAATCAGGTTGGCTGAACATTCAGCCAGGCGATACACATTAGCCTCCCTGGCTCTGAAATCCCCACCTTTTATGGTATCATAAAACATCCTGTAGATGCTGTCACCATCATTTTGATAGTTTTTGGCAGCATTTACACCGCCTTGAGCCGCTACCGAATGAGCCCGCCGTGCCGAGTCCTGGAAACAGAAAGATTTGACATGATAACCTCCTTCTGCAAAAGAAGCCGCGGCCGCACTCCCGGCAAGTCCCGTGCCTACCACAATGATATCCAGCTTTTTTTTATTGTTAAAGCTCACCAATCGGCAGGTAGCCTTATACCTGCTCCATTTCTCAGCTAAAGGCCCCGCAGGAATTTTAGCGTCCATTTCTTTTTGTCGTGTTGCCATCAGGTATGATAATTCAGATAAACAAAAACAGGAATAATAATAAATCCTGTGGTAATGATTAAAGTAAAGCCAATGCCCAGGTAATACAATCCCCGGGAAAGCTTTGACGGATACACGCCCAGGGTTTTGAAAGCGCTGTAGAACCCATGCAGCAGATGATATCCCAGTGCTATAAAAGCGACGATATTCAATATGACATACCACAACCTGCCATATGCACTCACAACAATTGAAAACAGGTCTTTGTTACCTTCATCATCCAACGGTAAGGTGCCAAAGGAGTACTGATACCAAAAATCTTTCAGATGGATGACCAGAAAAAGCAGAATGATACTTCCCAGCAACCCCATATTCCTGGAAGACCAACTGCTCACCACTTTTCTCCGGTCATAGGCGTAAGCTGAACCGCTGGCTTTCCGGTTTTTTATCGTAATGATCAGTGCATAAATGCTATGCAGCACAATGGATAAAAAAAGGAGCCATGAAATAACTTTTATAAAATAATTACCTGAAAGGATCCTGGAATAAAGGTTAAACTGTATCACGGCCGTTTCCTTCGGAAGCAACAGTTGCAGGTTGCCGGCCAGATGAACCACCAGGAACAGGCAAAGGAAAAGCCCGGTCAGGGCCATCAGGTTTTTACGGAATAAGGTAGAGGTCATTTTACCTTGCAAACGCTTTAGTAGGTATCGGTTAATACGGAGGTGAAAAATAAATAAAATAACAATGACAGAAAACAATACCCTCAAAAATATGTCTGTTAAATTGAAGGCTTTTTTACTTTACGATTTGATTATATCGAAATGCCCGCACGCCACACACCGACCTTACCATCGGTATCTACTATTGGGTACCACATTTCAAGCCATGGCTACCTGTAGTGATATCGCCGATCACTTCAGCATATTGAACGCTTGATTATCTCCGCAAAATATTATACCTTCCTCCCGAAGGTGGTCAATGGCGTTTCAGTATCTGCTTCCTGCCCGGTTCCATTGATTTTTCGTTCACGCCAGGATTTAAAACCCTGAAGAATTACATACTTTTGCAGTAAAAAAGAAAATAAACGAAATTATGAGTAAAATCGACAAAATACTTGTCCCAACCGATTTTTCCAGTGCAGCAGAAAGTGCTGTTACCTATGCTAATAATTTTACAGAGGGGGATGGATCAATTGAGATTACCTTATTATATATCTCCGAATCCCCGCTGGATGAAGAGGATCAAAACGCATTGGAGGTAAAACTTCATGCATTAAAGGATAGATTTCTGCCGGCCCTGAAATCTTCCTGTCAATGTGTTGTGAGGTCAGGGTCCCTGACTGAAACGATATTAACCATGCAGAAAGAAACCGGGGCCGATCTGATTATCATGGGTACAAAAGGCGCCTCGGAAGAAGGAGAACCGGCCATCTCCAGGACTTCTGAACTGGTTTTGGAAGCTGATTGTGCTGTGCTGGTAGTTCCTGAAAACACCGGCACTTTTACCGTGCAGAATATTGCACTTGCCTTGGGAAAAAATGAAATAGATGACTCATTTGCCCTGGGAACCCTGCACGATGTTGCCAGGAAATTTGGTGCGGAAGTGCATATACTTACCATTAATAATGAGGAAGGAGCGATGGTGACAGAAGATAAAAATGAAAGTATTCTGGAATATTATCTTGAAACCCTGCATTATCATCATGTATTCCCTAAAAATACCGACATAGAAAAAGGGATTTTTGATTATGTAAGGGAAAAAAACATCGACATGCTGGCGATCTTACCACGTAATCATGCCAAAAAAAGTAAACCTTCGGAAGGGCGATTAACAAGGCTGTTGACGCTGCATACTGAGGTGCCGCTTTTGACAATAGATTAAATTAAACGGGCTGACCTATGCAACATTTGAATATTGTCAACCCAAACTGTCTTCCGGTTCCAGCGCGGAGGGAGGTGATGTTACTGTCACCGCAGATATTACAAACACCGGCAAAATGGAAGCAGAGGAGGTAGTTCAGCCTGACATTTCTTTTCCCGAAGCTTCTTTTGTGGTACCGCAGTCAGCATCGAAGGCATTTAAGCAAGTCAGGTGAAAGCCAGGAGAAACACGCAAAGCCTCATTTGACTTTTTGCCGGCAAAACTTGCTTACTTCGGTAATGCAGGCCCAAGTAACTAGGCCGGGGGCGGGGGTAAAGTGTATATTACTCCGAGAGGTGCCTCATCCGGCTAGCGCGGTGTGTCGTTGGGCAGTCCTGCTTTTCGCGAAGTGACTCCGGAAATAAGCTCGATAATAATGGATGCCCATCGGGCGCCGACAACGATACGGACTTCCGGAGTATGCACACGACAGATTGTATTTAATTGATAAAAATCAAAGGATAGCATGATTTAAATCATCAGTGGGATTTTTGCTATCCATAATTTTGAACAGAATATAATTATAGATTTTATGAAAAAAATATTGGTTCCTACAGATTTTTCAGATTATTCAAAAAAAGCCATTGCGGTCGCTGTTGAAATTGCCGCTAATTCCGACGCCGAAATTATATTGTTGCATTGTGTGGTTACCCGTTTGGACTGGGCATTGATGCCAGCAGAAAAACGGGAACAGTTTCCTGAAACGCAGGCTGCTACCGTTGCTGCCGAAACCATGCTCGAGAGGCAGGCCAAAACCAAGATTTTTGCCAATAGCAAGGTACGAAGCATCGTGGCACATGGCGTTCCCTCAGAGCAGATAATCTTTGTAGCGAACAAACAGAAAGTTGACCTTATTATTATGGGTTCACATGGGATCAACGAACCTCATGAATACTTCATCGGTTCCAATATCCAGAAAACACTAAGAAAGGCTTCATGTCCTATTATGATGGTGAAAAAGAACCATAAAGCCAAGGCATGGAAGAAAATGGTCTTTGCCGCTGACTTTGAGGAAGATATTAAAAAGGAATTCAAACCGATACTTACCTTGTCAAAGCTGATGGGCGCGACCATAGATCTTTTATTTGTAAATACTCCGGGTAATTTTAAGTCCAACGATGAAGCCCGCTCGTTGATGAATGAATTTAGCGGTCATTTTAAAAACGTTAAAATGAATCACGCCATTTACAACCATCATGAAGTTTACAAAGGTGTCATGCAGTATTGCAAAGAAACAAAGGCCGACTGGGTCTCACTCGTTGCGCACGACAGGCGTAGAAGACCTCAATATCTTATTGGCAACACCGAGACATTGGTGTACTATAGTGATATTCCTGTACTCAGTGTTAATCAAAATACAAAGTAGTTTTAAGCGCTTCCGGTTTTCTGCTCTTTCGGCCCCCGGGCAGCCTGTAATTTTGCTGCCCTGGGCCAGGCCGGTTGACTTTGACTGATCTGGTATGTCCCGAAGTCTTTACCCGGCTTTGGGCAATCCCGGCTGTTTGTATGCAAGCCTGAACATTCTATATATTCAATATATAACCTGCTGATAACCTGATGCTTATAACAAATTAAACATTATTGTAGATAATTTTTGCGATACATTAATATAATTTGTGTATATTCAATCAGTGGCTGTTCAGAAAAGTTAAAAAATCAGCCTGATGTTGTAAGAACCCGAACAATTGTTGGAACTGAATCTATGGTTTGGTAATTGTATATAAATTTGTGAATTTCGTATAATTATTGATACCAGAATAATGAGAGAACAAGTAGAACTGCTTATTGATGAATTTGTCGATGAAATTCTGTCAAATTCTCAATTTTATCATGAGTCAGGACGAAAGCAGTACCACGCCAGATATATCTCAGTGTCAAAATTTATCAACAAACTTATCTTTAGTTTTGACCAACTTCCTAAGAGCGATGAATATCATATACGGGATATGTTTGAAAGAATGCATAGGGATAACTACAAATCTGTTCACAGAGCAAAACTTATTTATGATCGTGAGTGGGTACTGCGGCGGTTTGAGCTTAAACTGTTTGGTGATGATCTCGTTTTCAGAAGGGTTTATAAGGAATTAAAAAGTCAAAATATATTGGCACCGGGCCATCAGGTAGATTTTTCTTTGGATAACCAATTGGAGGAGCTGCTTACGGAGTTTGAAGAATTAGGTGTCCTATTCAAGAAAGGTGATATATGGCTTATAGGAGGGAAGAAGTATCGCATTGAAGGAAATTTCGCCAAATCTGATTTGTGGCTTCAGCATTTGGATGGTCGGGAAGAGGTGATCAGGCTCAGGGAATTGCTACCACTCAGGCTGAGGGATTTTTACCAAATTGTAGGCGATGGCAAAGAAGTCGGCGCAAACTCCTGTTAAATAAATCAGAGATGCTACCGGATATCTGGTAGCAACAAACTTTCCAACTTGTCAATCAATGCTTTCAGCTCTTTCATGGATCGTGCATTTTTTTGCTCTATAGCCTGATTGACAGCCGATAAGATCATACCTTTTATTCTTTGAATTCTTTGATTAGGCGCTTCGAAGATTTGACTTTCCATGATACCGTACCCCCTGTTATCCATAACTTCAGGTTCCGGTTCAGATGATGCCAGGGAATCACCTGTAAGCTGACTTTTTAAAATATTGGCTTTGTTTATAAGATCGGCCTCATTTTTAATGGTTTTGAAAGTGCCTTCATCGATATTTGAAAACAAAAGAATCGAGGATTTTTTTATTTTAACTTCTCCGGATAGGATCCTGTTTTTTAAGACGGGGTTTTTTTGGCCGATCCTGTCGAGTGCCCGGGCAAATTTTGCGTCCCGGTGAATGGTCATTCTGCTCACCTTAAATTCCCGGGCCAGAAGATCTATTGTTTTTTGATCTTTTTTGGGCGGCATACCTTTCAGGTAACTCGTTTTCGTATATTCCTTGCCGCCCCAGTTCTTCTTTACGCTTTCATACTTAACGCCACGGTAATAGCTCAACTGCAAAGGATTTAAGTTACGCCTGCCTAATTGATTATTGATCATCCACATCTTTACCTCCTTCACGTTTTTAAAGTTGCGGACCTCCAATTTATAGGGTAAATTATGTTTTTGACATATTTGCAGCCGGTTGTGACCATCTACTAATACATGCTTACCATTTGGTTTCTTCCATATAACCAAAGGATCACGGCACCCCTCATTGCGTAAATTCAGCTCCAGTTGTTTAAATTCTTCCCTGCTAAGCGGAACAATAAATTCCTTCAACACCGCTGATATGGAAATATTTCTCTCCATCCTGTTTTCCATTATGTTTAAAAATTAGTCATACGAACCGGCATAGAAACCAATTGCGTTCCAAGACTAAAAACATCACTTAAATATATAGCTAATGTGACTAAATAAATACAAACTCTTTGATTTTTTATACAAAAGTTCGACGATAATCAAGTTGTTCGAAATACTAATTCACATTTTTAATATATTTTAACCAATTCAGCGCTTTTTCTTTGTTTGTAAATCCTTTGGTAGGAATCGGGGGATTGGACAGCACCTGAAAAGCGTTGAATGCAAGACGGTTGATGGTACTTTTTACCAGGAATGCCCCGTCGCTTAAATAATGAAGGGCTTCTTTAGATGCCATGTACCGGCGTGTTTCTTTGTTGATGCTGAGCAATTGTCTCATATCTACAAAAAGTGGCATGGTAGTATGATCTGAGACTTTTAACCTGTCTGCGACCACCTTCCTTCCGGCCTCTAAATTAATGACGGTTCCTGGTTTAAATACCTCGAATATTATCCCATCCTCAATCCAGATTTCCACGTATTTATTTTCCAGGTAGTTTTGTTTCGCCCGGTTTCCCATGGCTGCTTAAAGACTAAATGATTATTTTTTCTGTTTACCAGTAGTGCTTCTTAAAGGGTAAATTAAAAAAAAAGGGGGAAAAACTAAAATCTGACAGGTTAAAAGGGTAACGGTGTTGCTATCATTTTTTTGCTGCTTTTTAAGAAGAATCCTGTTGTGTTAAATTATAATAAATTTTTTATCTCACCTAAATTAAACCAGATATGAGAAAAACAAAAGTTGCTAATGCCAATGACATGGTTAATGATTACATTAACCGTGGCCGTACAAAAAAAGTACTGCATCTGATAACGCAGGACAAATTCTACAACGGTCGTGAAATCCGGATTGACAACAGAAAGTTCATTAATTTAGGTAGTTGTTCTTATTTGGGCCTGGAATTGGATCCCAGGCTTAAAAACGCGGCCAAAGCCTACATTGACAAGTATGGCGTACAGTTTTCCTCCTCGCGGACCTATCTCAGGTGTACGGCTTACCACGAATGGGAAGAATTATTGACTGCGCTCTTTGAAACCCCGGTGGTGACTTTTACAAGTGTATCCCTTGGACATCATGCGGTCATTCCTGTGGTGGTGGAACCGGGAGACGCCATCATTCTTGACCAGCAGGTACATGCCAGCGTTCAGGACCCGGCCAGGAAAATGATGCTCAACGGCGTTCATGTAGAAGCCATCAGACACAATCGACTGGATGTTCTCGAAGAAAGAATCAAGGCGCTGAACAACAGGTACCAGCGTATTTGGTATATGACTTGATGGGGTGTATTCCATGTACGGAGACTTTGCACCCATGCATGAAATTGTTGCCCTTCTGGAAAAATACCCCAAACTCTACCTGTATGCCGACGATGCGCACGGTATGAGTATTGCCGGTAAAAATGGGTGCCGGAGTTATTTATCATCAGGTGCCGCACCACAAAAAAATGGTTTTAGGCACTTCCCTCAACAAAGCCTTCGGGGCAGGAGGGGGTGTTTTCCTGTTTCCCGATGAAGAATTCTGTCTTAGGGTAAAAAACTGCGCAGGTGCCTATATTTTTTCAGGAGGGCACCAGGTGCCTGTCATCGGTGCAGGTATTGCCTCGGCCAGGATTCACCTGTCCGATGAAATCATTCAAAGGCAGGAAAGCCTGAAGGAAAAGCTTAGCTATTGTCATCAGATGCTGGAAGATTATCAGTTGCCGATCCTCTCCAACCCGGAGGCCCCTATTTTTTACATCGGTGTCGGGCTTGTCAATACCTGTATGCATTTGGTTGAGCTATTTGCATGATGACGGCTGTTATGTTAACTACAGGTATGTTTCCGGCAGTGCCTGACCAGAGTGCCGGTGTTCGTTTTACTATCACTGCCCATCATAACAAAGAGGATATCGAATAGCTGGTAGAACGCATTGCCTATCACTATCCCAGAACCTTTCGCGAATTAGGCAGAAGCGCTCAGGACGTGGTGAGGGGATTTGGACGGGTGAAGCAATTCAATCTGCTGATCGAGGGGATACCGGTAGATATTGTTAAATCCAAGGGATATGAAATCCAGCATGAAACTTCCATCCGGAATGTTCCCAAACACCTTTGGGATGAACTGGTTGGAAGTTTAGGGGCCAACAACTGGGATCAGATGTTGTTTTTTGAAGAAACATTTTCAGGCCGTGCAAAGAAGGAGCACAACTGGAAATTTCACTATTATTTGATCAGGGATAAAAGCGGCCACCCGGTTATCGCCACTTTTTTCACAGAAGTACTGGCCAAAGACGATATGTTTGCACCGGCTGAGGTTTCACGACAGTTAGAGCATTTGCGCCGGCAAATGGATGATCCATATTATCTGTCCTCCCAAACCTTGACAATGGGATGTCTGCTTTCGGTGGGTGATCACATTTATATTGATAAAACCCACACGGAATGGCAAAAAGCTTTTGTTGTTTTGCTGGAATCTGTTCAAAGCCTGCGGGAAGAAAACGATATTCCTGTTTTAAGTCTGCGGGATTTTGATACGGAAGATGAATTGATGAAAGGATTTTTGATAGACCTGGGTTTAAAACGGGTGAGTATTCCCGACGGCCATTTAATTGATCGTTTCGAATGGAATACACCAGAGGAATTTCTTCGTCAATTAAGGGGTAAGAATAGTAAAAGTACCCATGACCGGAGAAATTATATTCGTAAGCGCGCTTTAGGTTTTGAAGATCGCTTTGAAGTAAAAATAGTCAGATCGGCTACCGCAGATGAGATACGGCATTTCAGAAGGCTTTATCTGAATGTAAGTGAAAAAAGCTATGATATCACCGGGTTCAACCTGCCTGAAAGATTTTTTGAGAATGTATCGACTCATCCCCGGTGGGAAATCCTGGAACTAAAGCTAAAACCCGAATATGCTCCTGCAAAAGCACGCAAAGCAGTCGGGATAGCGCTTTGTTACAAGACCGACC
This sequence comes from Agaribacillus sp. DX54, assembly GCF_056858335.1. Classification (NCBI taxonomy): domain Bacteria; kingdom Pseudomonadati; phylum Bacteroidota; class Cytophagia; order Cytophagales; family Splendidivirgaceae; genus Agaribacillus; species Agaribacillus sp. DX54. The sequence continues at coordinate 25,507 of NZ_JBXEQE010000005.1, forward strand.
GCTTATATAGCTTTCTGGTAACGGGCATGGATTACAATTTTTTAACTGAGCACAATGTTTATACACAGATTCTCTGGCAAACTATCAAAAGGGCAAAACAACTGGGGCTTCCTGTCAACATGGGCATAACAGCCTCTCAACCAAAAAGAAAATTCGGGGCGAAATTAATGAAGTATTCAGTCTATGTACAGAATAAGGATACTTTTAAAGATATGATTGTCAATCTCTTACCTCAACGGGAGCCTAAAATCCTGAGATAGTTTTAATGGGCTGTTGTATTTATATAAAGCCCTTATACTCATAGCCCTGTTTTTACACCATTCCCCATCCGCCGTCCCGTTCCTTCTTTCCATGAAATCAAAGCGGTGGTATCGGCGTTCTTGATGGTTAACTCCCCGGTGTCCCGGGAACCTGTTATGTCAAGGTTATCGATTCGTTAATTTTTATGCGAGATGACCTCCCATTTACCCAATAAAACAAGATTTTCATCATAGGACATGAAACTGCGCAGCAAAAAACTTAATCCCGGAATTATAAAATTTTAATTGGGATCGTTCCCGGAAAAAGATTTCTATGATATTATTTGGACAATGAATATATTCGTGGGCGTAAGGCCGGGAGCACTTATAGAATTAACTGTTTTCCGAGAGAATCAGATGATAATATTTTTTGAAAGATTTTTTTTAGCGACAATAATTTACCTTGAATTATACCTTTCCATCCTTTGGTTTTCAGTGTAAGGGTGGTTTAGCTTCTTAAAGTCTTTACAGAGCAAAGAGCGATTGATTATGAAGACCAATTTATTTGACATTACGAGTAAGGTGGTGGTTGTAACCGGAGGAACCGGTGTACTAGGGCATGCGATGGTCAAGGGTTTGGCTATGGCAGGGGCCAAGATAGGGATCCTGGGAAGAAGGGAAGAAATTGCCTGTTCCAGGGCAGAGGAAATCAGGGAACTCGGGGGCCAGGCGATACCTCTCAAAGCGGATGTTTTACAAATAAATGAACTGGAGCTTGCCTATGACCGGATTATAGGTGAGTGGGGAAGGGTCGATGTTTTAATCAACGCGGCAGGTGGCAATATGCCCGGAGCGACTATTATGCCAGATCAAACTTTCCTGGATCTTTCACCTGAACACCTAAAAAAGGTGATGGATTTGAACCAACTGGGTACCATTTTTCCCAGCCAGGTATTTGTCAAAAGCATGATTGAAAATAAAAGCGGGACAGTGATCAACATTTCGTCGATGGCAGCCCAGAGGCCACTGACAAGGGTGGTGGGTTATGCCGCATCAAAAGCGGCCATTGACAATTTCACACGCTGGCTGGCTGTTGAAATGGCCCGGAAATTTGGTGAAGGGATCAGGGTCAACGCAGTTGCCCCGGGGTTTTTTCTCACAGAACAAAACAGAAGCCTGTTGTTACAGGAAAATGGTGAGGTAACCGAACGTGGTAAATTAGTGATACAACATACCCCAATGAACCGATTCGGAGCCCCGGAAGAGCTGGTGGGCACAATCATCTGGCTTTGCAGCGAAGCAGCACGCTTTGTAACAGGGACGGTGATTCCCGTTGACGGAGGATTTAGTGCTTCTACCGGAATATGAATAAACATAGGAACGGTTGCTAACAACAAATACATAAAGGAGACTATAAAATTGGCACTACAACAAACATGGCGATGGTTTGGACCGGATGATCCCGTGCAGCTTTCTGACATCAGGCAGGCTGGAGCGACAGGTATTGTTACCGCCCTGCATCAAATCCCAAACGGCGCTGTTTGGCCGGTGGAAGACATCAGGGAAAGGCAGCAGCTCATTAAACAAAACGGATTGGAATGGGTGGTTGTGGAGAGTGTGCCGGTCCATGAAAGTATTAAAACCCGAACCGGCCAGTTTGAAATGTACCTTGAAAATTATAAACAAACGCTTATTAACCTGGCAGCATGTGATATCCGCACAGTTTGTTACAATTTCATGCCAGTATTGGACTGGACGCGCACTGACCTCGAATATCCCATGCCGGATGGTTCGCTGGCGTTAAGATTTGATTGGATTGCAGTGGCTGCCTTTGATGTCTTTATGCTAAAGCGACCGGGGGCAGAAAATGAATATACGGAGGAATTGCAGGCGGATACCCGCTCTTATTTTGAAAAGTTGGATGAGCCAGGCAGGGAAAAGTTGCAAAAAACGATTTTAGCAGGCCTGCCGGGTTCTGAGGGAAGCTATGCTCTGACAGATTTTAATAAAGCCTGCGAATCGTATAACCAAATCGATGCAGAAAAGCTCAAGCGTCATCTCGTTCATTTTCTGGAAGAGGTGATACCGACTGCAGCCTCGGCCGGTGTTAACATGTGCATTCATCCTGATGACCCGCCTTTTTCGATTTTTGGTTTACCAAGGGTCGTTAGTACGGAAGATGATGTGTCTGAACTATTACGAAGTGTCGATGATCCTGCCAACGGCTTAACCTTTTGCACGGGCTCTTTCGGCGCCCGGGGGGACAATGATCTCCCCGGAATGATTGAACGATGGGGCGATCGTATTCATTTTATACATCTGAGGAGTACTGAGCGCGATGTGAGGGGCAACTTTTTTGAAGCTAACCACCTGGAAGGTGATGTCGATATGTTTCGTGTCATGAAAGCCTTGCTGAGGGAGGTGCAAAAAAGAAAAAGTAAAGGTAATAAGCATTGGGCGATTCCCATGAGACCGGATCATGGTCATAAAATGTTGGATGATATGCATAAAAAAGGCAACCCCGGCTATTCCGGCATTGGAAGATTGAGAGGACTGGCAGAACTAAGGGGGCTGGAAATGGGGATAGAACGAACTTTATCATGAGCTTATGAGAAACTTTCTTGATGACAACTTTCTGTTGCAGAACAAAACGGCAGAAATACTTTACCACGATTTTGCCAAATCGTTACCTATTATTGACTATCATTGTCATTTACCACCTCAGGAAATCGCCGAAGACAAAAACTTTGATAATCTCACCGGTATCTGGCTGGATGGCGATCATTATAAGTGGCGTGCCATGCGTACTTTTGGCATACCTGAGGCATACATTACTGGAGACAAAGATGATTATTCCAAATTTGAAAAGTGGGCTGCCACCGTTCCTTACACCATCCGGAATCCCCTTTTTCACTGGACACACCTGGAACTAAAGAATTATTTTGGGATTGAAAAGCTGCTGACCCCTGAAACGGCGGCGTCGATCTATGAGGAGTGTACTCAAAAACTTGGTACAGAGGACTATAGCACCAAAGCCCTTTTAAAAAAGATGAAAGTAGAGGTGGTTTGCACCACCGATGACCCTACCGATAATTTGTGTTATCATCAGGCGCCCGGTTCGGATCATTTTAAAATGTTTCCGGCTTTTCGTCCTGATAAAGCGCTGGCCATTGAAAATGCCAGGGATTTTAATCAATACATACAAAAACTGTCGGCCGCGGCTGATATGGAAATCAAAGACCTCGATGGCCTGCTCGAGGCCCTCCAAAGACGGGTAGATTATTTTCATGCGCAGGGCGCGCGTTTGTCTGACCATGGACTGGAATACGTTTACTCAAACGACTTTACGCTAGGTTCGGCAAATAATACCTTTAAAAGCGTGCTTGCTTCAAAAGATGTCGGTGAGCCTGAAGCGCTGGAGTTTAAATCGGCCGTACTTTATCATCTCGGCCAAATGTATGCCGATAAAGGGTGGGTACAGCAATTTCACCTCGGTGCTTTGCGAAATGTCAGCTCCCGCCAGCAGCAACTGCTTGGCCCCGACACCGGTTTTGACTCTATCGGGGATTTTGACCAGGCAAAAGCCCTGGCCGTGTTCCTCGACCGGTTGGATGCCAATAACAAATTAGCCAAAACCATATTATACAACCTCAATCCCAGGGATAATGAAGTAATGGCTACGATGATTGGAAATTTTAACGATGGTTCCAGCCGGGGAAAAATGCAATTCGGTTCGGCATGGTGGTTTCTGGATACAAAAGACGGCATGGAAAAGCAGTTGAATTCCCTCTCAAACCTGGGATTGTTAAGCTGTTTTGTGGGTATGTTGACAGATTCCCGCAGTTTTTTGTCATATCCCCGCCATGAATATTTTAGAAGAATACTTTGTAATTTATTGGGTAAAGATGTTGAAAACGGGGAGTTGCCTGACGATACCAAATGGTTGGGTGAGATTGTGTCCGACATTTGCTATCACAATGCCAAGTCATACTTTAATTTTAAATAAATAATGAAAAAGGTTGTTACATTCGGTGAAATTATGCTTCGCCTGGCACCTCCGGGCTTTTTGAGGTTTTCTCAGACTAATACTTTTAATGCTATATATGGTGGCGGAGAATCCAATGTAGCTGTTTCATTGGCCAACTATGGCATCCCTGTCGAATTTGTCACCAGAATTCCTGACAATGACATTGGTAAATGCGCTATGATGGAGATGAGAAAGAGGGGCGTGGGTGTCAACCATATAGTGTATGGAGGCGACCGCCTGGGCATCTATTTTTTGGAAACCGGTGCTGTTGCAAGGGGAAGTAAAGTAGTCTATGACCGGGCTTTTTCTGCGATGAGTACCCTAGAAAAGGGCATGGTTGACTGGGAAGAAGTCTTCAGGGGTGCACAATGGTTTCACTGGACAGGCATTACGCCGGCTATCTCGCAGGGCGCAGCAGATGTATGTCTGGAAGCCGTTCAGGCCGCCAGTCAATTGGGTATAACGGTTTCCACAGATCTGAACTATCGCAAAAAACTCTGGAATTACGGGAAGGAGCCCGGAGAGGTTATGCCGGACCTGGTGGCCGGTTGTGATATAATTTTGGGGAATGAGGAGGATGCAGAAAAACATTTTGGCATTCACCCGGACTCCGTGGATGTGACCAAAGGCGATACAATGGATGCCCGGGCTTACAGATCGGTCTGCACAAAGTTGATGGAACGCTTCCCGAAGGCCCGCAAGGTGATTACCACCCTGAGAGGCTCTATCAATGCTTCTCACAACACGTGGTCCGGTGTATTGTACAATGGCAAAGACTTTCTGGAAGCTGCCTCCTATGATATTACGCATATTGTAGACCGGGTAGGAGGGGGTGACTCTTTTATGGGCGGGCTGATCTATGGCCTGATCAATTATCCGGATAACGATCAAAAGGCTTTGAATTATGCGGTTGCGGCTTCTTGCCTGAAACATACTATTTATGGAGACGCTAACCAGGTCACGATCGATGAGGTAGAAAAACTGATGGGAGGTGATGCATCCGGCAGGGTGGCCAGGTAGTGAAATTGAGATGGGTTGATTGATTTTTTTGGTTTTATGGTTAAGGTAAAAAGGTTAGAGGATTTAAAAGTTTGGCAGTTGTCAAGAGAATTGTGTCAAAATATGCATATTTTAAGTGTTGATTCCGGGTTGAGTGGTGATTTTTCATTAAAGAGACTGATAAATATGTCTTGCAGCCACATCATGGATAACATTGCCGGAGGTTTCGGCCGTGGCGGGAACAAGGAGTTCATTTATTATCTGTTGATGGCCAAAGGTGCTTTGTTTGAGTTCAAATCTCAGTTGTACAGGGTTTTGGATAAACGGTACATTAATGATGAAAGCTTCCGGAGTCTTTATGATAAAGCGGAATCATTGGGCAGCATGCTCGATGGTTTGATAAAGTATCTGCAGAATTCCGGAGAGTCTGACTCAAAACCCCTTGAAAATGAAAATCAGTTATATTTATATAAGGATAACTGAATACAACGAATAAAATCAAGCGCCTGGCATTAAACATGAAGCAATAAGAACCAAATACAAAATATGTCGAAATTCTCAAGAATCGAAGTAGCCACAGTCATGGCGTCCAACGGGCTGGTGCCACTATTTTACCACCCTGATATTGAATTAGGTAAAAAAGTATTAAAAGCTTGTTACGATGGAGGCGCCAGGCTTCTGGAGTTTACCAATCGTGGAGATTATGCCCACGAGGTTTTTTCGGTGCTCAACAAGTATGCCATGGAAGAGCTACCGGAAATGATCATGGGTGTAGGCTCTGTGACAGATGCTGCTACGGCCTCTCTGTATATGCAAATGGGTGCTAATTTTGTGGTTACCCCGGTGCTACGGGAGGATATTGCCGTAGTCTGCAATCGACGGAAAATATTATGGTCGCCCGGCTGCATGTCCCTGACTGAGATTGCCAGGGCTGAGGAATTGGGGGCCGAAATTGTGAAGATTTTTCCTGGCGGGCAGCTAGGACCAGGTTTTGTAAAGGCTATCAAGGGACCATGTCCTTGGACCAGCATCATGCCTACCGGTGGGGTGTCTCCCACGCAAGAGAACCTGGCTGCCTGGTTCGACGCCGGCGTGACATGTGTGGGAATGGGCAGCAAGCTGATCAGCAAAGAAGTATTGAAAAACAAAGATTTCGAGGGGCTGAAAACCACGGTTCGGCAAACGCTGCAGATTATCTCAGACCTTAAAAACAAGCACTAAACAGCATGTCCACAACCAGGCTTTCAGGCTTCTTATTATTACTCTCCCTGCTATTGGCAGGTTGCGGTGAAATTGGCAAAGTTACCACCATTAAACTCGCTCACGGGCTGAATGTCGATCATTCGGTGCATAAGGCGATGGTGTATATGGGAGAACGGCTTAAGGAAAGGTCAGGTGGTAAAATGCATGTAGAAATTTATCCTAACCAGCAATTGGGTACGGAAAGGCAGCTCCTGGAGTTGTTGCAAATCGGCAGCGTGGGAATGACCAAAGTATCGGTGGGTGTCATGGAAAATTTCGCACCCAATATGAAGGTATTTGGTTTGCCCTTTATTTTCAGGGACAAGGAACATGCCTACAACGTAATGGATGGGGAAATAGGAAGGGAATTATTGTTACAGGGGGAAGATTATTGGTTACGGGGCCTCACTTACTACGATGCCGGCAGCCGCAGTTTTTATACAAAAGAAAGACCCATCTATACGCCTGATGACCTTTCCGGCCTTAAAATCAGGGTAATGGAAAGTGCCACTGCGATGGATATGGTTCGGAGCCTGGGGGGATCACCTACACCGATCTCATGGGGGGAATTGTATACCGCTTTGCAACAAGGTGTGGTAGATGGGGCTGAAAATAATCCACCGAGCTTTTACCTGTCCGGTCACTATGAAGTTTGCAAGTATTATACTTTGAATGAACACACAACCTTGCCGGATGTCCTGCTAATTGGCACCCATGTCTGGGACCGCTTGTCGCCCGAGGAGCAGGAATGGCTGCAGGCAGCGGTAGATGATTCGGCCGTTTATCAAAGAAAACTCTGGGCCGAATCGGAACAGGAAGCACTTGATGCGGTAAAAGAGGCTGGTGTGGAAATCATTGTTCCGGATAAAAGTACTTTTAAAAAGGAGGTGACACAGTTGATTGAATCGTACAAGAACGACAACAATATCTATAGCCTGATTCAACGCATTCAGGATACAGAATAACCGATTTTTTATGAAATTAAGAAATAGTATAAACACGGCCCTCGGCTGGACACTGGCATTTTTGATGGCCGTGATGGTGTTGAATGTTTTGTGGCAGGTATTTACCCGGTATGTAATCGGTATACCCAGTTCCTTTACTGATGAACTCGCCCGATACTTGTTGATTTGGATTGGCATATTGGGGGCGGCTTATGCGGCAGGCAGAAGAATACACGTGGCCATCGATATACTTCCATCCCGGCTCAGCCCCCGGTCACAGGTAAATTTGCTGGTGTTTGTCAATGTGGTTATCATTATATTCGCCCTCACCGTGTTGGTGATCGGCGGTTCCCGCCTGGTATATATTACCTTTCTTTTGAAACAAAACTCCCCGGCCCTGCAAATTCCATTAGGTGGGGTGTATACAATTATTCCTGTCAGTGGTCTCCTGGTAGTTTATTATAAAATTTCTGACCTCCTAAACATAAAATAATGTTAGAGTATATCCCCGTTCTGGTATTGGTAATAAATTTTTTAGTACTTCTGGTACTGGGTGTTCCTGTGGCATGGAGCATTGGTACTGCCTCATTGCTGACTATGCTTGTAAGTATTCCTGCCATGCCTGCCTTCACGACAGTGGCCCAGAGGATAGCAACAGGTCTCGACAGTTTTGCACTGCTGGCAATACCCTTTTTCATCTTATCGGGGCAATTAATGAATAAGGGGGGGATTGCGCACCGGCTGATCGATTTTGCCAAAACCTTGGTTGGTTCTTTGCCCGGAGGTTTGGCGCACATCAATGTCATCGCAGCCATGCTCATGGGGGCCATCGCCGGCTCCGCTATGGCCGCGGCATCTGCTATGGGTGGTATCCTGGGACCCCGTATGGAAAAAGAAGGCTATTCAAAAGAATTTGGCGCGGCAGTCAATATTACTTCCGCCACTACAGGGCTGGTCATTCCACCCAGTAACACACTGATTGTTTATTCCCTGGCCAGCGGAGGCGCTTCCATCGCAGCATTATTTTTGGCGGGTTATTTACCAGGCATACTCACCGGACTGTTTTTAATGATTGTAGCGGCCGTTTGGGCTAAAAAGAAAGGCTTCCCCGTTGGTGAAAGAAGTAAACTGAAAGATGTCCTTACAACGTTTATCGATGCATTTCCGAGCCTTCTATTACTGGTTTTGGTTATTGGCGGTATTGTGGCAGGAATTTTTACTGCTACCGAAGCATCTGCGGTGGCAGTTTTGTATACATTGATTCTGGCATTTTGGTATAAGGAAATAGCCTGGAAAGATCTGCCGGGTATTTTGTTGCATTCGGTAGAGACCACTGCCATGGTCATGCTGTTAATAGGCACTTCCATGAGTATGTCATGGGTGATGTCCTATGAAAATATACCTCAGGAGGTCAGCAATGCCTTGTTAAGTGTGAGTGATAATAAGATCGTCATTTTATTGATCATCAACATGATTTTGTTGTTTGTTGGTATTTTCATGGATATGACCCCCGCAGTACTTATTTTTACGCCCATCTTCCTGCCTGTTGTCACTAAGTTTGGCATGGACCCGGTTCATTTCGGTATTGTAATGGTGCTGAATTTATGCATTGGCTTATGCACTCCCCCCGTTGGCTCCGTATTATTTGTAGGGGTCGGGATTGCCAACACTACGATAGAAAAAGTCATCAAACCATTGTTGCCGTTGTTTATCGCCATGCTTATTGCCTTAATGATGGTTTCTTACTGGCCGGCCCTGAGTTTGTGGTTGCCTGAAAGCTTTGGGTATTAATGACCGGTTTTTACGCCACGCTTTTTGATGACGGTGGCCGCAGGACGAAAACAACAGGGAAAAGATTTTTCAGAATGTGCCTTGACATTAACTAAAGTAGGACTTCGGGATCATCGTTAAACAATTAATTGCCTATTTAATTCATGATTCATGATGAATATTATAAGAAAATTTATCGTATTGTAATGCCATAAGTTGTTCTAAGCTTGCTCAAGAGTTAATAATTTCATAATATTCAGCATTGGCATTAATAACTATCTTTCAGATACTTTTCCACCGTAACAAAACTAATCCTCTATGGCAGATTCCAGGTTTGCGGCAATCAGATTATTTATACGAAAGCGATGGCCTTTTACCAACAAGATTACACTTTTACTGATCGTATTCCTAACGTCCCTGTTTGGCACTCAGTTATTTGGTAGTGAGGATATTTCTGTTCAGGCTAACCATGCCTTGTTTTTGCTGCTGTTTGCCGGTGGCTTATGGATTACTGAAGCCATTCCTCCATTTGCAGTGAGTATTTTAATCATTGGATTTTCCATCTATTTCTTAGATGATATACATTTTAGTGTCATATCGTCGGACTGGGAGAAATATATTAACACCTGGTCAAGCCCGATCATATGGATTTTGCTGGGTGGATTTTTTTTGGCTATGGGAGCGCAGATCACGCAATTTGACAGAAAGTTTTCCCGCTATGTATTGCGACGGTTCGGCACCAGTCCTTATACTATTTTATTAGGATGTATGCTGGTTACCGGTATTTTGAGTATGTTCATGTCTAACACAGCCACTACCGCTATGATGGTCGCCATATTAAAACCAATCGTGAAAGTGTTAGATAAAGATGATCCGTTTGTGAAAGCCTTGTTTTTGGGGGTAGCTGCGGCGGCAACTGTCGGCGGTATGGGCACGGTCATCGGCAGCCCTCCGAATGCCATTGCCATGGGGGTCATCCAAAATGCACAAATTGAATTTGGATTTTTGGAATGGATGAAGGCCGGTGTGCCTGTTGCCCTGATGTTCATCATACTCATCTGGTTTTTGCTGAAGAGTTATTATCGTACCAGCTACCAGAGTATTCAATTTGGCCAGGTTGAAGAAGATTCGGACTACCCGCTCAGAAATACTGTCGGCAATCGCAGAACAGTGGTTTTGACTTTCATCATTACCATTGGGTTGTGGCTTACTTCTCCGTTACATAATATTCCTGTGGCACTGGTATCGTTTTTGCCAATACTGATTCTTACTGTCAGCGGTGTGGTATTGGGCGAAGACCTCAGGTTGGTGCCCTGGGATACACTGATATTGGTTGCCGGTGGTTTAACCCTTGGCATTGTTATCAGCGATTCAGGACTGGCCGATTATCTGGTGGGTCAAATCCCGGTCTTTAGTAACGTTTATCTCATGTTACTCATCCTTAGTTTGTTGACAACCGCTTTGTCCAACATCATGAGTAACACAGCCGCCGCCAGCGTGCTCATTCCCGTAGGCGTATCATTTTTGCCTGATTACGCATTGGTTGTCTCTGTGGTCATCGGCCTGTCTGCCTCCACCGCCTTATTCTTACCCATCTCCACACCCCCCAATGCTATCGCTTATTCTTCAGGCTTTTTGAAACAATCCGATTTCCGCTTCATCGGATTAGTCACCGGTTTGGCCGCCCCGGTAGTGATCATCTTTTTTGCCATACTCCTGTTCAGCCATCTGGACCTATAATTCCACTCACACAAACAAACGGGGTTGAGGAATTGACAGTTGACAATTAACAATTGACAATTAGTAGTTTCCAACTGTCAATTGTCAATTCCTTCTAAATCTTTTCTCCAAATAAATCCCATTTCATGCCATTGATCCTGCAAGGACGGACTAACCATTACCTCAGGGGTTTGTATTTTGTTGTTGATGACGATAGAATTTTTAGGAATTTGATCTTTCAGATAGGCTGCCAGTTCGTGATAAGTAACATTTCCTTCTGTTTGCTTTAACTTTTTCAACAGAAAATAGGTAAACATGCCATGTCCTTTCTGCTCATAGGCAAATGCTGCTTCGTTGCCGCTTGTAGCGGTGAAAACCACCAGATTTCCTCTTATGTAAGGCGATTTGGGCTTGATTTTTACCCCTCGTGATGCCACCAATTGTTCACCCCTGCCGCCTCCGGTAAAACAGGCATCCAGCAATACCGTAACCCGTGTATGTGGGGATCTGGTCAGGGTGTTCAAAGCTTCTTCCAGGCTGATGGCAAATGATAAATCAGAGCCGTCTACATCTACCGGAATCAGATAGGGACTGGAAGTGCTGATGTCAGGAAGGCCGTGGCCGGCGTAGTAGAAGATCAGCTCGGCTTTTCCATTATATGCCTCGGCAATCTGGCTCATTTTATTTAAGCCCTGTTTGATTTGTCCTGCGGTTCCATTGGTTATCAGGGTAATGTTCTTTTTGGGTACCCCCATGGTTTGGTGCACATACTGACTGAAAATTTCGGCGTCGATCGCTGCATACGAAACGTTCACTTCTTCGTCGAATCCTGCCTGGAAAGATTTATAATCTTCATTGCCTACTATCAGGGCGAAGGTGTTTTTCCTTTCTATATTGTTAACCGGAATATCGATATCCACGTCAGAAAAACCTGGTCGGGTACTCGCCCGGACCGGCTTGTCCTCCGCATATATCCGAGGGCTGGACCATACGATTTCCGGAATGGAAATTTCATTGATCCATGATAAATCGGCGAAGTCAAAATACTTGCCTTTTTGCGCTGAAATAGCATAATCATATACTTTTCCATTAAGCGCTATTGTGTATTTTTTTAAGATCAGGTTTTCACCGGCCAGAAGAAAGCCGGGATCCGTGATAACGGCTTCCTCCCAATTGGTTTTGAATGCAATGGCTTCTTCAATGGGAATATTAATGCGTGTGGGCATGGTTCCGGAGATAAACACGTGAAAATACTCCTCGTCGGCATCGTAGATTCCCAATTCTGCATTGGCAAAATCAATGTATTTAGTGCCGTATTTTGCTAGAACCCGGTTTGATATACTGTCCAATACGGCCGATTGATTCTGAGACTCCATTCTCCTGGCATACTGACTTGTTTTTTCAAATTCACCTTTCCTTCGCCAGACAAGGTAAGCTTTCTCAATTTTTTCTTTGAGTATGTCCTTTATGTTATAAGCCCTGCCGGCACTCCCGATTTTGGAAAATGCAGGTTCGATAACCCATTCTCCGGACTTGTCAATGACTCCGAATCTCCGGTTCTTTACGGCGACTGCATAACCTAATTTAAATGGAAAAGCTTTCTCAAATTTCGGTTTTATCGCCCATGAGCCCTTCTTATCGATATATCCCCAGGTATCTCCATTCCGTACCGCCGCGAGCCCCTGACTGAATTGTGATGAGTTTTTAAACATCAATGGGATGACGACATTTCCCGACCGGTCTATAAATCCCATCTTGTATTGATTCTTTACCTGTGCGAGCCCTTCGGAAAAAGGGTGTGCCATGTCGAAGTCGTGCCTGATTTGGACTTGACCACCGTTGGAGATGTATACTTTCTGCCCCTGGAAGTTTACCGGGGCAAGTCCCTCTGCAAATGGCAGCGCGTCATCGAAGCTTTGCTTGGTTATCTGATTACCATGGTGATCGATAAAATACCTTCCTGCACCTTTTGAAGCAATGGCCAGCCCTTCTGAAAAAGAGCTTACGAGTCGATAGCCATGGGGAATGATTACTTTTCCATCATGGTCGATAAATCCCCATTTATTATTAACTACTACCGCAGCGAGCCCCTCGTTAAAGGGGGTAGCCCTTTCATATGCAGGCTTTAAAATCCATTTTCCACGCTTATCAATGTAACCCCATTTGCCGGAGTTCCTTCTTTTCACAGCCGCCAATCCTTCAGAAAATGGCTGCGCTGATTGAAAGGAAGGATCGATGGCCCATTCCCCTTCGGAATCAATATAGCCCCATAGACCATATTGGCTGGCCGGAAATAATATGTCCTGGGCAAAAACACCGGACCAACTCCAGAAAAAGGCCATTATTACTAACCCGATGTGTATTTGACGTTTCATTTTTTAACTGTAAGGTTTGAGGTTTGATAAAAGAACGTTGTGTTTACCATGCGGTTATTCCGAACCCATTCATCAAAATCCTCTCTGGGAATATGCTTTGGATTTTTATAAGCCCCGGGAAGCTCGGTCTCGTTTTCAAGTATCGGTTTGGTATAGGGCGTGGAGGATAACACCATATACAACTGATAAGAGGTCTGATCCTTTTCAGTATCCAGCATTATTTCATCTGTTAAATAATAGGGAAAACCCTCGAAATAATTGGCAGACTGATCCGGATGGAAAAAAATGTATTCCTGATCTGCTTTTACCGGTACGTTATGAATATACTGTTTTGGCATTTCATTGTACGGAAGTATTCTGTACGCTTGCTTATCATCGGCAAGAAAAACGCTCAGATATCCGTCCACAGGTGTTTTGAAATACAGATAGAATTGAGAATTGTTTTCAAAATCTTCCCTGGCACAATCCATTTCCGGACAATTCAGTGGTGAATAATCGAATTTAACAGACGTATCGACTATTTCACGGGCTTTTCCTTTAATGGTACAGGTGATCCATATTTCCTGCCTGACGTCCGAACCGGTTTTAATCCGGCGTACTTCTTCTTTAAATGACTCATTAATGGTTTCAAGCCACTCTCCCTTGACCTGCGTGGCGCCTGTAATGTGTACCGATGTACTGCCATCTTCAATTTTAATCCTTGAATCTTTTGAAATAAAAGTGCCATACCTCTCCTCCAGCGCCTTATGAATGGCCTGTTCCCTGGCCATTTCGCGGGTTTGTTCCCTGCTCAGATGGTCTTCGAGCCTGACCACCACAGTGGCGCCAACGAGGTGTATTTTCTGGCCATAAACAGTATGTATAAAGCTTATGGCCAGCATAATCAGTACTATGGAATATGGCCGTTTCATAGTACTGTTGTATTAAAAGTCGAGAATTTTATCCAGTTTTTTATGCAGTTGTTCAGTCTGTTCTTCCAGTTGCCGTTTAATGGCGTCTTTAGCTGTTTGATGCGCCATTTTACTATTGTAACCGATCCTCACCGAAGACTCCATGTTTTTGTCACCGACCTCCCGGTAAATTTCGAAAAGCGTGACTACCCTGCCAATCTCCTGTGCGATAATGTTTTTGGAAGCGGCCACAGTTTTCGTGATAGAGGCAGCATCCTCACGGCTCAATTGATTGTTGGCTACGCTGTTTTCAATAATTGCCACAATATTTGTTTGAACAATACCTGCCAGCTCGAGCTTGGCTAACTCCAAAGCCTGGAGTTTGGCAGCCGATTGTGATTCGGCCACAGAGTTACCTGAGGCAACGAGGTACAATGGATATCCGTTTTCATCATCTTCATACTGGAGTAACCACGCTTTTTCCACTTGTTTGTCCATAGGCAAAGCGCCCGGTGCCACAAACCACTTGCTTTTTTTAAATTTCCTTGCTTCTTTTCTGGCAAGTTTTGAAGCCTTCTTTTTCATCTCCTTTTTGGCTTCTTTTCCTCTTTTTTTGTCCGTAGCCTGGGTCATGGGAATCGATGTTGCCATGAGGCTTAGTACAATAAACAATGCTGATAACTTTTTCATGGTAAGAAAATTTAGATTCCTTTATTTCAGAACAATTACCAAGCCAAAAAATTACAACGGCGGATAATATGTGTGCAATTCCAGATTTTTTAAAAAAATTATTTCATTAAAATACGATTCCCATTCTTACATCGATGTTTTGGGCTACATGGCCATGGGCTTTCAGGGAAATTCCTACTTTTAATAAATCAGTTAGCTGGTAATCAAGGGCATACCGCTGGAACAACCAACGATCATTTGGATCAGGAGAGCCAAGGTAAACACCAAATTGCTGACTGAAACGATACCTTCCGAAATGCAGGTTGTTGCCGGCCATCAAAGAAAAGATATAAGTGCTGTAATCTTCATTCCCAACCTTCCGTTTTTCCCGGTTTGAACCATCATATGAGGCCTCGAAGCCCAGGTTGAAACCATAAATTTTACCTAAACGTTTAGTTACGCCGCCGTTCAGGCCTATGGTCAGTTTTCTGTTGTCATTCTCGTTGGTACTGTCACTGACTGAGCGGGTGGTAGCAAAAATTCCCAGGTAACGCTGCCAGGGATATCCGGATGCGCTTTTTACCCGTTTCCTCACCGGCAGGGACTTTGGAAAAAGTATGTAATCCAGGCCCAGGGCAATTGTGGGATAATTGATGCCTTTATTGGGTTGTCGCATCCCGCCATTGGATATGTGATTGTAAAAAACAGACAGGTTGGCATTCCATTCCGGTGCGATTTTGTAATTCAAAGCGAGATTTACTAATAACGGAAAGCTGAAGGATGTGCTGTAAAACAGGTTGGTGGGATTTTCAATTTCGTCATAAATATTATCCATATAGGAAATACCCATACCTGCCCTGAAGGATACATGGAAGTTCCTTTGGTAGGTTATCAGGGGTTCGAGAAAAAAAACCATGCTATAAGCATTACCCAGCACGTCCGGGTTTGCAAAGTTGGTATAGGAAAATGAAAGGCCTACCTTACTGTAGCAGTTGCAGTTTCGCCATGATTTATCTTTTGTCTTCAACTGACTCACCTCAAAAGTCAACCCCCATGGATTAGTGCCTGAAATAGATTCAATGTCACTGGAGTGTGCGAGGATATCCCCGTATTGATATTTGACGCCTATGTATAAAGGATCTCTCTGGCTGTTTACATCCACACTGTCCTGCTGCCCTTGTGCCCAAAGGTGAATAATCGTGGCCAGGATTAAAAGGATGGTAGTTTTGGTTTTGATCATAGTACCTTTAGTGCACTTCAATACTGCGATTATATAACTTTATAATTGTTTTTTCAATTAAAATGTTTCTGCGCAAATAATTTTTTTGTTTTAGGTGCTTATTCATTTGGAGCACAAGCAGCACGTGGCTGTTACACAACTTAAGACTGTACCTTTATTTTACAGGCGAAAACTCTTTGTGTCTCTTTGTGTCTTGGTGCCTCCGTGGTGAGGAATGGTTAACGACAAAGAATGGTTAACCACCAAGACACAAAGAGACACAAAGAGTTTTGTCGAAAACGTTGTGCAACAGTCGCGAGACGCTTGCGCCAGGCCTATTTTTTTGAGTAGTCATAGTATGACCGATTCTGCCAATCGATTTGATTTCCATAATACCATAACATTGTTTAATTTTGCGGTGTAGTTAAAGTTAGCTGCCTGTTTAGGTTCAATTAATGTTTAAAGGTAACCATAATTAAGTTCCATGTTCAAAAAAGTGAGTTTAGCGTTTCTGTTTGCTGCAACAGCTATGCTGATGGCTCATAATTTTGTGCCCCATTCTCATTATACCGCCGGGGCGGGGGAAATTGTTACCAGCCATTGTTCTCATCACGAGGATAACCTGTTGGGTTTGCTGGCGTCCATATTTCATCTGGATTTAGGGAATGAACACCTTGAAAACCTTAAACCAGCCAGTGCCCAGGTGCTAAATCTTATCGCTCCCTTTGTTTTGGCTTTTGTCTCGTTTGATTTGACGGTACTCACCGAAAAGGAGTCGAATCACTATTTGTATCCGCCTGCAGCCATTTTAACAAACCCTTTTCTCCTTTCACTGAATATACACCGGGGACCTCCCGCGGCATAACCGAGCCTTAATCCCTTTATTTTTTATTTACAAAACCTGAATTCGCAGGAAATCCCCGATATTTTCCTCAATTCATTTTACAAAATATCATAATTATGATTGACGCTATTGTAGGCTTCAGCATTAGAAACAAGCTGATTATTACACTGTTTCTATTGGCATGGATAGGCTGGGGGGTTTATTCTATCACGCAGATTCCCATTGGCGCCGTGCCTGATATCACCAATAACCAGGTTCAGATCATCACCACTTCCCGCAACCTTTCTACCCAGGACATGGAACAATTTGTGACCTACCCTGTGGAGTTGGAAATGGCCAATTTGCCAGGAGTGATAGAGATCCGGTCGATCTCGAAATTTGGTTTGTCGGTGGTTACTGTTGTTTTTGAAGACAAGATGGGTACCTACCTGCCCCGTCAGCTCATTTCAGAAAAACTCAAATCCGCTTCGGAAAAAATCCCTCCGGAATTCGGTACCCCCGAAATGGGGCCTATCAGTACCGGACTGGGGGAGATATACCAGTATGTTCTGGGTGTAAAACCCGGTTATGAGGGCAAGTATTCAACCATGGATCTACGTACTATCCAGGATTGGGTGGTCAAACGGCAGCTTTCGGGAATTCCGGGGGTTGTGGAGGTCAATACCTGGGGCGGCTTTCTGAAACAATATGAGGTGGCGGTGAATCCGGAAAAGCTCAAAAGTATGAATGTCTCTATTTCAGAGGTGTTTCAGGCCCTGGAGAAAAACAATGATGTGATGGGAGGCGGTTATATTGAAAAGGTATCCCAAACTTATTTCGTGCGGGGGGAGGGAATGATAAAGTCACTGGAAGATATTCAAAAAATTGTGGTGAAAAACGTTGGTGGCGTTCCCATACTCATTCGTGACATTGGAGAAATTTCCTTTGGCAGTGCCACGCGTTTCGGGGCCATTACAGGCAACGGAACGGGTGAAAAAGTGATGGGACAGATCATGATGCTGAAAGATGCCAATTCCAGCGAGGTAATTGAAAATGTCAAACGAAGAGTGGCCGAAGTGCAGGACCTTTTACCTGAGGGACTGGTGATTAACCCTTTCCTGGAACGTACGGAGTTGATCAATAAAACTACCTATACTGTGGTGGAAAACCTGGTCCTTGGCGCGTTGATAGTAATTTTTGTGGTGGTTTTACTGTTGGGTAATTTTCGCTCCGCCCTCATCGTAGCTTCTATCATTCCTTTATCCCTGCTTTTTGGCATTTCCATGATGCATCTGTTAGGAATTTCTGCCAACCTGATGAGTCTGGGGGCCATTGATTTCGGAATCATCATTGACGGCTCGGTTATTATTATCGAATACATCATATTTAAAACCAATCGAAACAGTGCAACCTTACAGGCATTGACCGGTGATCAGCTCAGACTGGAAAGAGACCGCCTTACCAGGGAAAGCACTGTCAAAATGATGAATCCTGCGATTTTTGGACAGGTGATTATCCTGATTGTGTTTATTCCCATCTTGTCCCTTGCCGGAATTGAGGGTAAGATGTTCCGGCCTATGGGACTATCTTTTGTTTTTATCCTGATAGGCGCGATGATATTGAGTTTGACTTATGTACCGGTACTGGCTTCGGTCGTGTGTAAGCCCGATACCGGAAAAGGATTAAATATCTCAGGTAGCATCATGCACGTGCTGGAGAAAGCCTACTCCTTGGTTATTCAATTTGCTTTGAAAAGCAAAAGGGTGGTACTCGGTATCGCCATGGCCCTTTTAATTGGAAGTGGTTTGATCTTTTTCAGCATGGGAGGAGAATTTGTACCGACTTTGAATGAAGGGGATTTGGTGGTACAACCAGTGCTGAAAACCGGCACATCGTTGGGAAAAACCGTTGATATCATGACAGCGCTGGAAAAGATTTTACTCGACGGGTTTCCGGAGGTGGACCAGGTGGTTACGCGGATTGGCGCTGCCGAAGTACCTACCGATCCTATGTCCATGGAACAGGCGGATGTCATTATCAAACTAAAGCCAAAAAGGGAATGGCGCAGCGCACGCTCACGGGAAGAGTTGGCCGATAAAATGAAAGCTTCTATGTCTGTCATGCCCGGTTTGGACTTTGAGTTTACGCAACCCATTGAAATGCGCTTTAATGAATTGATCACCGGGGTACGTTCGGATGTGGCCATTAAAATTTATGGTGAAGACCTGGACAAATTGCAGGAATTAGGTGACCGCGCAGGTGAATTGGTGCACGATGTGCGAGGTGCTGCCGATGTGACCGTAGAAAAAACAGTCGGACTGCCACAAATGGTGGTCAGGTATAACCGGGATAAGATTGCCCAACACGGATTGAGCATCAAAGCACTCAACCGGATAGTGAGCATGGCTTTTGCCGGTGAGACGGCCGGAATTATGATTGAAGGGGAAAAACGTTTCGATCTGGTGGTAAGATTCGGAGAAGCCTTCAGAAATGATATTTCAAACCTGCAAAACCTTTATGTCGACCTTCCCAATGGCAGGCAAATACCTCTCAGGGAAGTAGCATCCGTGGAATACAGTACAGGCCCGGCCAAAATATCCCGCGATGATACCAAAAGACGCATCGTTATTGGTATCAATGTCCGGAACCGTGATGTTGAATCGCTTGTGGAAGAGGTCCAAAATATTTTGTCTTCCCAACTGCCCCTGCCTGAAGGTTATTACATTACCTATGGAGGTCAATTCGAAAACCTGCAAAATGCCAAGGCCCGGCTAAGCATAGCCGCACCGGTGGCGTTGATATTGATTTTTGTTATGTTGTACTTTACTTTTCATTCCTATCGTCAGGCCTTAATAGTGTATACGGCCATTCCCCTGGCTGCTATTGGCGGCGTTACGTTGTTGTGGATCAGAGGACTTCCCTTCAGCATTTCTGCCGGTGTTGGTTTTATTGCCTTGTTTGGAATTGTGGTGTTAAACGGAATAGTACTTATGGGTTTTTTCAACGAATTAAAGGATAAAGGGGTAAAGGACATCTACGATCGTGTCATACAAGGAACCCGGCAGCGGCTTAGACCGGTGCTTTTGACAGCTTCCTCTACGGCACTGGGCTTTTTCCCAATGGCCTTTTCCACTTCTGCGGGCGCCGAGGTGCAGCGGCCCCTGGCCACGGTGGTTATCGGTGGTTTAATTACCGCTACCTTTTTGACTTTGGTGGTATTGCCGGTGCTTTACATCATGTTTACGGGGCAGGCTAAGCAAGATGCTCATGGCGGTAAGCCGGTCAGACTAAATCCCGGAAGGGCTGGTCTGATGATTTTATTGCTTGCCGGGTTTTTCATCAGCCTGCCGGGCAAGGCACAGGTAAACAAAATCGGGTTAAATGATGCCATTGAAATTGCCTTAAAAAACAATGCCGGTTTTCAGGCATCGAAAATGAGGGTCACACAGCAGCAAAAACTGGAAAAAACCGCTTTTGATATACCTCAAACTTCCATTTACCACAGTTTTGATGAAAACAACATTGCAGAAAACGGAAGGCCGGTCGATGTTTATGGCGTACAACAGCACATCAGTTTTCCGACGCTTTATGGGGCGCAAAAAAAACTTCAGCAGCAAAAAACAGCTTTACGTCGCATAGATCACCGGATTAACGAAAGACTGCTCAAAAAACAGGTTTCCCAGGCATATTATGACGTTTTATATCAACTTAACCGCCTCGAGGAGCTGACATACCTGGACAGCCTTTACCGCAATTTTGCCAGGGCGGCGCGGCGGCGTCATGAAGTGGGGGAAACCAACTATCTCGAAAAAATTACCGCCGATGCCCGGTATCTTGAATTAAACAAACAACAAGAGCAGAGCAGGGCTGATGTTGATTTCAGCTATCAAAGGTTAAGGGAACTGTTACAAACAGAAGAAACATTTATTGTGCCGTTTACCCCCCTTACCAGGATTGAACTGGAAATGCAGCAAGTGCGCGCGGAGTTGGAAGATAATCCCGGCACGCAATTTTATCAGGGGCTTTCCGATCTCGCCGCTGCCAGTATCGAAGTTGAAAAAAACAAAATGTTGCCGGAGCTCGAAGCCGGGTATTTTTTGGGGGTAGGCAGGGGGGAGAACGCCGAAAATTTAAGCGGGTATCAAATTGGCATTGGAATCCCTATATTGACAGGCGCCCAACGCGGCAAACTTCAAGCTGCCAGAATTGAGAAAGAGATCAGCGAAAGGGAATTGGAGAACAACAAGACAGGCCTTATTTCGCAGTATGAACAACTGAATGCCTTGATACAAAAACATGAAAAAGCCATTTCCTACTACGAGTCCGGGGGATTGCAAATGGCCGGTGAAATTTTCAGAATGGCGGAGAAAAGCTACCTCAGTGGAGAAACTGACTACCTGCAGTACATACAAAGTCTGGAAGGTGCCAGGCAAATTAATCTCGGCTATCTGGAAAGCTTAAATCAATACAATCAGACGGTACTGGAGATGCAGTATCTTATCTATCTTTAAAGTGAAAAATATATGAAAAGCCAAACTAATAAAATACTCCTGTTGATTGTTGTACCGGCCATCACTTATGGCTGTGGGCAGGAAGGGCATGTTGCTGAAAATGCCTCCCGGCATACTGAGACAGAAAACAGCATTGTTATGTTAAGTGAGGACCAGGCCACCGCCGCGGGAATAACTTTGGGGGCCATAGCGTCGAGGGAAATATTCGAAAAAATAAAGGCTAACGGTTATTTTGATGCCCCCCCTCAAAACAAAGCGCAGGTAAGCACAATTGCTGCGGGCTATGTTAAAAAAACCACCCTGTTGATCGGAGATGTAGTGAAAAAAGGCCAGGTGATTGCGACCCTGGAAAATCCCGAATACGTCAGGTTACAACAGAACTTTATGGAGGTAAACGGGCAACTGGATTACCTGAAATCTGAATATGAGCGAAAAAAGATCCTGCAGGAGGAGAACATCGCTTCCAGGAAAAACCTGCTGAAGGCTGAAGCAGATTACAAGTCCACCCTGGCCAGACACACCGGGTTGAAGAAAGCGCTGCAAATGATGGGATTTAACGTAGACAATGTACTGACTGGAAAATATACTGCTACTTTGGCTATCCGTGCACCGATTGACGGTACGGTTACTGCTGTCAATTTGGTCATTGGCAAATACGTACGTCCGGAGGAGATACTGCTGGAGATTATCGATACCGACCACCTGCACATTGAATTGAATATTTTCGAAAAAGATATACTCAGGATAAAAGAAGGCCAGGTTATTCATCTGAGAATCCCAAGCCTCGATCATGAGATCCATGAAGGTGAAATCTATTTGGTCGGTAAGGCCTTTGATCAGGAAAAACGAACTGTAAATGTACATGGGCACCTGAAGGATGAAGAAAATACATTCATCCCCGGTACTTACGTCGAGGCGGATATTTTGGTTGAAAGCCATGTCATCGAAGCCTTACCCCAGGCTGCGGTGGCCTCACTAGCGGGAAAGGAATACATCTTTGTGGAAATTGGCAGGAAGGGAGAGAACAGGCAATACCAAAGGGTGGAAGTTGAAACAGGGCGGAGAAGCGAAGACTGGGTTGAAGTAAAGCTTGCCGATCAAAGGAAGCCCGGTGGTGGTGTCGTGGTCGGGGGTGTTTACTTTTTGTCTTCTGCTTTGGAGGAAAAAATCCACGATCATTAGTTTTTCTCCTATATCGCTAAAATACCATCATAATCCGTGAAATATTCAGTAGATCCACCGCATCCCGCACATTAATTTTGCCCTGAAAGATATAAAAATGCCTGTTACAGTTACTGATATTGAAGTAAAGGATATACGCTTTCCCACCAGTCACTCCCTCGATGGGTCGGACTCTATGAATCCTGACCCGGATTATTCTGCGGCTTATGTCATACTAAAAACGGATCATCCGGAAGGGATTCAGGGGCACGGGCTAACTTTTACCATCGGCCGTGGCAATCAATTGTGTGTTGAAGCGGTTCATGCGCTTTCCTACCTTATTAAGGGAAAATCATTGGAGTCTTTTACCGCGGATATGGCCGGATTCTGGAAAATGATCACCGGTGACAGCCAGCTCCGGTGGTTGGGGCCTGAAAAGGGTGTGATTCATCTGGCCACCGCTGCGTTGGTCAATGCTGTCTGGGATCTTTATGCCAAAGTAGAAGGAAAACCACTCTGGAAACTGCTGGCTGACATGAAACCTGAAGCGTTGGTTTCCTGTATTGATTTTACCTATATCACCGACGTTATCACGCCCCGGGAAGCTGTCGACATACTGCGTCGTCAAATGCCGGGCAAGGAGAAGCGGGTGGCCGAATTATTACAACACGGATATCCGGCCTACACGACCTCGGCAGGCTGGCTTGGGTATTCGGATGAAAAGATCAGGACGTTGTGCAGGGAGGCGCTGAAGGATGGATGGCAATACCTGAAAATGAAGGTGGGCGCCAACATCGATGATGACATTAAAAGAGCGGGGATCATCCGTGAAGAGATCGGCCATGAATTAACACTCATGATGGATGCCAATCAAAGATGGGAGGTAGAGGAAGCTATTGAAAATATGGAAAAACTATCGGTGTTTAATCCATGGTGGATCGAAGAGCCGACAAGTCCCGACGATATTCTGGGCCATGCTGCCATTGCAAAAGCCATCGCGCCGATAAAGGTCGCTACCGGTGAACATTGTCAAAACAGGGTCATATTCAAACAACTTTTGCAGGCTGGCGCCATTGATGTATGCCAGATCGATAGCTGCCGGGTGGGGGGTGTTAATGAAATCCTGGCTATCTTGCTGATGGCAGCTAAATTCGATATTCCCGTTTGCCCTCATGCCGGTGGGGTTGGTTTATGTGAGTATGTACAACATCTGTCTATGTTTGATTACATCGCCGTCAGTGGCAGCCTCGAAAACCGGCTCATAGAATATGTCGATCACCTGCACGAGCACTTCCTCGACCCGGTCCGCATAAAAAACGGCAGGTATATGCCTCCTGAGTTGCCGGGTTATAGTATCACCATGAAGCCTGCATCTCTGAATGAGTACAGTTTTCCTTTGGGAAAAGTCTGGAAAAGTGATAACTTTTCGCCGGTTGAATAACCCATAAAAACAATATGACTACCTATAATCTGAGCAATAAAGTGGCCGTCGTAACCGGAGGTGCCAGTGGGATCGGAAAAGCCATCTCGCTGAATTTTGCTGAAAATGGAGCCCATGTATTTATACTGGAGCTCGACGAAAAAAACGGCCACGAAACTGTTTCTGAAATTCAGGAAAAAGGAGGTAAATCATCGGTTTTTGCCTGCAACGTAGCCAACCATCGGGAAGTAATCGGTGTAGTTGACAAAATCGCCCGGCAACATCATATCGATATTCTGGTGAATAATGCCGGAATTGCCCACGTGGGCAATATCGAAAATACCAGCGAGGAAGATATAGATAGATTGTATCAGGTAAATATCAAGGGCGTTTATAACTGTATATTTGCCTGCATTCCGCACATGAAAAAACAAGGTGGGGGTGTAATACTTAACATGGCTTCTATTGCTTCCACATTGGGAATTTCAGATCGGTTTGCCTATTCAATGTCTAAGGGGGCTGTCCTGACCATGACCTACTCAGTGGCAAAAGACTACATCGGCGACAATATCCGTTGCAATTGTATTTCACCTGCCCGCGTTCATACCCCGTTTGTGGACGGATTTATCGCTAAAAACTATCCGGGAAAGGAAGAAGAGATGTTTGATAAATTGTCGAAAACCCAGCCTATAGGCAGAATGGGTACGCCTGAAGAAATTGCCGCGCTGGCTTTGTTCCTTTGCTCGGATCAGGCAGGTTTTATTACAGGAACCGACTATCCGATCGACGGTGGTTTTATTAAGTTAAATAGTTAAATAATCGTTCATGAAATTAGTAAGATTTGGATCACCTGGTCAGGAAAAACCGGGATTGCAACTGGAAGACGGCACATTGGTAGATGTTGGCCACTTTGTTCAGGATTACGATCAGTCATTTTTCGAATCCGTTGGCATAGAAAAATTGCAATCTTGGTATGATCAAAATAAAGAAAACTGTCCTGTGGTAGAATCAGGCAGCAGATTAGGCCCTCCTTTGAAAAACCCCTCCAAGATAATATGCGTTGGTTTGAATTACGCGAAACATGCTGAAGAAAGTGGTATGGAAGTTCCCAAAGAACCGGTACTGTTTTTTAAGGCTACATCTTCGATAACAGGACCTAATGACAACATCATCATTCCAAAAGATAGTGAAAAAACAGATTGGGAGGTAGAGCTTGCCGTAGTGATTGGCAAACGGGCCTCTTATGCAGAAGAATCCGAAGCCATGGATTATGTTGCCGGCTATTTGCTGCACAATGATGTCAGCGAAAGGGCCTTTCAGCTTGAAATGGGTGGCCAGTGGGTGAAAGGGAAAAGTGCCGATACCTTTGCTCCGATGGGGCCTGTGCTGGTCAGCAAAGATGAGATTAATGATCCGCACGATCTGGACTTATGGCTCAAAGTCAATGACCGGATGCTGCAATCCAGCAATACCTCCGACCTGATTTTCAATATTCCCCGGCTTATAAGCTACATCAGCCGTTTTATGACCCTGGTGCCGGGAGACATTATTTCAACGGGTACCCCATCCGGTGTGGGCCTTGGTTTGGATCCCCCCAGGTATCTGAAACCCGGCGATGTGGTAGAATTAGGGATCGACCTGCTAGGCACTGCCAGGCAGCATGTCAGAGGTTTTGATGGCGCCTGATAGATCCTTTCGGACCTGATCGCCATGGCGTCTTGGGGCTACTTCACAACGTTTTGGACAAAATTCTTTGTGTCTTAGTGCCTCCTATGTTGAAAAGCAAGGCTAAGCGCTATTTTTTTTGGTGTGGCAAAAGTACTGACCCTGAGTTTGAGGAAAAAATGCTCAATGTAATAGGGCTTTACCTCTCCAAAGACGAAAAGGCCATGGTCTTATCCGTTGATGAAAAAACGCAAATACAGGCTTTGGATAGAAGTCAACCTGAATTACCGCTAAAAAGTGGGCTACCCAAAAGGCATACTGTCACTTATAAACGTAACGGTACGGTATCATTGATGGCAGCCCTGGCAGTACATGAAGGGGAAGTCACCGCACAAACCATTGACAAGAACAACCATGTGAACTTTTTGAAGTTCCTCAAAAAACTCTACCGAAAATACCCTGACAAACAACTACACATTATTGTGGATAATCTCAACGTACACAAACATAAAAAGGTAAAAGCATGGGTAAATAGCAAGAAAAGGCTCACCATGCATTTCACGCCAACCTACTCTTCCTGGCTCAATCAGATTGAAAGCTGGTTCAATATTTTAAGCAAAGATGTGCTGAAGGGAGGAATATGGCATTCCAAACAACAACTCGTTGATCAGTTAATGGAATATGTCCAAACTTACAAGGCCACACGAGCCAAAACTTTTCAATGGAATTACGCACCTCATAGTAAACTAACTTGAAAATCAATACACTAGTTTAAGAACATCTTGATAACCTTGGTTGAATTAAGAAATTTGTTGATCTTGTTAATTTTATCGGCCATCATATCTATACAAGCAGAAATTTCCTTAAATTCATCACCACATGTAGTTGCATTTTTTTCTAAATATTGCCGGTCAATTTTTGTCTCACTTTCCTGATGAATCAAACTTACATTTGCTTAGGCAAATATGCTTTACTGTTTAATCTTGATGCCAAGGTCATCAAGTATGCTGTTTAAAACCTTACCGGCCTTGGTTCTGTCATTGTTCCGGGCTATTTGCTGGAACTGGGAAACAAGTTTCGGCAATTCCGACTTTGTGTATTGATTCAATGGCTTTTTGATGTATCCCCTTGATTTCAGGAAGGCATCAATTTTGGCCATATTCATTTTTTTGTCATCATCATTGCCGTTGTAAATCCAACCAAGCTGATAACAGATGCTTATGATCTTCTTTCTCATTTTGTCACACGGATCGTTTTTTTGAAGCATCTTTATTACTTTGGTTAGCTTCATGATAGGTTAAATCCTTTGTGCTGTCTGAGCCTATACCGGAAAATGAAAATATTATTTCCCGCTTGTAATCCATCATTCCCGTGTTGTTTAACAGGGCGTGGATTTTTATGATTTGTTGCTTGCTAATCCCCTTCATGTCCGTTTGCTTATAATTGACTGATCATTACAGCGGTTTCTACACCCCTGTAACTGCCAGTTTCTCTACACTTTTCGACCGCCTTATCGATTAAGGATTCATCATCAATACCATTGGCGTAACAAATTCTTGCAATGTCCGTTTCGCTTGCTTCTTTAAGCCGTACAAATGGAAAGTATATCCTATCAACCAGCTCGGAAAACCCGCGTTTTCCTTTCCTGGCTTTTGCAGTAAGGTTAAGTTTCAGGTAAGGTACACTCAACATCACTATGCCAGATAAGGAATTAGAACGATCGCCGTATATTTCCTTAACCAGCAACAGGCAACTATCATTTAACATGCTGGCCTCATCCAGTATCAAAAGTGCGTTTTCGGTTTCATTGAGCTTTTTTCTTATTGCGTCAATGAGGTCGGTTTTTGTGCCGCCTGAAATTACATACATGGATTTACACAACTCCTCCAAAAACCGTTTTTGGGTATAATCCCGGCATTTAAGCAAGAAAGTGTTTCGGCGGTTCCTTGCATACTTTTCACTGGCCGTACTTTTACCCGAACCAGCATGGCCAATGATGCAATGAAGCGATTTAAACTCCCTAGCCACCTCAAAAAGCTTCATGCACGTTTCTTTGTTTTCGGTATCTACCACAGTCCAAACATGTTTTTGAGATATTCTGTAGTGGTTTGCCAGCTTATTCCATGTGGCTTCGTGCGGATCGTGTTTACCATTCAATATCTGGCTTAAATAACCCTTTGATACACCTGTTTCAATTTCCAGCTTTGTTAAGCTTTGAAGGCGCCGGTAGTCTTCTGAAATCAGATTTTTAATTTGTTGTTTGTCTACCATCGTTTTATTGTTTATTGTTCAATTTTGTTAAAAAATCACCTTCCATATCTTTGCCCGGATCATGGGTGACCTGGGCTATTTTTCTGTGATCCGAAATCTTTGCTTTTTGGTAGGACTCAGCATCGTTTAAAAAGTCTTTATAAACGGTTTCAAAACCCCTTTTTAAAATGAGTTCACTTTCCTTGTTGATATGGGATTGCTGAAATTCTTTTTTTGCCTGTTCTAGTATAGCCTTTCTTTTTTTAAGGTCTTTTGCAGCTTTTTCTTATCACCGCGCTGGTAGTCTGCTACAGCTTCCGGATGAAGGTTTTTCAAAGTGGCAATAGCTGCTTTTTTGCCTTTATAGTATAATGCTATCCATTCAGGGTTTTTATTGTCATACCATACCTCGAAATTTTCATTCAGGTAGTTGCGGTAAAATACACCGTCAATAGTTCCGTCAGCATCTTTCACTGTGTAGGTATATTTTTCCTTGTTAATTTCAATGGTTAAACCACTTGTCGTATATTTTACCGGCTTACGCCTTTTGGCCATGAAAAGCTCTATAATATCCGATTGGTCAACTTTCCTCCTTTTGGGATGCGGGGTGTTGTAAACATCAGACCGGGGTGTTTTTACTTTCCAATCGCTTTCATTGTAGGCTTTGACCACCATTTGAATAATGCCTTCAAACTCGTTAACCGTTGGCAGTTCCCCCGCTTTTCTGAGTGCTTGTAAAATGTCAGGGTTTAACTTGCTGGTTCTGTTTTTTGCTGTAATGTTTCCGCCCGTCCAGCTTGGCAGAAATTTTAAATAGTTGTATTGAAATTCTTTTATATATCGCTCGGCTCTTAGTGCAGCCGGGTTTTTGGCTTCGTGTGGGAAGTGTATTTTGCATATTTTATCAAAAAAGCTTTTTGCCTCATGGCTTATGTTCGCGCTGCCGGGATCGTAGGAGATTTGATATGGTAAATGGCCGGTATTGCGTATAGCGTTTTTAGTGGCAGACAAAACTAAATGGGTAGTTTCACCCCTGCCGATGGAATAACCCGCAATCTTACTGGAATGGCTATCGAAAACGTAGCATATGTCTAATGATTGGGTCCAATTTCCGTTTTGGTCAGTTATTTCTAAATCAATTCTTGTGGAATCAATCAACCAAAGCGCATCCGGGAATGAAGCTTTTTGACGGCTTAATTTATATTCAAGTTTTTTTCTTGCTGCGATTTCGCCATGTTTTGCAGCATACCAAATATGCCGGATTTCGGGTTTATTAAGGAAATTAGCTATGGTTTTTACTGACTTTATTTCAGGCCAATTATAGCTTTTATGCTTCCTTTTATAAAGTTGAAAAACGTCCTCCAAGTTGATTCCGGGGCTTTGGGCATACCAACATATTAATGCATTTCCGTTGGTCTTGAGATCAATTTTATTTCTATTCTGATTGCCGAACATGCCATTATGTACCTTCCAGTTTGAATTATTGTCTTTAATGGTTTTTTTTATGGCTTTCAGCCTTTTTGTAAAGCTTTCATAGCTGGTGAGTTTGAAAGGCAGGTAGTCCCAGCCTCGTATGGCTTCAAAGATTTGTTTCAGGGTATAGGATGTATTTGATAAATCTATAAGTATTTCATATACTGCCTGCTTTTTAGCCAGTTCTACACATTTTTCTCTACTGGCAATGTCATCGTAATTTTTCTTGTAATCATAGGTGTTTTCTCCTACATAATTCAATACCTCAATACGTATAATTTCCTTTTTGGTATTGGCTTTGGATTGCTTTGCTAACGCGATTAATTCATGTTCGGGGTCTATGCGGTCTTTAATGGATTTTGTAAGGCTGGAATAAAGGATTTCTGGCTTGCGGTCAAATGGGTTTTTGTTATTAATGATCTGCTTTCTCCATACACCTGTATCAATCGTACTGCGAGGTATCCCCTTACTTTCGAAATAAGGATATTTAATCCACAGATTTTGACCTTTCTTTCTTATATGGCCTTGTAAGCCTTCCATAACCTACTTTTTGGGTATTAATTACTAATTTTGATTGACGCTTGTAGTTGGTTTGACTCATTTATGTATTTGTTAAGCTCAATGAGAATTTTTGCTCTTTTTGAATCAATGGATGGTTTTTTTTTATACTGTTTTATCGTTTGATAAGCGTGCGTATATGATACATCGGCTCTTTGGGCTATTAACCTAATCGCTCCGTGTGGTAACTCTAAGTTTGTTTTTGCTTCATTCATGTCTTTATTGTTATATTTACAATGATTTTACACAATAATAGTACTATATGTTACAACAATTTGTGATATTTTTTATTGTTTAAAACTTTCCCAATGGAAATAAAGACCAGACTAAAAGCGATGAGAAAGGCCTTAAACCTTACTCAAAAGGAATTTTCAGAAAAATTAGGAATCACTCAGTCCTTTTTGTCTGCATTAGAACTAGGAAACAGAGATATCACTTGAAGTGTTTTAAAAACACTTATTGTAATATTTGAAGTTTCTACCGACTGGTTGATTACTGGAAAAGGGAGTATGTTTTTATATGAGACAAAAAACGGAAACGAGCAAAAAAGTGAGCAAATTGTTCAGAATTCAGAAATTTTAAAGAAACTTAAACAAGCTGAAAACCAGATAGTTATTGAAATCGACGATATAACGGACAGAATAAACACTATTAATCATTGGATAGCTATGTCATTTGATATATTAGAATCCCTGAAAGTGGATAATTATAAAAGGACAAATGATGAAATCGAAGATAAGATGTTTAATGAAATATCTGAAAATCAGTATTTTGCGTTTTCCAATGAACCGTATAGCAACATGGAATTAGATCCAAAAATTCAATACTTAATTCGTTTGAGACGTTTTTACAAATACTTGGAAAAATTATTTCAAAGTCTGCATTACACTGTTCTTAAATCTGTTGGTTATCCATAAAAAAGTAAAAATCATACATAAAAACGTTGTTTTAAGACTTTTTAGGCCTCCCTTCTAATTAGGTTATTCATTAGTCTTATTGGCATCTAATGAGTTGGGGTTTGGTAATTTGAACAATATTTTGAAATGATAGTCTTGTTTTATTATTAGCATAGTACAATTTTAATAGTGATACAGGTATACTGAATGGCTAAATTTCAGGACAAGGCGTACCTATCCTGTCTTTGCTTTGATTCAGCAGTACAATTATTGTAGGTTAGCTAGGCTGCTTTTTTGAGCGACTCCTCGGGTGGGGGTTTGCGCCTGCGTTTGGTCAATAACACTGCATTGGCATCCATGACACCAAAAAACACCCAGGTTTTCTCGGTTTCTTCTCTTAGGGCCTTGACTTTTCTAAGGCCATAATGATTTTTGTGATTGCCAAATGCACCTTCCAGGTGAGTAGATCGCACTTTATTGATTTGTGACTTCAATACATCAATGGCTTTGTTTTTGTTGTGATCTTTTGGCTGGCGGCCTTTTGTTACGAACCCGTGAAAGATTTGTTTTTCGCTTAAATACCTGCGTTTTTCGTTGGTCGCATAAATTCGATCAGCTGCTAGTTGATGACAGTGACCAAAAGCTTGTTTGTGCTTAGCAACAGTGATTTTCAGCCGCTTACATTCATTGAAGGGATTGAATTGCATACAATCAAACCAGCTCACCCCATCGCATTGGAGCATATGCGCTTTCATGCCCCATTCATTGGGCTTGTTTTCTTTACCTGTTTTGATGGTTCTGATATAGGGTTTGTGTAAAGAAACGATCCGGTCGGCAATTTTGGCCTTTGGATCAAGGGCTAGTTTTTGTTGCTGCATAAGCACCTTTTTGATGGTGCGAAGGTAATGACCTTGTAAATGGGTCAGCGTTAAGTTGGGATGGTCGTCAAGGACTTGCTGCAGTTGATCCAGGCCTTTCCTTAACAGGTAAAGTAAGGAGGTGTGACGTTTCCTTCCTTTTTTGTAAGACTTCTTGCGCAGTTTAAAATAAGTCTGTTGCTTACGTTTCTGGTCAATGAATTTGTTCCTGGGTCTTTTGATCTTCAATAGTTTGCAGCTTTTGAACAGTATATGCTGGTAGCCCCAAGTACAACTCTCCCAAAGTAATTTTACATCGGTAGGAAATCTTATATAAGACTCGTAAACGGTCGCATCCATCAACAACAAAGCAGTTAAATCCATATCATCCTTCCAATGGGAAAGTAACCCTGCTTGAAGTTGCTGCCAGTCAGCCTGATCGGCTATATAACCACGTACCTTGGAGACAATGGCGGTATCTCTGACTTTTCGGTCTCTGATAACAGTTTACCACAGAATAATTGAAGGGACCAGTCCGTATTAAAACGCTCAATTAGCTTTTCATCGCTGGTATCCAGTAAGTGTTTTAAAAACATGAGCGCCAACATCCCCTGATTGGTAAACCAGGGCTTTGGGCCTGTTTTGGATTTATCTATCCGTGGAAGGCAACTTGAAAGCGCTTCCCAGGGAATGGTCTGATGGATTTGGCCCAAAGCGGTCTGCTTGAATAAGTGCAATTTTGGATGATCAAACTGCTCAACTTGGAAAAGTGTTTGTTGCATAGTAGATTGAGGTTTGGATTGTTATTTTTCTCAACTACAATCTAACACTAAACCCCAAAAAATGCTATATGTAGTACGTTTTTGGGGTTTTTATTCTAATAATTAACGATCAAAACCCCTAAAAATGCCCTCTAAAGCCATTTTTACCAGAAATAATTAATTAGAAGCGAGGCCTTTTTAGAGCACTTATTACACATTTCATATCGATATTAGTATCAAAATTTTTTGTTTTTATACTCAGATTACCTACAAATACCAAAAATTAACTTTCTGTTTTTCTAAAATATGCTCATTTAAAATCCACAAAATCCCTGTACATTTACCCCAAACATAGATTTTTTTGGTTTTTGCCTTTTTGTAATAATTAACTTTCTGTTTTACCCCCCATACTAAAAGGGTACCAAACTGTGAAATTTCCAATGGAGTGACTGATTAAAAACCAGGGACCTACAAATTTTCTGAAAGTAGTGATCTCGAAAGGATCACGATATCATTTCTATCTGTCTGATATTCAAAAATTTGCCAGGAAACCAGTTTAGACGCCCACCGCTTTGTTCACAAAAAGTGACGGGCTATTATCTAAGAGAACGTATATGACACAATTTTAATACAATTTGAATAAAGATGGCATAGGTTTCCTTAGTTTATTTTGGTATCCCCCATATCTCCCCAAAAAGCATGAAATTCCGTAACATCTTTGATTCTCTGCAACAGCCCTCGGTTACCTAATCCCGGATATAACTGCCAATTAAGCGATTGTTCATGCGGATAGCATCCCAAAACTGGTATAGATTACCCGTAGAATTTCCCATGGAGTGGGCATATTCGCACCAAATCACGGGTCGGTACTTACCCTCAAGATTGGACATTTCAAATTTACCCGATTGAATTGTATATACGGCTGACCATGTCCACATAGTCAGTATCTTTAATCACCCCATCCAAACTTTTTGTTTAACCCCGTGGTTTGTGCGCCTTCTTAATGCATGGATCGCGTTGGATCAAAAGCCCGTATCCAATTGAACATGGTGGTGTAATTGAAACCAAACCTGATTCGTTGCCAAGGATCAGATGGATCATCTAAATCAGCTTTCCGGGACACCTATGTCCTACGAAATGTATGCTTTGGTTAAATGGCTTACCAGTACTTTGGGCTTTCACGGTGAAACGACTTTCAATACCATGCCTGGGACCGAAATATCTCCTTCATCATTTCCCATGGTTCCGATTTCCTCAATCAAATTCCCGGGAATTTTAATATTATCTCCATTGATTTCTACCTTTTCAGTGATGTCTATCGCTTCCGTTGCAAGAAGATCTTGCGCCCATATTGATATGCCTTCCGGTAGCCCTTCCCGGAACTCCATGGATAAAGAGGCATAATTTCCAAATATTCCTATTAATGTATCTATCGTGGCTTCCTTCAAAAAGACATGGGCTTTTGGCTCTATCCAACTGTTTTCTGGAGTAACCCGACCTTCTGTGGCAACGGCAATTGCCCCATTTGGAAATTTGGATGCCATTACGTATGGTTGTATATCGTCTGTCCGTACATTGGGCAAGGCAATGTTGCGGCTCATAATGGCAGGGGCACTTTGTCTCACCATTTTTCCATGTGCCCTTTTAAACCAGGTGTCGTTTACGCCAAATACAATACTATCCAGAAGATTGTGTGCGGAATGTAAATAGGTTCCATAACCAGCGGGCATCGGAGGTGCGATCCGCTGCCACACGGCCAAACGGTCCATTTCGTTGAGTCGTTTGTCCACTTGGCGGTCTCCGGCCATTTGTAGATGAAAGTCTTTTCCCTGGTACATCCTCGGCGTTTTCATGGGGTGGCGCTTCACCGCAACCAAGGTGCCCATTGCCGCAGCAACATTACAGTCATCCTGGATATTCAACATGGCCTTGTACTCCTCATTTCCTGCAGTCTCGACCAGAATATCGTGAATTCTCTGCATGGTGGTCGTAGATACCAGGAGTGGTGCGGCATCATAGGTCCTGAATACATCGGTATTTTTAATGGCATTAAATGATGCTTCTACTTTTTTGGTAGCTCCATCCAATGTAGTGGACTCTTGTAGTTTTTGTGTTACCAATTCCTTTTTACTGTATACGGAAGGGTAATAATCAAGGCCAGACTGATCCCATTTAGGGTTTACAGGGCCAGCACCGGTAATATGCTCCAATACCAATTGGGGATAAACCTCCTTTTTGATCTTTGAGGCGTAGTAGTGTTCAGTATCCCCTCCATCTATTTTCCAGTATTCGATCCCGGCATGTTTGCTCCATGCTATTTGCACTCGCATTTCTTCCTCGGTCAATCTCCCTCTGTACCATAAGCCCAGTCCTTTCCAACCTAATTCTTTGATGTCTTCGTTCATTTGCTTCAATCGATCTTTCGGGGTCAAATGCGAATAACGCGGAAAATCAATGGTATCCATAATCCCTGTAAAGAAGGTGTTCTTCCCTATCCTCTTATCCTGCCAACCATGGTCTATCAAGAAGTAATAATCCCCTCTTGTTTTGGGAAGCATGACCCGGGCCATGCCCTGTTCACCAAAAGTGGTCTTTTCTGTGAGTTCATCCCGAGCCGCAGGGTTCGAGTAGATAGCCCTTGCATCCGGATTGGTAACAGGTTGCCCTTTAAGGATCAGGTAATTTTGCCAATACCAAGTACACCAGTAATTAGGCGCAGTACTAGTTTCCATAGGCACCAGATTTACTGTCTCTTGCGCCATCACCTTATCCAAGTGTTTACAACCGCAGAACGCAAGTATTACCATCAGTGCAATTATTCGATTTGCCTTCATGTTCTTTTTTTGAAATTTTGTTTATTATTTTTAATCATTGAGACTCGTTCAGTTTTAGAGGGAATCCTTTAAAAGTACTCCTCAGGAAATATTTCTTGAGGAGTTACATACTAAATTACTCAACTTAGACTAACTGTCATATAATTCAAAACAGTTCTAGTTCTTAATATCCCGGGGTTTGTCTTAAGACTTCAGTACCCGCTCTCTCATTGGCAATTTCTATGGAGTTGGGATTCAGTGGGAAAAGTACATGGAATGGCTGAATATTTCCTTGTGGAAAATAATCGGGCCCATAATCTACGTTTCGGACAGTTTCTATCAGTCTTCCCCAACGTACCAAATCATATCTTCGGTGCCCTTCCCCGGCCAGTTCATTTCTTCGTTCATCAAATAGGATATCACGAATATCATCTGTAGATAATCCGGTCAAAGGAGGTCTATCCGGTTCATAAGCCCTGACTCTGATCTGGTCTATATGCGCTGCCGCTTCTGCCGTCTTGCCTTGTTCATTTTCGGCTTCGGCCAACATTAAGATTACATCTGCCAATCGAAAAACTATGATGTCTTCTTCGTGATTGGTACGGGGTGATGTGGTCTGGTTAAGACCTTGAAATTTTGCGCAATATGTAAAATTCAAGGGAATCCCTTCGTAAGTATCTACTACAGTGATGTCCTTACGAGTATCATCATCATCAAACCCGGCAATAAGAGTAGGGGTTGGCCCGGCCAGTCCATAACCCGTGAAACCTTCATCATTTGCAGCCAGCGCGTCGATCAATGCTTGTTTTTGTTCGGCATCGGCAGGTTCATCCCCAATTCTGGGGTTATACCAATCGCTAAAATCCTGAGCGCTTAGGTTGCTAATGTATACCATTTTCCAGATTACCTCCGGATTATCCTGATCCCTGGTTGCCCATATATTGGCATAATCCGGATCTAAGCTTAAACCCGATAAAGACAAAATCTCTTCTCCCACGGCTTCGGCCTCTGCCCATCTTCCCAAATACAAGAGCAACTTCATCTGTAAGGTTTTGGATGTCCATTTGGTAGCTTTTCCCGCTTCTGCTGTATTGGGAAGTTCATTACTGGAATCTGCAAGGTCTTTTTCAATACTTTCGACAATAGTAACGGCTTCAGTCTGGGTTAGAAGCTCAATTTCCTCGGTAGACAAATCATCCGTGTAAAATGCATTATCACCAAAAGCATGAGTAAGATGGTAATAGGCCAAGGCTCTTAAGAATTTTGCCTCTCCCAAAACTCTTAACCGGGTTTTTTGGCTTATAGCTTCATTACCTTCTACATTTGCGATCACCCCATTAGCATCAGTAATGACTTTCCACATGGGCCACCAAATTTGATCTGTCCAGCCCCGATCTGTAGAGTTAAGGGTATAGTCGCACAATGGCAAAGCCGGACCGAAGATTCTGGTCGGTACCATTTCGTCAGTCCCAAAAGTATTCCAGATCATCAATGTCCTACCATACAAATTTTGCGACCTCCATTGGGTATACACACCGGCAATGGAAGCATCGGCCTCGGCATCAGATTTAAAAAAGTTATTTGGTGCAAGGATGCTTCTAGGATCTTCAGCTAGGTAGTCATCACAGGAAGTTGTAACTCCCAAAAACATTAGTGATATGTATATAATCTTTTTCATGTGTTTCTTTAGTTAAAATTTCATGTTCAACCCCAGGGTGAAACCCCTATTGCGTGGGTAGGTAGCTGAATCCTGACCTCTTACAACCGAAGTGCTACCCCCGGGAGGGACATTAACTTCAGGATCATACCCAATATAATCCGTTAGAATGGCTAGATTATCTCCAATCACATAAAGATTGAGGCCTTTGATACCTTTAATTTTATCGAACGGAATATCATAAGCCAGTCTCACTGTCCGTAATCTTAAAAATGATCCGTCAAACACAAATTGGGAGTTGGAGGTGGAAGCAGCAACAAAGGAATGCGTACCAGCTCTGGGAACATTTGAAGTTGGATTCTCCGGACTCCATCGGTTTAGTGCGGATACAAAAATATTTGAGGCATGGTCTCCAAAAAAACCTCTCCATGCCATATCCCTCCAAAATATATCATTGCCTTGTGAGAATTGGAGAAACACGTCCAATGTGAAACCTTTATAGGAAAAGGTGTTATTAAAACCTCCAAAAAAATCAGGTTCCGGATCACCTAGTGTCACATAATCGTCTACACTCAACCCTCCACTTTCGTCCAAATCACGAAACACTGGAAAACCTAGTTGGGCATTTCCAGGAAGGAACCAATCTGCCGGCGGATTATCCAGATCGGACTGGTTCTGTACTGTGCCTATGTATTCTAATCCTTTGAATAGTCCCACTGGCTCGCCAACAGTAATTCTTCCCTGAACACCACCAAGAAAAGGGGCGGCACCAATATCCAAAACTTCACTGCGGTTACCGGATATCGCCAGGTTACTTGTCCATTTAAAGGAGCCATTGTCAATATTTACCGAAGACAAGGTCAATTCCAATCCCTTATTCCGAATAGCTCCAAAATTTGCCAATTGGTTTCCGAAACCTGTAATAGGGGAAATACTTACCCCCAAAAGGAGATCTCTTGTCTTTTTATTATAGTATCCTACTTCCATGTTTAGCCTATCACCAAAAAAGCCTGCTTCAAGGGATATATCCAATTGTTCGGTGGTTTCCCATCTTAAATCTGAAGGGGGTCTTCCTTTTACTACGCCCAGCGTTTGGGAAGTACCAAAAAATGCATTCATTGTGTTCAATCGGGACAATGTCTGATAAGGACCTATTGCCTGTGATCCGGCTTCGCCATAACTTGCCCTTAATTTTAGATTGGTAAACGCAGTCAGGTCCCACATAAAGGGTTCCTCGATAATGTTCCAAGCTACAGAAACCGATGGAAAAAAGGCATACTTATTACCTTCTGTAAAAACCGATGAACCATCTACACGCCCTGCAATGGTAAAGAGATACTTATATCGATAGTTGTAATTTATCCTTGCCGGCCAGGATACAATACTCCTTTCCACAAAATTGGAACCCAACCTGTTCTGTTCAGGATTTCCAGTTCCCATATTATTAAATGAAAGTGCATCATTGGTGTAACCTTGGCCTTGACTGAAGGAAGTTTCTTGTTGGGTGGTTTGCCAGGTAAAACCTACGAAAGCATCAAAATTATGGTTATCTCCTATATTCCCTTTATAAGTCAATGTATTTTCATTTAAAAGACTGATAAAGGAACTATTATTGATCGTTGCGAAACCTCCCTGGTTAGAAGCAGCTCTTTCCGGAAGGGTACCTGGTCTATAACGGTTACGTTTTGTTATCCGGATATCCGGACCAAAAGTAGAGCGGAAGGTAAGGCCGTTGATGGGTCTGTAGTCTAAATAAACACTACCCAGAATACCGGTGTTAAATTGATGGTCCTCTACTTCGTTGACGATTTGCACTGGGTTGTTAAAAATATCTAACGTGACCGGGTGTAAATCTGAGTATTCCCCATTTTCATCAAAGACGGGCATAGCGGTAAAGGCCTCTTTGAGTACGGTAAAGAAATTGGTTTTATTGTTTTCAGCTCTACTTCTGCTAAGGTTGAGGCGTGTTCCGACAGAAATTTTTTCCGATGCCTTCTTATCCAGATTCGCCCTGAACACAACCCTGTCCAATCCTGAGTTCTTTATGATACCAGTTTGGTTAAAATAATTGAGCGAGGTATAATAGTTCAAATCCTCGGTATTCCCTGAAAGTGAAGCATCCACATTGTGTATAAGGCCGGTTTGCGCAATTTCTTCTTGCCAATCCGTAGTGGTTACTGCATCCAAATCGGGAAATGGTAGAGGGATATTTCTTATAATAGCCCCTTCATTTTGATATTCCGCAAGGTCTCTACCATTTAAAACATCTATTTTTCGAACAAAGTTTTGCTGGCCCGAGTATGCATTAACAGTAATTTCGGACTGTCCCTCGGACAAACCCTTACCTGATTTTGTGGTGATCAACACCACGCCATTGGAGCCCTGGGCCCCATAAACAGAGATGGCTGTCGCATCCTTTAATATATCAATAGATTCGATATCATTAACATTTAATGCATTCAGGTCGAAGTTTGTGCCAACAACAAACCCGTCCAACACATATAATGGCTCATTATTGGCGTTAATTGAATTGCCCCCCCTTATACGTATGCTGCTTCTTTGTCCTGGCGCACCATTAATACTGGTAACCTGGACACCGGCTGCACGACCGGCGAGAACCTGGTCTACTCTGGAAACAGGCAAGTTTTCAAGTGCCTCAGCATCCACATTGGACACAGACCCCGTAAGTTCCTTTTTGGAAACCTGACCATATCCAATGACCACCAATTCTTCAAGAGCAGAGATGGAAGTTTCCAATGTTATTGAAACATTGACCCTTCCATTAAGTGGTATTTCTTGTGTCGTAAACCCAATATACGAGATCACCAATACGGCATTTTCATCTGCAACTTTTAAGGTAAAGTTCCCATCACTATCGGTTAGCGTGCCATTGGTAGTTCCTTTTTCGACAACATTGGCCCCGGGGAGTGGTTCTCCCTCGCTGTCGACCACGTTACCGGAAATACTCAACTGCACCGTAGTTTCTTCCTTTACCGCCGTTATTTCTTTGTCGACGCCTTCATTGGTAGTAGTTTGTGATTTTTTCTTCGTGAGCAATATTTGACGATTGAGCGTCTTATAATCTATATCAGTGTTTTTAAAGAGCAAATTGAGAATATATCTTATATTCTTTCTGTTTACATTAATACTTACCTTACGATCGAGGTCGATTTCCTGGCTTTCAAATAAAAAACGAAACTCTGACACAGATTCAATTTGATTGAACACGTGCTCAATTGTCACGTCTTCAAGTTCCAATGTCAATTTTGTGTTCTGCGAGTATGTAAAGTTGGCGTGAATTTCGAACACTGAAACTATTAGTAATAAAGTAGTTAGCTTCATTTTCAAGTTAGTTTTGGTTGGCCGAATACTAAATGCCCAACCAAAAAGATATTTTTTCATACTTTTGTATTGGTTAATAACTATACTTTTTTAGTTGTTTGATCAATTAATGAAACCGGAAAATGCTAGACCCATTTTTCGGTTTTCTTTTTTGTCAATAAATCGGAAGACGCTAGACCCATTTTCCGATTTTTTTGGTGATAATTAGTTTTAAGTAGGATTTTTCACTTCATATACCTTTTCGATTTAGTTGATGATTATATTATTGTCTTCAATTGTATATTCAAATGGTGTAACGCTACTAATCGATTGCATCACATCCTCTATGCTTTCAATGTTCACATCAAATCTTGCGTTGAATTTTTTTTGGCTCAAGTTTGCATTCCTATTATAAATTGTAACATCGTATTTTCGCTCTATTTTTTTCATCATATTCTCAAATGACGATTTTCTGAAAATCAGCTCACCATTAATCCAACTTACATGCAAGTCCAAATCAACAGCATTGGTTTTTATAGAATGTTCATTTTTATCAAACCCGGCCTTAAAACCAGGACTCAGTAATACTTTATCGACAGGTGCGTCAGTATTGGTCAATTGTATGGAACCTTCCACTAAAACAGTACTTATTTCCACATCTTCCTCATAGGAAGACACGTTAAATTCCGTACCCAAGACCTCTACAACCAACTTTCCGGTATTTACAATAAAGGGATGTCCGGTATCTTTGACTACCTTAAAATATGCCTCTCCATTGAGGGAAACCTCTCTATTGCCATCACCAATAAATCTGATAGGGTACCTGATGCTACTTCCAGAATTAAGGTGAATAATAGTCCCATCTGACAACTCAATATTAAATATTTTGCCATACGGCACCCAAAGCTCGTTATAGAGCATTTTATCTACATTGCTTTGATTGTAATACACAAGTGAGTTGCCTTTTTGTAGGCCAATGACCGTACCGTCAGAGGATAGGATCTCTTGGTTTTCACCCTCATTAATCATTTTGACCTCTTGTTCCCCGATTTTTAATGTGATAATATTTTCATCAATGGCATTCACAATAGGACCTTGCTTCTTCAGGAACATATAAGAAATTATCGCAATACCTACCAATACTGCCGCATACTTTAAAATTGTAAATCGCACTTTGCGCGCAGAATTGGCTTTCTGCAACCGCTTTTTTACCAAATCCCAATCCGCTTCCGGATCCAGCTCATCCATTAATTGTAAAGAATGTTTTATCAGACCTTTCTTGTACAGGTCTTTCAAAAGTTCCTTTTCGTCTTTTCCCAACAACTGTTTCAATTTCGGATTAATCTTACCTTCTTTTTCAAGTTGTTTAAGCGCTTCCAAAAGCCTTTCCTGATCGCTCATAGTATGGGCAGTTTTAATAATATGTTATGTTTTCTTTTTATTGGGGTGACAGAGATTTTTATGTTTTTTGAAAAAAAAGAGATTTTTATTGCTTTTTTTTAATAAAAAACAATAAATTTTCCAGCGAAATTTCTTATTCCTGTAATAACTATATGATGATAGTTATTGATACAAGTTTGGTAAAATGGCGAAAGAAGAGGTCGATATAGGCGATCAGTTCAGGCAACATTATGCCTTATTGTCCATGGTTGCTTTCAACATTGTAGAGAACCAAGAGGTAGCGAAGGATATCGTACAGGATTTTTTTGTGTGGTACTGCCAAAAGCATAATAGTATTACTTTACGATATTCTTTCAAAAGTTATGCTGTTAAAGCGGTTAAAAATCTTAGCCTGCAATATCTTGAGAAAAAAGAACGCAAAATGAGTTTGCTGAAAAAGATGGATTTGCCTACTTATCAATTACCCAAGTTATTTGAAAAGAGCATTGAGGAAGAAGAATTACAAAAAATACTTGAGAAATTACCTGAAACCCGACGTGAAATCTTTATTTCTTATGTGGTAAGTGGTATGAGCTATGCAGAAATTGCGGACACTTATAACATCTCTATTAATACTGTAAAAACACAGATGAAACGGGCCTATGCTTTTTTTAAAAACCACGTCGTAAAAAAGCCCCTCATATCTATATTCTTGACTTTTTTGCTGTTTGGAAAGGGGCTTTTGATTTTCACGGGTTGATAGGAGAATGATGGTAACCATTCTTATTTAGCCCGGATTTCTACAATTGGACTTGATATTTAATAGGTTAATATGTTTGTGAACATGTTTTCCATAGCTGAACGAAATTGGCGGCTGCCTCCCGGTGGCTGCCTTTTTCCATTTTAAGCTCCTACAAACCATTATTTTTCTTGCTGGTATTAGATTGCTTTTAAACTTCCCCTAAAAGGTTGACATCTCAAGTTATGAAACTTAGTAAAGTACAATTTGAGATTCTCATTTGTATAACTAATTATTGCTCTTTATTTTTAAGTTTTAAGCTGTTGCGGCCTTTAGAATTAGTTAACTTTTGGTTTTTCCAATTATTAACTTTTCGTTTTTCCGTTTATATACCCTTTGTATTTATTTGCCTTGAATTCCAGAAAATATCTATATAGTTATAAAAAATAATAAAAAAGTTATAGTACTTTGAGTAGTTTTGCTCAAAGTGTGAAGCACACGCGCAGACATCACCTCGTCCAAAATCTTGATCTTTTGAAGCTTTATTACCTGGGCTAATCATGGAAAAATCAGCTAATTAGGACACTATTGGTTATATTTATGCCTGGATTGTGGTAGGTGAATCAGCAAACCTCAAGCTCAAATTTTAAAGAACCAGGGAAAGTAGTGTTGTGACAATACCTGGATTTTATTAATGGGATAGATGCCGGACAGATACCTGGCAGAACAGGTGAGTCGACCGGCATGCTGGGTTTTTTAAAATTTCAATGGTAGATACATGAAAAAGATTGTCTTTTTTTTAGGTTGCTTGGTATTTGTTCAGGTTATTGCTTTATCTCAAACCGGCCCCGGAGGTGT
This sequence comes from Agaribacillus sp. DX54, assembly GCF_056858335.1. Taxonomy (NCBI): domain Bacteria; kingdom Pseudomonadati; phylum Bacteroidota; class Cytophagia; order Cytophagales; family Splendidivirgaceae; genus Agaribacillus; species Agaribacillus sp. DX54. The sequence continues at coordinate 68,743 of NZ_JBXEQE010000005.1, forward strand.
AGAAAACACTGCTACGGTTCAGGGGTTTTGGTTCAAGGCTGGCGGTATTGACCCTTTGCCAGCCGATGGTGATGATGCGGGTACATGGAATGATTTGTTTGTAGGTGGCACCGATCATGATGCCACTGATCCAGGCGCTGTGGCACCCTCATTTCAGGATAACATCATAAATGGATTTCCGGCTCTGTTCTTCGATGGCACAGAGGAATTAGCCATCGGTACGGAATCAAATATCAATACCAATGGTCCTTTCACCGCCAAAACCTACTTTATGGTTTTCAGGACGGGGCCTTCTGTAGGTGCTACGCAGGTATTGTATGAACAAGGTGGAAACTCGAGAGGCATTGCCATGTATATTAACGGTGGGGATAATAATCTCTACATGGGTATCTGGAACAATAGCAGTGGCAACAACACCTGGTATGTGAATTTTCCGGTTAGTGCCAACCAAAATTATCTGGTAATGCTCCGGTATGATGGCACCGGAGGTACTGTAGAAGGTTTCGTGAATGGAACCACTAGCACCATCACAACCAACGGTTCTGCTACTGTTCCGGCTTCACTCGATGATCATGGAGGTAACATTGGCCTGGCAAGCGTTAATGGAAATATGAGGGATGCCGGTTTTACCTCACTGACCGACAATGATTTTACAGGATACATTGCTGAATTCATACACTTCAACAAAGCGGTAAATGCTGCCGAAGAAAAGATTATTAAAAATTATCTTAGTGCCAGGTATGCGGTGAATATTCTGACCGATGAGGTTTACACAGGTGATGATAACGGCAACGGTGATTTTGATGATGATGTAATCGGGGTGGGGCGAGAGTCGGGAAGCAGTCATTCGGCCTCGGAGTCCCGGGCTGGTTTGAATATCTCTGAATTTAACAGCAGTCTGGCTAATGGCGATTTTGTACTGGCAGGAAATGACAACGCAGCCACGCAACAGACCACGCTTGATGTGACCGGAAGTGTGGAGGCCCGGTGGTATAATAGCTGGTATTTGGAAAAAACCGGAACGGTCGACCTTAAATTGTCCTTTGATTTTGGTGATGCCGGAGCCTCTGTCACACCAACAAGTCCCGGAACGGACTATGTTTTATTGTTCAGGCCTTCCAACAGCGGTAATTTTACCGGGGTTTCGTTTACAAACCGGGGCACTGAAAATACGGATCAGGTGTATTTCGAGGTGACCAATGCCAACCTTTCAACAGGCTATTATACCCTGGGAACTACGGATGCTGCCAACAGCCCGGTAGCTAACGCACCGCCTAAAACCTGGTACAGTTATAAATCAGGAAATTGGAGTGATCCGACCTCCTGGACCCTGGATGGCTCAGTGGTGCCGCTCTATACTAATCTTTCCGGACAAGTACCCGCCGTAAATGATAGGGTTATTATCACCGCGGGAAGAACTGTTACCCTCGACATAGACCATGTCAATATTCAACAAATAGAAATTATCGGTAACCTGGACGTTGCAAGTACGGCGAACCACGATTTTACTACGATAACCGGTGCAGGAAGAATTAAAATATCAGGCCACAATCCAGGGGCCGGTGTCGTGGATAATTTTCCCGCAGGGGATGCTACAGGCTTTATCGATGCCACATCAGGCGGAACGGTAGAAATAAACGGTACCGGGGTCACACTGGATCAATCCAGGACTTTTAGGAATGTCATTGTTAACATGACTTCGGCGACCGACGCTGCGGTACTAACCGGTAACTACACAATTAATGGGAGCCTTACCATTGAAAACGGAATATTGCAGATGAACGACAACACCGGCACCACGGTTCTGACGCTGGATGTCAAAAATGATGTAACCATAGAGAGTAATGGCCGCATCACAGTAGGTTCAGGCAATACAACCGGCACCTATAATATTGCTGCTTCCGGGGAGGGCGACAGCAATCTGCCGCCGGTGGGGAGTTATCATGCTATCTATCACCAGTTTTATATCGGGGGTAATTTTAACAACCAGGGAATTGCCCGCTTCACCAACCAGACTAATCCTGATTATAACGATTTCTATACCGGAGGTGCTGCCAATGTGTTTTTTACCGGTGCACGGGATAATATCGCAACGCTGAATGGCCAAACGGACTTTTACAATCTCATTATCGACAAGGGGGTGGATCAAACCTATGTTCTGGAGATTAACTCATCGGCTAACTCAAATTTCATGTTATTTGGGCCCAATGTTTTGGTGCATCGGACTGGTTCACCGTTTTCTTCCTCAAATCCGGAAGTGAGAAAACCGCTTTGGATCCGGAACGGTACCTTGAAGCTTACGGGTAATTTATTTATTCCAACATTGGCAGAAGGTGTGGGGTTTAACTTCAGTTTTACCAATGATTTGATAATTCCGCAAAATGGAGCGCTGTGGCTTGCCGGTGATAATGTAACCGTCCATTCCACAGCTTTGAGCACCGATGCGGAAGTTGCCGGGCATGATGGTGTTGAAAATAATTACTGGGGCCAGGGTTTGGCAGTTTACGGAAAACTGCAGGTATCTGCCGGCACCTTGAATACCAGGAATTCCTGGGAGGGGTTGATCTTTTACCCTGGCGTTTCCGCACCGGAGATAATTATTGAGGGAGGAACAGTAACTTCAGGCTGGCTGCGTGATCAGTTTTCTTCGGGCAAGGCTTCTTACACCCAAACAGGTGGCGTGTTTAACGTAACGGGTGGTAACTCCAGCCCTCCTGGTTCGGCAAGATTCGGTATTTCTTCCCCGGACATGATCTTTAATATGTCAGGGGGAACCATTCACCTTGGAGGTAATTCCAGACCCATCACCTTTATTGTGAACTCCGCCCCCGGAAACTACAATGTCACCGGTGGCCGCATCGTCTTCGATATGGATGCTGACGGCAGTACGCTTACTTCGACAGCCAACTTATGGGATGTGGATATCAACAGCACCGGTGGAAGCCGTACACTTACCCTGGCTACTAACCTGACGGCTTCTAATGATGTTAAAATCGGTAGTAATGCGACGCTCGATGTGGACAATACCGATAACTATGACGTTACCATCGGAGGGGATTTTACAATAGAGAATGGCGGTACCTATACACACCGGAATAACACTACCACATTCGATGGCACAAAAGACAGTAACTTAATTTTTAACAATACCGCTGTCACGCAGACCTTCAACAACTTAACCATAGATAAAGTAGAAGCAGGAGACGAGCAGGTGAGGATAGCCGCCGGTGCCACCGTAGCCGTGCAGGTAGATGGAGAATTGAGGTTAGAAAACGGTACACTGGCTTATCAAACTTTCACGGTGAATGCCAAGTCAGATGTTTACATAGCAGATACATTAGGAGTAGTTACTTCAACCGGTAAACTTTTGTTGGATGCTGCTGTCGCCCAGACCATCACTTCCAACAACGGCCTGATAGGTAACCTGGAACTGGATAATAATAATGGGGTAAGCCTGGCAAACAATGACCTGAGTATCAGCAACACCTTGACCCTGACCAATGGTATTTTTGATATCAACACCTACCAATTGACGTTATCGGGCGCAGCAGCTAATATAGCTGGCTCCGGATTCGGCACCACCAAAATGATCCGGACCGATGGCAATGCTTCGGACGGTGGTTTAAAGCTTTACCTCGATGCCGATGAAACATTAACTTTTCCCATAGGAACAGATGCAAACGGGACGGCCCGATACACGCCGGTAACCGGAACATTTAGCAGCTTTTCTGATGATGGATACATCAGAATCAGTTTGGCAGATGAAGAAATTCCTACGGCAAACCCTTCTGCCGGAAGCATTCTATCATATTATTGGAGGGTCACCCACCATGATTTTACGACCTTGCCTAAAGTGACAATTTATGTATTCGGTGGTGATGAGACAGATGATGGCACTAATCCTCCCGATGCCTTCCCAGCTTTGTGGAGACCCGGAAAAATTCTTACCGGATCCCCGTTCACGAGGTCGACCGAAGCCGGCGGAAACATTTCAGGGCATAACATCACCTTCAATGGAGATGGTACGCCCTTCGACCTTGAAAATTGCAGCTACTCAGCAGGCGAAGAGGATAGATTTACGGGCACGCCGGATATCTTCTATAACAATGATAATGCCGTAAGAAACTGGAATAATCCGGGCACCTGGTCTACAGATACGCATAACGGAACCAATCCGGGTAGTCAAATCCCAGGAGCCGGTGACATAGTTTATATTTCCAATCCTAATGGAAACGCTAACACAAATCACTACGTAATAGGCAACGTAAATTTCCAGGTAGGGGCAATCATTTTTGATAAACCCGGAGGAGGATGGGGACCAAGGCTTGTTTTACAAAGAGACAGGACTTATAACCTGGGCTTGGTAAGTGGAAGCAGAGGTCAAATAGGTATTGATCTGGATAACACCTCTTCCAGGAACCCCAATATATCCGGTGATTTAGGAGCCTTCAATACAGAGAGTACCAACCAGGTGATATTTTTTCCCAAGGATAACAACAGTACTATTCCTCATGAAGTACCTTCCAACCTGACAGCGTTTCCCGGAGTCAGGATTCATGGAAGCGGTAACAACGTTTATCGCATCGTGACGTTTACGGAAGATGTTGTCATAAATAATGACCTAAGAATTGACGTGACATCCCAGCTCCGTTTAAATGACGGAGCAAATGGAGATGTCATCATTGTTGACGATTTGTACATCGCTGACGATGCTCGTGGTGGAAGACTCATTTTTCAAAATAGTGGAACAGCCAGAATCGTGACCATTGGCGGCGATTTGAGAATCGAAGGTTCATCGAATGGTTCCGGTATTTCTTCACTGGCGGTGGAAACCGGAGGAAGTGCAGATTTGGAACATCGAATCAGGTTGTCGGGCAACTTTTCTTTGGAAAACGGTAACCGGACCTCCATTGATCTTTTTACGAATAACAGCGGCGGCAGTAACGTAATTCTGGAAGTAACCGGCGAAACCAACGCCGCGCTGATCAAAGAAGCATCCGTTACCACCGTTGTTCCGGAGCTATACAGCGTTGTGTCCAATAAAGGGATCGATCAGACGTATTCATTCGGTTTTAATGAGAATTTTAGTTTAAATGGATCAACGAATGGAGCCACAAAAGCCCTGGAATTACAAAACGGTACCATTGTTATCAACAATAATGTTATCAATATTGACTTAACGACCGGAGGGGATGATTTTAACATTCCCTCAACAGCGGCCTTGGAGGTTACACAAGGTACCGTAAATGTGCGTGGAAACAATACCGGTATCCTGCTTGATGGTTTGTTAAAAATAAACGGGGGTACCGTTGATATGGATGATGGTGCCGGAAACGGTAACAACTACATTGAATATACCTCTACCGGTAATGCCATACTGGAGGTATCGTCAGGCTCCCTGATTGTGGGTTCTCAGATCAGGCGGAACACAACCTTTAGCTCAGGGGCTTTGAAATACAGGCAATCGGGCGGCACAGTGATTATTGGTAAAAATGCCGCCTTTGAAGCCGCCCGTGGCATGTTTGAAGTGTTAAATGCCGGCAGTGAATTTACACATACAGCCGGTGATTTAACCATTGTGCGTCAGAATACGGGTTCACCGGTGGCCGCAGCTTTGATCCTCGACCCAACCACCGGTGATGTTTCCGGCACCAGTACCATAACCATAGGAAATACCGACACACCTTCAGGTCAAAATAACCTGGGCATTAATGCGGCTATTGCTTTAAATAACCTGACCATGAACGGTACCGATAGCCCAACTGCTCGACTCAGCGTCAGGCCGTTAACCGTTAATGGGTTATTGACGGTCAATACAAACAATACTTTAGATGCAAATGGATTGAATTTGACCCTTGGAGGTAATTTTGTAAATGACGGAACTTACCTACCCAATGGTAATACAACGTTGTTCAATAGTTCAGGCAGCCAGCACTTTTCCGGTTCAGGAACTTCTGATTTTTACGATTTCACCAAAACCGGAACGGGAACACTTAACATCGGAAAAACCATCACCATTAATCACGATCTCCATTTAAGTATGGGTATTCTGGCTGATAATGGTAACGCCATTAATGTACGTGGCAATGTCACCAACGATGCGACGCACATAAGTTCAGGGGGCAATGGCATTGTCTTTACGGGCAGCACGTCACAAAGCCTGGCCCGTTCTGCTTCCGGTACCGGTGTTTTTGGTGTAATAACCATCGATAATCCTAATGGTGTTATTATTCAGGATGGCAATGGTTACCATTTTGATATTAACGACAATCTCAGATTATCAAGCGGTGTTTTTGGAATCGGAGGAAGCCTGTTAACCCTGGACAGTGATGCGGTGATCACACCGGTTAACCCCTTTAGCATTACAAATATGATCCAAACCAACAGTTCTTTTACAGACAACGGTGTGAAAAAGGAATTTGCCGCGGCTACTACCTCAGATTTTACCTTTCCGGTTGGAGAAAGCAAGTTTACCCCGGTCACTTTCAACTTCTCCGGCCCCGGTTATACCACGGGAAGCGTCGCAGGGAGCATCATCGTCCGTCCGGCCAACGAACCGCACCCTTCTATCAATGATGGGGTAGACTGGACTTTCCCGGGTGATCCGGACAATGTGTTGCAATATTACTGGATCATAAAGGCACAAACCTTTGCCAATGACTTTGTAGCGGATGCCATATTTACCTATGATCAATCAGATGTGGAAACCGATGATCCGTTATTTACGGAATCCGATTACATAACCGCCAGAATATTAAGTGAAAATAATTCCACTGCTTCGATTAACAAGTTCAGTACGGCGGATGTGAATACCTCGGCAAATACGCTAACATTCAACTTCAACGGTGTAGACTATACGGGTATTGCCGGTGATTATTTTGCAGGGATAGATCAAGCCATTCCACCATCGGTACCGATTTATACCACTGATGCATCCGGGAATGTGGCCGACGACATTTATGATCTTGACAATCCCGGTGGTGCGCCAAGCGGAGCGATTTTAGTGGTTGACAATCAAATGGTGACTTTTGATGTAAACGGGATTTCCCTTTATCAGACGCAGATTGTAAATAATGGTGAGTTGATCATTGATGAAACAGAGGCGCACAGGCTGGGTGAGGTATCGGGAACAGGCACGCTGAGACTGGTCAGTAATTCGAGCTCAGTAGTTGTTCCGGCCGGTAATTATGATGATTTCTTCTCATGTACGGGCGGTACCCTGGCATATGATGGCACCGGCAGCTACGAGATTATGAGTGGGCTGAATCAGATCAGAAACCTCGTGTTAAATGGCTCTGGAACAAAAACACTGGCCAACAATGATATTGTAGTTTGCAATGATATGACTTTGGGAGGACCTGAGTTTGATAATACCAATAACCGGAACATCACCATCCGGAATGATCTTATGCTCAATAGCGGGACTTTTAAAAGCGGTGTTTCCAATACGGTAACAGTCAATGGCAACCTTACAGTGGCCGGAGGTAACTTTAACGGACAATCAGGGGGTACGAGTTCGATCGATGGCGACCTGACCATTAACAGCGGAACTTTCGATATAGGAAATGGCGGTGAGGTCATCGTTCGTGGCAATGTCACAAGATCAGGCGGTACTTTTACCGGTGGGACTTCTTCTGCCAAATTTGTTTTACAAGGCAGTTCAAACCAGGTGATTACCGGGAGTTTTACAGGTATAAATCAAATGCATAAACTGGAAGTCGATAACGGCAACGGGGTTACCCTGACAGGCGATGTGGACGTGAATGACGAGTTGCTGCTTGCCAACGGGTTGATTACCCCTGGCAGCAATAAGTTGAAAATAGATGCTGACGCCATCATTTCACCAGCCATAGGCAAGTCAAATGCCTACGTCAATGGGCCCCTTTCAAAAGTGATGAACCTGAATGCCAGTTTTACATTTCCCGTGGGAAAAGGCAACAGATGGGGCTATGCTTCTGTCGAAGAAGTAACTACCGGCGGGACTGAGTGGACCGTTGAATATTTTAACAACTCTGCGGAGTCAGAAGCCTCCGTTAGCAATTTAATTCCCGCTCCATCTACACCGCAGATCATGACCATTAGCAACAATGAATACTGGAGAATATCGGATAATCCTTCAGGAGCCACTGCAAAGATCGGTCTCAGATGGGATGGACAAAGTAATGTATCGGAGGAGTTGATTGAAAGGGAGACTTTGGAAGTGATGGTTTGGAATGCTGCCAACAGCAACTGGGACAATTTCGGTGGGGAAAACTTCAGCGCCGGCCACACGCAGAGCAATGGTTTTTTCAGTGCGGTTAACCGGATTCCATTCAGTGAGAAGTTTATCACCTTAGGTTCACAGGATGCGGCCAACCCCCTTCCAGTGGAATTAATAAGCTTTGATGCCTATTTAAGAGAAGGAAAAGTGTATCTGGAGTGGAAAACAGCTTCAGAGGTCAACAATGACTTCTTCGAGGTACAACGCTCCGAAAAAGGGGACAACTGGGATGTGATCGGTAAAGTGACAGGCAATGGTACTATTAATGAAACCATAAGCTATGGCTTTATTGATAAAAGTCCTTTATTCGGTGAGTCTTACTACCGGTTCAGACAGGTGGACTTCGACGGTCAGTTTGAGTACTCACCGGTTGTGCGTATCAACAATGCTTTCACAGGAGAGAGCATGAAGGTAGTCATCTTTCCCAACCCAACCTCTCAGGACAACATCAACTTAAGGATAATCACCCAAAACAAAGAAAACACGATCCATATTAGTATGGTTAACATTTCGGGCGAAAATTTCTACGATAAAACGCACTGGGCGAGTGATTTTAGCCAGGATAATAACATTACAATACCAGGAAGGCTTAAAAGCGGCATATATATCCTGATTGTCAAGCAGCACGATCAGGTGCACAGGACGAAACTGATTATCCATTGAGGGAAACAGGGGTTGTAAATGCCTGGTGATGAGAAGTCAGGTAATCCTTCGGTGTTTTTCTGGTGATCAGTTTGAACTGGCGGTTGAAGTTTGAAAGATTCCTGTAGCCGCATTCAAAAGCAATCTCGGAAATATTCTTATCGCCCTGGTCCATTAATAATTTACAGGCATAACCGATACGTACCTCATTCAAAAACTGGACAAACGTCTTGTTAGTAGTTTGTTTAAAGTACCTGCTGAAAGCCGATGGATTCATATGTACAAGATCGGCTGTGCGGTTAAGATTTATTTCCTCTTTGAAGTTATTGAGTATATATTCATACACTTTATCCAGTTTTGTATTGGAGTTCTTGGCGTAGGCATTGATAAATGAATGGCTTGAAAGAAATACCTTTCCTGACTCATCTGCGATTAACCGCAGAATCTGCAACAGGGAAATCACTTTATTTAATTCATTTTCGAAAAAGAGCCCCTCTATCATGCTGGTAATCTTCCTTTTATTGGTTCCTTCCAGCCGTATACCGGTTTTTGCCTCTTCTATTACCTTGTGAATTTTATGCATTTCGGGAATGGTAAAAAACTTATCACCGAAACAATGTGGGTGAAAATGGATAACCATTGCTTCGGCCGTCAGATCCTTTCTTTCAAAATACGCCTTATCATTCAGCCAAAGGTGCGGAAGACAAGAACCGATGAATACCAGGTCACCGGCAGAAAACTGCTCGATACAGTCTCCTATGAATATGGTGCCGGTACTTTTTTTAATATAAACCAATTCCAGCTCTTGATGGTAATGCCATACGTTGAGAAACCGTGGCAGGCGGTGGCGGCTTACCGTGAAGCTTTCATGTGACAGAGAGGTACGGATGAGTTCTTTAGGATTCATTCTCACAAAAATAAATAATATTTTGCATTTTTTTTGTTTAAATCATTAAGGCTGGCAAAAATTTTATTGAACTGAGAAGGGTTCAGAAAATGACATCCGACTGATTAATCTTACATAAGCAATCTAAACAATCGTTTCATCCTTGATCCACCTATTCAAGTTGGCTAGCTTTGGGGCATTTAACAGTCTGATAGCTGGTACAAGGCTTTCGGCGTACCCAGCGATGACTTTTTTTACTACATAACTTAACCTAACTATTTTGGCATATGAAATTAGATAACTTCAACTGGAAAATTTTTGTTTTTGTGAGCATCTTTGCTATAACCAGTGCGTGCAGCTCTGATGATGATTCACCGCCACCTAATACACTTACTATGGACGGTGAAGCCTTTGCGGTTACCACCGCCAATATATTTGGGTGTTTCACTAGACGGGGAAGGACATGTTGCGATCACGCTGGTGAGTACTGACCTCTCAAATACCCAAACCCTCACAATTGACTTTGACTACGTTGTTGGAGAGTCCATCGAGGGAGATTATGCATATCCCAAATCCGGTGATCTTAGATTGCTCGATAGCTGGCTGACCAATTACGTCGAGTTCCAAGGAACTACCAGCACTGCCGGGTCAAATCTGGAAGAAGGAGAATTGACTGTCATTGATAACGGTGATAATAATTACACGATCACTATGGACCTGACCATGGTTGACGGAAAAGTATTTTCCGGAAGCTACACCGGTGATTTTCAAGTCACCTTCAATAACGGATGATTTTTGAATTGACAGTTGACAATTGACAATTAGCAAATTAGTTGTCAATTGTCAACTGTCAATTGCCCTAACCAATGCTACCCAATCTTGTTCATCATTCAATTTATTTATGGGTTGCCAACCTGTGCCTTCGAGGAATAATGGCTTGCCATCCTTCAATGGTCCGCCATGCTGGGGGTCGAACCATTTTATTTCAAACTTTTCCTGATTTTGTTCCAGGTTGATCTTTGTATTATCGCCTTTGCGAAGATAAATAGCAAATATTTCATCTTTTTTTCCAAAGCAATAGGCTTTTTCGGAGCTAACCAATTCGTTCATATTACTCATCTCGGGGAAAGGCAGGTATTCCTGAAAAAAATCAAGTGCCACCGCTGTTAGTGCCCAAAGGTTTTCCCTTGTTCTCCAATCCTCTGCATTGAGGTCATTGTGGGCGTAATTGTAGCCGAAATACCATTCTACTCCGGCACCACCGGCCATGAGGTTACCCCATAACACCTCCTGTCGCAGGGTATCACGTGCCGGATCCACATCATCCGGTACCGCCCCGGTATGCCATTTGCCGATCTCATCCTGGGTCAGAACCCAGATTTTCCCTGAATCGGCAGATCGCTTTAAATATTTCAATGTTTCTTCATGAATGGTGGTTTTGTTACCGATTTGCAGTGATAATCCGTCCAATGCCTCAAACCCATACAAGGCGTCAACAATTGGCTCCCTGGCCTTGGGCGACGCATGGGTATGTACAACTGTAAAATTCCGATAGGGATCATGCCTGTCAAAATAGGTAGCCATAGCCTTGCGTTGGGCATCATTCTGACCGTTTGGTGTGAAAGGGGCGGGGCCATTTTCCTCTCCCAGATTCCAGGTAACAGCCAGGTGATGGGCAAAGCGTGCTATGAGTTCCCGGTAATAAAGTTTACGCAGTGGACCCACATCACCATGGTCCAGCAAGCGTTCGTTTTCGGTTTCCTGGGTAACAAAATGAAGCATAATTCCAAGTTTATCGGCGTGGGTAAACACTTTTTCCCACTGATCGAGCTTGCTGCAATCAAAGCGTTCGAAATCCTGGTGTGTCAGGTATGGCCAAACGTCCTTTCCGTCGCCACCGATATTCATGGTCAAAAAATAAACGACATTCATTTTTTGGCCGGCCAGATAGTTAAGCGCCCCGATGATGCCTTTGCCTTTGCCGTTTTTCCAGGTCACGTCACCCTCTTTCCAATCCCTGGCATGTGCCTCATAGGTTTTTATCAAAACTTTGGAAGTATCCGAGGCGTAAGTACTGTCAAAATCAGCATAGGCAAGAAAGTTCTCAGGGCTATCGGCTCCGCCTTTCAGAAAGTACTGACCGGATTCGCTGAAACGCAGGTAACGCTGCCCGACATATTGTAACCGGCCATGCGCTCTGAAGTCGCGCCCTTCCTTATCTGTAGGCAATACGATGAAGCTGCCGGTTTGGCCATCAAAAGCCACGGGCTCTCCGGCATTAGGATCCTCACTGGTGCTGATGCCCGCCCCGTTTCTGAAAGAGGCGCTGTAATCCCATTCGCCCGTTTCATCAGGGACAAATTTAACCTGCCAGATATGGCCACTGCTAGCCCCGGTCTCACCTGCATGGCCATCTGCTGCGTAATAACCGGGAATCACCAGGCTTCTGTTACCTTTGGAAAATGTAACATTTAAACGGTAGTTCAGAAAGGGATTTTCGGCAGCAGTTTCCGAAGTGGCGGGACCTTCGAAATTCAGGGTAATTGTATGCCACTTGCGATATCCGGTGTCTGCGGACTTTTCATCCACCGGGTTTTTGCAGCCAATACAAATAAAAATGGCGCAGAAGAAAACAAACGTTCTGTTTAGGGTAAAGCAGCCCGGTGAATAGTATTTTTTGAATAGGGTCGACTGAAAAATTTGCATAGGAAAATGGTTGATACAGACAAAAATAAGCGGCTTAATAAGCGCTGAAGTTTTTGATATTATATAGTTTAACTGGTCTCAATGTACAATCTTAATATCTTTCTGTCAAATTTAACCTAATGATAATAAAACATTCCCTTTCTTTTGATATAATTGGGGCTTTCAAACGGAAGGGGATGTTTTCAATTCGATAATTAAAAACTTGATGAATAAATCGGTATATATAGCCACCATAGAGCCCAATAGTGGTAAGTCTATTGTCGTTTTGGGATTGATGACCATGTTATTGGGAAAAACCGCCAGGGTTGGGTACTTCAGACCCATCATCGATGATATGGAAAATGGTGAAATGGACAATCACATCAACACAGTCATTTTGCATTTCGACTTAAAGATTGATTTTGAATCGGCCTATGTGTATACCCGCAGTGAGGTACTGGCGAAACAAAATCAGGGCGGTTCCGGAGAAATTCTTGATACAATTATCAGGAAGTATAAGGAAATTGAAGCAAATTTCGATTTTGTATTAGTCGAGGGAACGGATTTTTCAGACGAGGGGAGTATAACGGAATTCGACATTAATATACTGATTGCCAAAAACCTGGGAATTCCCGTCATCATGATTGCCAGCGGGATCGGTAAAAACGTCGAGGAACTGGTAGGTAACCTATGCCTGGCCTGCAAAACCTTCAAGGAAAAGGATGTGGAAGTGCTTGCCGTATTTGCCAATAAGGTTTCAAAAGACCGACTGGAGGAGGTTTCTTCGAGGTTGGCCAACAGCTTTTCAAAAGAAGTCGAGGTAGTGATAATACCCGAAGTAAAATCATTGTCCAACCCCACCATCAGGGAAATTGTGAAGGCATTGAAAGGGAAAGTACTGTTTGGGGAAGAGTATTTAAACAACCAGGCCGAGAGTTTTGGGGTTGGGGCCATGCAATTACGCCATTACCTGCCGCAGCTTAAAGATAACGGTTTGGTAATTACGCCCGGAGACCGCGCCGATATCATTTTGGGAGCGTTGCAGGCCAATGTTTCGGCCAATTATCCGAAAATTTCAGGAATCATTTTAACCGGTGGACTGATACCCGAGGAGCCCATCTTAAAATTAATTAATGGGGTTTCGGAGATTGTGCCTGTTGTTTCCGTTGGATCGGGGACATTCAAGGTCGCCAATAAAATCGGGGGGATAAAGTCCCGGATTTATGCAGACAATAAACAAAAGGTAACAACTTCCATCAGCACTTTCGAAAAATATGTCGATATAGACAGGCTGGCAGAAAGACTGATTTCTTTCACGCCAGATAAGCTGACGCCCAGAATGTTTTTATACAACTTAATGATACAGGCCCAGCAGCAAAAGAAACACATTGTGCTTCCGGAGGGTGAGGACGACCGCATTCTGATGGCTGCATCCAGGTTGATAGCAGGAGATGTGGTGGACATTACCCTGATAGGCGATGAGGAAAAAATCAAAACCAAAGCGCTTAAGTTGAATATTCCCATAGATTTTAACAAAGTTGCGATTGTTTTACCTGCGGAATCGCCGGATTACAATGATTATGTCAATACATTTTATGCGCTCAGGAAACATAAAGGTGTGAACCTCACCATGGCAAAAGATATGCTGCTGGATGTATCATACTTCGGATCCATGATGGTTTACAAAGGCCATGCCGATGGAATGGTTTCCGGGGCTGCCCATACCACCCAGCATACCATCAGGCCAGCGTTGCAGTTCATAAAAACCAAACCAGGCGCCTCTATTGTGTCCTCCGTGTTTTTTATGTGCATGGAAGACAGGGTTTCTGTTTTCGGGGATTGTGCTATTAACCCCAACCCTGATGCCGGGGAGTTGGCTGAAATTGCTATTGCCTCTGCTGATTCGGGAAAAGCCTTTGGTATAGAACCGAAAATAGCGATGTTATCGTATTCTTCGGGGAGTTCCGGTCAGGGTGAAGATGTGGAAACAGTAAGGGCGGCCACCCAAATTGTAAAGCAAAAACGCCCGGACCTCAATATTGAAGGCCCCATACAATACGATGCAGCGGTGGATATCAATGTGGGAAAAAGCAAGCTTCCTGACTCCAAAGTGGCAGGACAGGCCAATGTGTTGATATTTCCGGATTTGAATACCGGTAATAATACCTATAAGGCGGTGCAACGGGAAACAGGAGCCCTTGCGGTGGGGCCGATGCTGCAGGGATTAAACAAACCGGTAAATGATTTAAGCCGGGGGTGTACCGTGGAAGATGTTTACAACACGGTTATAATAACGGCCATTCAGGCACAGCAAGGATAGGTTTTAGATATTTTATGTCATGAAAATACTAGTTATAAATTCCGGTAGTTCTTCCGTTAAATTCCAATTATTCATCATGCCTTCTGCCGAGGTAGTTTGTACCGGTTTGGTTGAAAGAATAGGATTGGAAAATGCCAAAATTCACTTTCATTCCGAAAAGGATAGCTTTGAGAAAGTGGCACAGGTTCCCCATCATAAGGAGGCTTTGAAAGCCATTGCCTTATGTTTGATGGACCCGGGATATGGCGTGGTAAAAGATCCGGGGGATATCCATGCCGTTGGACACAGGGTAGTTCATGGCGGAAGCGTTTTTACTAAAGCAACGCCAATCGATGAATTAGTGAAGGACAAAATAAAAGAGTTATCGGTACTGGCTTCCTTGCACAACCCTGCTAACCTGGAAGGAATAAAGGTATCGGAAGAGATTTTTCCATCCGCGAGGCAAATTGCGGTATTTGATACGGCTTTTCATCAAACTATTCCCATCGAGGCTTACAAATATGCTATTCCCGGTCATTTTTTGGAGGAAAATGGTATCAGATTGTACGGTTTTCACGGAATGAGCCATAAATATGTGTCCGAAAAGGCCATTGAATATTTGGGCCGGCATGCTTCAAAGATGATTACTATCCATCTCGGAAACGGGTGCAGCATGACTGCCATTGCAGACGGTAGAAGTGTCGACCATACGCTTGGGTTCGGTACAACTACAGGTTTGATCATGGGTACCAGAAGTGGCGATATAGACCCTTCGGTAATTTTTTATCTGATAAATTCCCTTGGTTATACCCCAAAAGAGGTAAATACAATGCTGCAAAAGAAAAGCGGGATGCTTGGACTGACCGGATTCAGCGATTTGAGAGATATCGAACAGGCAGCCGAAGATGGAAATAAAGCGTGCCGGCTTGCCTTACAAATGAATGCCTACAGAATCAAGAAATACATCGGCGCCTATGCCGCGGCAATGAACGGATTGGATGCCATTGTATTTACCGCAGGTATTGGTGAAAACTCAGCGTTGATAAGAAGCCTGGCATGCGAAGAGATGGACTTTTTGGGGATCCGGCTGGACCAGGAAAAAAACAGAATACGATCGAAGGACCTACGTGAAATCAATAGTCCGGACTCGGCTGTAAAAGTGCTCGTTATCCCCACCAATGAGGAGTTGGAAATTGCCAGACAGGCATATAAGCTTGAAATTCCGCAACAATCCCCCTAAACAGTAATCTGTGGATGGGCTCAGTTGGTAAAAACCTTGATTTCCACCCGCCGGTTCAATTGCCGGGTGCTTTCATTCCTGTTATCTCCCACGGGATTGTAAGGGCCGAAACCTGTAGTAATAATGCGTTCACTATTTATATTTTTCTTGTCCATCAGGTATTTTTTAAGAAACTCCGAGCGCTTTCTGGACAAATCGATATTCTCCCGTAGTGTTCCCCTGTTTTCGGTATAGCCGTTTAACGCTACTTTTAAATGAGGATAATTCTGGAGCAAATTGCCCAACCTTACCATTTCCAGGGAGTCTTTGGGAGATAAAAAATCTGTCTCACTTTGTTTGAACAGAATGTGGTTGAATATGGTGTCACTTGTTGTGAATACCTGTACCGAGTCCATTGGCGGTGGTAACTCAGGCTGTTCTTCAGCGGTGGGTTCCTCCACTTCCGGTTTTAGTGCAACCGTACGTTGTGCAAAGATTTTGACGGGTCCCTTAAGGCCTAAAACAGCGTTGCTGAATATCAATGTGCCATTCTTTGTCTGAAATGACTTTTGCGTGGCAAAATCGTAGTGACCGTCCAGAATCAATACACCATTTTCATTGGTGATTTTTCCTTCAAAAATGAGATCGTACAATCCTGAGACATTTTCCGGGGCATAGCAACCTTCTTTGATAATTCCTATGGTTTTCAATTTAAGGTAACCTTCCTTGTAAGTACCGGAAACCCGCGTATACTTTTGAACCACCCCTCCGCTCATATACACCCTCATAAGAAATGTTCCCTTAACATTATTTTCTTCCTGCATCAAGGTAAGCTTAAAAGTAGATTCCCTCCTTACATGACCATTAAAGTCATAGGCTGGTACATTGGTTGTGTTTTCCCACACCCCGCTGATATCTTCAGGATATTTTCGCATGTCAGAATTCGCCACATCGTTTAAACTGCCCCGGGGTCGGGGGCTACCTTTGGTAATAGCGCCGTTCCCTTTTTGAAGGCTCCTGATCGAAGATCGCGTGTGATCCGAATGTGCCAGATCGCTGCTTTGCCCGTTGCTTAGCTGTATCGATAACAGGTTTACCGCAAGGTACCATCCGAACCATGACCGGCGTTTGAAATGAGAAAATCGAGGATTTAGCATGGCTCCACCAATATCTTGTAATTATCCTGACATGTATCAAATTGATTTTTCTTCCTTTAATTTAATGATTTTTATCCACAAAAAGAATGCGATAACGCAAAAATAATTCCCTCTCTATTTGTCCCCAATCTCCCATTTGCCATTACCCTGCAAACTTCAACCCCAATGCCTCCCCTCATCATTCCACCCCATTCCCCATCGTACCATCAGTCCACTTCTCATTCTCCAAAGTTCCATTATTTCACTTCCCCACCATTCCATTCCCCTATTATTCCACCACCATTGACCAAAGTCATTGTCCTTTACCCACAATTTACCTATAATAGCGGGAGATGAAATAAAATGCGGTTTTAAAAGTCAATACCCATGAGCTATCTAAACAAAACCATCTTCCCAGGCTCCCATGGTATGGTTTTCACCATCAACACCCAAAACACCGAAGATGTTGAACATGTCACCCAACACCTGATGCAACAACCCGGAATCAAAAAAATAGCATTTAACAGGGAGGTATATCCCTATGAAATGACCATCACTACCAGCAAGGCCCTGCCCATCGAAGACTTCCAGGAAATGGTCAAACAAGCCGGCTTCCACGCCATCCACAAAACCGTAACCGGCCTCGACTAACCCACCGCCATCCCAACACCAACCCCCATTTCTATTTCCATTTTTATTTTTATTTACTCAGCACCGAAACATTCTCCCCCGACGGCTGGCTATTAGCCATATCGAGACATTCCTGCAACTGCCTTGCCAGGGGTTGTACGGCCGGTTCCTCAAAGAGCGTCAGATGTTCACCAGGCACGACATATACGCTGAGCCCTCCCAGCGCAATGGCCGTCCACCTTTCAATATGGAAGTTTTTATTAGGATCCTCATTGTATTCACTGCTGCGGATGAGCGTTACCTTTTCCTGACACGGTGCCCAGAAATAGTCCTCATAAAGCCGGCCCAGATGTTCCTGCATTTCCCTTAGCTTCCGGGCCTGAGCCGATTCGGTTAAAACGATCCAACGCTTTTTTAACTTCTCCATTCTTTTAGTTATCTTCTTCCGGACAGCCTCTTTGGCTTCCCTGAAACTGAGACCGACAAAGCGTTTCAAACGTTTCTGCATCGGGGGAATAATTATGGCTGCGGGAATGCGCCGCCCCAGTTCCCTGCCACCTGAGTCCACGATCACCAGTAACGAGATAGATTCGCCCATCTCTCTCAACTGATGGGCTATTTCAAGACATACCGCATTACTGAAGCAGGTACCCAGCAAGGCGTATGGGCCCTTTGGCTGTATACTTTGGATTTCCTTCAGGTAGTCTGAAGCCATGGTTTTTATACTTTCATGATAGGCGCTGACACCATCGAGGCCTACAGGCTGCATGGAGTACACCGGCTGGTCATTATCCAGGTATTTAGAAAGGGCGTGATAGAAGTAGACATGCCCTCCGCCTGCATGCATGCAAAAAATGGGTGGTTTGCTGCCTTTCGTTCGTAAGGGTACCAGGGCCGACCAACTGGGAAATGACCGGTTGCCATTAAGTATTCCGGCAAGGGCTTCGATGGTTGGATTTTGCAGCAATGCAGCCGGTGACAGGTTGTGTTTCAGTTTTTTCTCAATTTGTGCCAATAGCTTCACCGCCAGGATAGAGGTGCCGCCCATCTCAAAAAAGTTTTCAGTGACACCCACCGGACTGCGGCCAAAGAGCTGTTCCCATATTTTGGCCAGTTGTAGCTCTGTGGGGTTTCTGGGGGTTATAAAGTTTCGGCGGCTGCCGTTTTGGGACATAAGGCCCCGGGGACTGCCATTTGCCCGCCATTCCATATCCGAGGTATGCTTTTCTGCGGGAGGGCCTTCGAGACTGTCGAATAATTCGGCTACAGTACCCTCTTCCCGTCCGGGTAATGATCGCAGCAATACCTCGAACTGACTACCTAGCCATTGAGCGACTGTGCCTGAAACCTGGCTCTTTTTGAATTTAATCTCAACGTTCAGCACATTCCCGGGGGCTACAATCACAGTGACCGGGTAAGTAGAGGTTATACCCCCTGAAAGGTCCGTCACTTTGATCTCACCGCTTTCCAGGGTGCTCCATGGAAAATTTTCAAATACAAGCAGGCTATCGAACAACGGCAGTTCTCCGGGCCACCCGATCCACTCGCTGAGCTGATCTAGCGTGTTAAACTCAAAATTCTGCAACTCTGACTGTTGGGACTGTATTTTTTTCAACCAATCAGACAAGGTCATTGATGATTCCCAGTTTATTCTTGCCGGTAATACGTTGGTGAACATACCTGCCACAAGTTCCATATTCGTCAATCCGGTATTACGTCCTGAAACAGTGGTCCCAAAAACCGTATCCCGGGTATTGCCATAGCGGGTCGACAAAAGTCCCCAGCAGCCCTGAATGATGGTTCCTGTTGTTACCTGGTGCCTCCTGGCCAAGGATTGCAACCCGGCTGTACCATCGGCTGAAATTGAAAATGAATGGGTTGAAAATTCGTTGGTTTTCCCTGTTTTTGCCCATTTGTTAGCAAGTAAAACAGGTTTTTTAAAACCTTTGAATTTTTGCACCCAAAAAAGCCTTGCCTGTTCGGGATCCTGTTTTTGCACCCAGTTCAGGTAATTCGAGTAGGAGGGCAGTGGTTCAGGTGAAAATGTTTGCTTTTTACATAAAACATCATAAAATTTAAAAACATCCTTGATAATCAGCGCAGCCGACCAGCCATCGAGTAGTATATGGTGGCAACTCCAAAGCATTTGCCAGGTGCCGGCATTTAGTTTTATTAACGTGATACGCGAGACGGGTGCTTTTGATAAGCGAAAGCCTTGTTCATGGTCTTCCCGGGTGAGCCTGGTGATTTTCTTTTTTTGGGCTTTTGCAGACAATCCTTCCAGATCGTGTGTTGTCCATGGCATAGTGGCCTGAGGGTGGATGATCTGTACAGGTTTCTTTATTTTTTCCCAATGTACTGACGCACGCAACGCCCAATGACGTTGTGTGCACTGCTGCCATGCTTCTCTGAGTAGTTCGACATCTAGTGTCCCTTCCAGTTTACACTTCACCTGAAGAAATCCCTGATCATTACTTTCATGCAGGCTGTGTAACAGCAAGGTTTGTTGCATGAATGTCAATGGGTAAATCGCTTCAACTTTAGGTTTTGACATGGTACTTAATGTTTTATAAATCTATTGCTCCCAACAAATTATCCAGATCGTCCTGATTAAGTCCCGCTTCAGGAAAATCCGATGGTGTGAAACCTCCCGTTTCCGGATTGCCGCAGTGTTCAATGAATTTCAATAGTGTTTTTTCAAAGGCCTGCACCAGGCTGTTTATGGTATCGGGCAGGTGTAATTGCCTGTGGTATCCCCATCGTACTTGCAGTTGGTCATCCTGAATGAATGCATTAATTTCCAATAGGTGAAAGCGTTCACTCTGCGGATGTCGTGTACCTTCTTTTACCTCCTCACCGGTTCCCAAACCACCGGCATTAAATGGTGACAGACTGCCCAGGTAATTAAAAATTATGGGCGGACGATATTGCTTATCCATGTTTTCGTGATTTGGCTCGCAAAGATACCGTAGCATGCCATAGCCAAGTCCACCGCGCGGAATTCGGCGCAGTTGCTCTTTGATTGATTTCAGCATGGTTCCTGCCTCTGCCTCCGGGTTGAACGTCAGTGTTACCGGAAAATAAGCGGTGAACCACCCTACGGTATTTGAAAGATCCATCCCGGGATTCATGGTTTCCCGTCCATGTCTTTCCAGGCCAAAACCAATGCCTGTCGCTTTGGTCCAGTTACCGATTACACGGGTAAGTACAGCCAATAAAAACTCATCCAATTTAGTGTTATAAGCAGCCAGGGCCCCGGACCGCAACTTCCAGGTAGTGGGCGTGTCCAGAACAAAAGTGATTGTGGCACAACCCTCTTCCGTAACAGGTAAATTCGTCTCGAAATCGCATGGGAGTAAGGCAGGGCTTTGACGCTGCCGCTGCCAGAATTCACTTTCATCCGCGGTTTGGCTTTCTTTGGCCATTTTCATAAGATGCATTGACCAGTCTTTGTAAGAAGTTGTTTTACGAGGAAGTGTAACCAGGTTCCCTTTCTGTAGTTGGTTACAGATTGTATGAAGATCTTCAACCAAAATACCCCATGACACCGCGTCTACCAATAAATGATGGGCAAACAGCAGGAACCGGCCGGGTTGTTGCTTTCCACAGTCAAAATAAATCCCCTGAAAGAGCGGTCCTTCTGAAAGAATCAGCCCACTTTGTATGACTTTGGTCTTTTCATGAATGATTTTTTCTTGTTCCGGGAGAGACACATTGCCCAGGTCGATTTTTTGAAAGGCGTCTATCTTTTGCGGTTCGGCAATATAAGCTTGCCACTTTCCGGCGTTTTTTACAAACTGAAGTCTTAGCGCATCGTGGTGTAGTGTTAACCGTTGTATGGCCTCATGCAATAGCTCTGGCATTAAATTGCCGGTGTTTTTGAAGAGCAGGCCCTGATTCCAATGGTGAGGCGCGTGTTGGTGTTCTTCAAAAAACCAATGTTGAATGGGTAAAAGAGGTATTTCGCCGGTAATGGTTTCGTTTTGCACGGGCTTTTTTAAACGATCCTCGACGGTCGGCGCCAGTTGAGCAATGGTCTGGTACTCAAACAAGGCATTGGGCTTTAAAACCATCCCCGCTTTATTGGCTTTTGCTATGATCCGGATACTCAGAATGGAATCTCCACCCATCTCAAAAAAATTGTCGTGAATTCCTACCGGATCAAAATTTAATACCTCACTCCATATCTCCGCTAGTTTTTGCTCTCCGGGGTTACGGGGTGCTACATAATCGGCTTCTGATAACCCGGCGGACTCTTCAGGAGCCGGCAAGGCACGGTTGTCTATTTTTCCGTTAGGAAGCTTTGGAAATTCATCCAGTTGGATGAAAGCAGCAGGAACCATGTATTCCGGCAACCGCTCTTTCAGATGATTACGAAAATCGGCAACGGTCATATGCCCGTCATCGATAATATATGCGACCAGACGCTCCGTATTTTGCCCGTTAGAACCGGGCAAGGTCAAATGCCGGGCTTTAAACCGGTATGCCAGCAAAGCCTTTTGTTTAGGCGATAGCTTTTCAATTCGTTCTTTTAATTCTTCCGGATTCATTTTACCGCTTTAATCACTACCATTGAATTTGCCCACCAGGTATCTTTTACATCATCAGGAACATTCAGTTCAACAATTTCTGCTGAAAAGGACGAAAAATGTTTTAAGATCAATCGTTGATGTTCCCTGCTCAGGGAGTCAATTTCATTGGAAAAATAGGTAAACACACCTTCAGGGCTTAAATGCTTTTCGGCTGTTTCAAAAAAGTGCGCTGCGAAAGTGACACTACCATTCACATAGTTCATGTATTCATCCTCATTCAACGGATAGGTGTGAAAAAAAATTCCATCGAAGCACCCCAAGCCATCCATCACATCTTGCCACAATCCGTGTACCAGTCTGATGTCGCGGTCCTGGTAATTGCCTTTCCATTGATAAAAACGGGCTACAATGGCGTCGTTACATTCAATAATCGTATGAGAGCGCACACGGTGACTTTGGATCATATCTGAAGAAATACCCCTGCCAAACCCTATTTCAAGTATGTCACCCTGGCTTTCCGTGACGATTCCGGCCATGGCCTGCATCACAGGTACCTGCCAGTCTTCCATAATCTCCTGGTCATCCAATATCGCCTGTGTACGGTCGATAAATGTGTTTTGTACCGCCCCCTGAACAAACTTGCCAGCCTGGTGATCCAAGGCCGTCAGGTCTTCGGCAAACTCTTTGATAGCCCTGTTCAGCAAGGCATTCCGTTGCGCGTCTTTGGGCGGGCGGATGAACTGATCATCCTTGATTACCAAAGAAATTTCAAATTTGTCTGATCTTTTAATTCTCCGGGTCATACCTAGTTAATTATTCTTAGACTTCTTCATTTTATCCAGCATAAAATCCAACTCCTTTTCAGAGAGCTTTTCGACGGAATTTAGCAGGCCCTGGGCCTCATCGTTTTCCAGTGCTTCCATACAGGTCACCAACTGTGCTGTATCCACTTCACCGGCATCATCGATGAAAGGTATCAGGGGCCCTCGATGCAACAATACAGCGGCATCCCTGACGCTCTCGAGTTGCTTCAGCGTCTCGTTGATTTCGCTCAATTCAATGCGGAAACCGCGAACTTTGACCTGCTCGTCGACACGTCCCAGAAAATCTACAAGACCGTCCGGACGAAAACGGGCCATATCTCCTGTTTTATACATTTTGGCTTCGGGTTCAGCGGCAAAAGGATTACGTACAAATCTGCCTGCGGTGAATTCAGGTTGATTCAGATAGCCCTGGGCGAGTCCGGCACCTGCTATGTATAATTCACCTGCTACACCGGCGGGAACAGGTTGCTGCCGTTCATCCAGAATGTAAATCCGGGTGTCAGGAACAGGGCGGCCTATGGGTACCGGTCCCTTGCTGTCCTTTGCCCTGACTTCATGAACCATGCACCAGACAGTGGCCTCAGTAGGGCCATACTCGTTATACAGTGTAGCGTTTGTCAGTGTGCCGGCGTGAAGTGCGCATAATGACGGCATACACGCCTCGCCCGCCACAATAACCGTTTGAAGGGAACCAAGATGCTCCGTATCGCCATGTTGCAATACCAACGTGTAAAGTGAGGGGAGCATCAGGGTATGCGTTACCTGATGCGAGGCAATTAAACCCGCCAGCCGGTTGATGTCCTGTTCAATTCGGTTTTCACCTAAAACCAGCAATCCACCTGTACCGAGTGTCCAGAAAATGCCTGCCACCGAACTGTCAAAGGCAAAAGAAGATAATAGTAAAAATGATTGCGGTGATGCAGGGTAATAGGCGAGCCGGGAAAGTGTGGAGTGCAGCAAGTTATCGTGGCTGATGACCACTCCCTTAGGTTTGCCCGTACTCCCTGAAGTATATATCACATAGGCCGGATCATCGCCTGAAACCGGAGTGGGCAGCGCTGACCTTGCCGGTGTATGGGTTGTTTCTTCAAAAGTAAGCAGCCGGACGCTGGGGTCAGAAAAATGTGATGTAAACTTTTCATGTGTTAAAATTAAGGATACGGCTGCATCCTGCACCATAAAGTGTGTTCGCTCTGCAGGATACTCCGGGTCAAGTGGTAAATAGGCGCAACCGGCTTTTAGTATACCCAATATTCCTGTAATCAATTCCACTGAACGCTCAGCATAAAGGCCTACAAGTTTGTTCTTCCCGGTTCTTTTTTCAAGGATGTGGGAGGCCACGGCATTTGCCTTTTCATTAAGTTGTTGATAGGTAAGCCGGCTTTCCTGAAAAACCACTGCCGGATTATCAGGGCTTTTTAGCGCCTGCTGTTCAACCATCTGATGTATAAAAAGCTCATTTTCAGGTATTGCCATGCCGGTGCTGTTCCACACCGTGAGAATTTGATGACTTTCCGGTTCTGTAAGTAGTGGCAGATCTGCGATCGATGTCTCGGGATTTTCCACGATTCCTTTCAACAACACCTGCCAGTGATCCTGCATCCGCTCGATGGTAGCGCGCTCAAAGAGATCCGTCGCATATTCAAAGGTGGCTGACAGTCGGCCATTTTCTTCCCCCATGTGCAGGGTAAGGTCAAATTTGGCTGAACTGGCTTCAAAAGTCACCTGCTCGAATTTTACCTCCGGACCGAAAGATGGCAGGGAAGCAGGCTTGTGATACACAAACATCACCTGAAACAATGGGTTGGCGCTCGTATAACGCTCGGGTTTTAACTTGCTGACTAATGTTTCAAAAGGCACGTTTTTATGGGAAAAGGCCTCAAGCGAAGTTTGACGTACGGCTTCCGGCAAATCAATAAATCTGCTTTCTCCCGATATTTCAGATCGCAGCACCAAGGTATCTATGAAATAGCCGATCAGTTTCTCCAGGGATACCTGATCCCTGCTATTGAAGGGGGTGCCTACGAGTATATCCCGTTGGCCGGAATAGCGATACAACAACACTTTATAGACTGACAGTAAAAATACAAATAGGGTGGTGTCGGTCTTTTTGGTAAGGTCTTTCAGCTTTTCTGATAAATCTGCCGGCAACCATCTGGTGCAAAACCCTCCTTTAAAAGAAGGAATCGCCGGTCTGGAACGGTCTGTGGGTAAATTTAGCACAGGAAGCGTGCCCTGTAATTTTCTTTTCCAATAGTCTAAATCCGAAGGATCGGGCTGCCGGGCCTTTTGCCAGTAAGCATAATCCGCATACTGAACGGCTAATGGTTCCCGGGATATATGATGACCTTGTTGCAGCGCGTTGTAGAACAGCGCCCACTCATCCCTTAATATGCCCAGAGACCATTCATCGGTAATGATATGATGCATGGTGACAATGGCGAGGTAATCATCCGGCGCCATACGTACCAGACAAAGACGGGTCAGCGGTCCGGTAGCAAGGTCAAACGGCCGGCCGGCTTCTTGGGCAATAAGCCGTTGCACCTCGTTTTTATGCCCTGTGGCCTCTTTTTGCCTATCTATCGAACTTATATCGATATCAGCGCCCATATCTTTTACCTGGATGGCTTCACCTTCTGTGATCCTGACGGTTGTACGCAGGATATCATGACGGTCAACTACCATGCGGAAGCTTTGTACCAGGTTTTCGGTATTCAACTTACCTTTAAACCGAAAGGCTTCGGTATAATTGTAAAATGGGTTATCAGGGTAAAGTTGCTGTAAAAACCATAACTTTTGCTGCCCGGAAGAAAGGGGAACCGGTTTGTCCTCCGGATGGCGTGTAATGCCTTTTTGGGTTTCCTGTGCCTTATTAAGATTCAACCACCTTTCCAGCAAGGAACCTTTATTTTCGGATGATTCATTTTTTATTGCCATGACTGCCTATTTTCAGTGCTAAACAAAGGCAGCGATTGCCGCAAAAACTGTCTAAAGGAACTCATTAAATCTTTCAAAATACTAAATTAAAAAGCCAAAAACAAATTTGCCCAACAGCAGATCCACTTCAAAAAACCGCTCGGTAAACCAGTAAAGGGATATCAAAATAAGCAAAACCGAACCTGAGAACAGGAATTTGGGGTAGAGCTTCAGGTTACGCAGTAAATAAAGAACGGGAAATATAAGACATATAATGACCACCTGCCCAATTTCCACACCCAGGTTAAAACCAAACAAAGTTAAAGTAAGGTAATGGCTTCCCAACCCTATTTCACCTAGCACACTGGCAAATCCGAAACCGTGAAAAAGCCCAAAACCAAAAGCAATAAGCCAGTCATTCCCTTTAAAAATCGGATAAATATTGTGCAATGCCGCCAGGGCGATCGACAGGGCTATAATCGACTCAACGATACGGGAGGGCAGGCTGAAAATGTCCAGCGCTGCAAGACTGAGGGTGATGGTATGAGCGATGGTGAAGCAGGTAACGATCTTAACGATGTAGATAAATGCTGGCTTAAAGTTTTCCACAGGCCTCCAGTGGCTGCTGATGCCTGATAGAAAGCCATTTTGCGGTACTGTTGCCAGCGCCAGCTTTTCTTCCGTTATCAGCCGCCTGAGTACGGAAGGAAGTATCAGTGCCAGTAAGAACAGGATATGATCGATGCCTATCCATATATGGTGTATGCCTAAATTAACCATCATGGCAAACCCCTGAAACAGAGACCCTTCAGCGATGGCCAGCGTTCTTTCGCGATCGTTGGCATCAAAAATGAGTGAAACCATGGCCTCATTATTAATTACCCCTGCTTTCCAATGTTCGGCAATCACAATCAGCCCCTGATGGGTAGGGTCTTCGTCAAACAAAATCTCATACCGGATATCCAGGTTATCCGGCACCCGGGTGAGTCCTTCAAGGCTAAAATGCAGTTGCACATAGTTGCCCAGGCTACCCCCGTCAAACAGGGTAGTTTTGATAAACCGGATCGTGTGGGAACCGTCTGCAGAGCTGAAAGCGATTTTTTTCAGGACATAGTCTTCGATCTGCGGCAAGTACGGCGACAGTTCCTCCAGCGACATGTCTTGCGTGAGTCCAAGGTGCAGTACCCTGTTAATGTCATCGGTTGTAATTTCTACAATGCCGTCTATTTCATTTTCATAAATATAAAAGAAAATATAGCTTTGGTTGGGTGCATGGGCCTGTACATATACAGGCACCGTAAATACAAATAAACCGGTAATGGCAAGATAGATGAATCGTAATTGCTTCTTCATTTTAATTGGGTTAATCTTAAAAAAACAAACTGGCCAAACAATAGCTTCACAGGTTTTATCATCAGCTTCGATTTGTAAGCCAAAAACAATTTTTTAACGGAGATGTTCTATTCCGGGTTTTAATCGGCGCTGCCGCCCAGGCAGCAGAAATATGTACAAAATTTATTTAAAATAGGATTAAATATATTATATTAGATGGAAAAAAGTTCCAAATTCCGAATTTTTCTTTTTGGTTAAAGCAATCGCCAGATCATGAGATTTAACAAGCGAAAAACAATAATTCTGTCCGGCAGAGATGTCCGGGATATTGTGCAATACCATGGTATTCATGAAGTTATGGACATGTTGATTACCCGGATGTCGGTGGCTTTCGAGACCTTTGATCCGGAAAGTACGATCATTCCCGCCCGGTCCGGATTTAGCTATAACTCCCCTGAAGCAGGTCTTGTCGAATGGATGCCGCTGCACGGAAAAGGTGGCAAAGTGATGATCAAAGTGGTAGGTTATCATCCCAACAATCCGGATAAATATAATCTACCTACCATTTTGTCAACATTGTCAGCTTACGATACGGCTACAGGACACCTCCTTGGGTTAATGGACGGTGTCTTGCTAACTGCGCTGCGTACGGGTGCGGCATCGGCAATTGCCAGTGTTTTGTTGGCTGATCCGGATAGCAAAGTACTGGGACTGATCGGTTGCGGCGCACAATCCGTCACACAACTCCACGCCTTGTCCCGCCGGTTTGCATTTGAAACTGTCTTAATATATGATGTGGATAAGGACGCCACTTCATCTTTTAAGGACCGTTGTTCGGCGCTTGAGCTGGATTTGGAAATTATTCCGTCGGCAATCGCTGAAATGGTTAACTCGGTGGATATACTCTGCACAGCTACCTCCGTGGATGTGGGTAAGGGGCCCTTATTTTCAGACCTGGATACCAAACCCTCTCTGCACATCAATGCTGTGGGTGCCGACTTCCCAGGCAAGGTGGAGCTGCCGCTCAAACTTTTGGAAGATAGTTTCGTGTGCCCGGATTTCAGGGAACAAGCTGTGATGGAAGGGGAATGTCAGCAATTAGCGCCGGCAAAAATAGGCCCCGGGTTGGCAGAAGTTGTGCAACACCGAGAAGCATACACCCCTATTCAAAAGCAGCTAAGCGTGTTTGACTCTACAGGATGGGCCCTGGAAGACCAGGTGGTTATGGAGCTGTTTCTGGAGTATGCCAGAGGGCTGGGACTGGGACAGGAGGTTGAAATCGAATTTATGCCTGAGGATGCCAAGAACCCCTATCATTTTATCGATGTGCTAAGTGCAGTGAGCGGTAAGGGCATTTAAATGCCAGGATGAGAATGCATAGACATCACGTTCGACCTACGCAAGTACAAGGCACCAAGCGGGGTGAAATTTTTTCTGAAAATCCCGGCCCATAACCGGGAGATGCGAAAGGCGTTCATGTTTGCTGAAACTGAATAATTGATTGATTTTGCATAATTTCCATAAAAAATTGTATTAAAAATGTGGAATAATTGTATAATTATGGTTATTATTAGTGTTACTTTTGAACTCTTAAGATACCTTATCGTTAAGTTAACCATGAAAACGGGCTGAGCAGCTATTAGGGGACATCTGATCTGTCAGACAGAAAGAAGTTATTGAAGCAGGACTTTCAACTATCAAACCGGGTGCTGCCCGTACAGGGTATTAAGGATCGGAACAAAAAATTGTAATAATTAAAACCTAAGTAAAACCTGTATAAATATGAGATTTATTTTTACTGCTGTTATTATTTTTGTTATCCCTTATTTCCTCTATGGACAGGCCATCGAAGGCTCGGTGTCTGACTCCGGAAAACTTCCCATCGAGGGAGCCTATGTGATCCACGTTGCATCGGGAAAGCATGCGCACACGAATGAACTCGGTAAATTTTCTATTGAACCGGTGAAAGCAGGGGATACACTGCTGGTCAGACATCTTGGATACAAGAGTATGAAGATTGCCATTGAGAATTTGTCACTGGAATTGGATATTATGCTTTCGGAGACTTCGTTCCGGCTCGATGAAATCATGGTCACACAAAGTGTCAAGGCTGTTAACCTTATTGCTGATATCAACACGGAACTGTATCCTGTAAATTCGTCCCAGGAGATTTTACGGAGGGTGCCCGGTTTATTTATCGGGCAACATGCAGGTGGTGGCAAGGCAGAACAGATATTTTTGAGGGGTTTTGATATTGACCATGGAACAGACGTAGCTATTGATGTTGATGGATTACCGGTCAATATGGTTTCCCATGCGCATGGTCAGGGCTATGCTGACCTGCACTTTTTGATTCCTGAGACTATTGAAAAAATTGACTTTGGCAAAGGACCGTATTATACCGATAGAGGTAATTTTGCGACAGCAGGCTATGTCAGTTTTAAGACAAAAGACCGGTTGGAAAACAGCTCTGTGAGTGTTGAGGCTGGAAATTTTAATACTTTTCGCACCGTGGGATTATTAAAGCTGGCACAATCTGAGCATCATGATGCCTACCTGGCCGGAGAATTTTTGAGATCGGACGGACCTTTTGAGTCATCCCAGGATTTTGACCGAATCAATGTAATGGGCAAATATACCGTTCGCTTTCATAACCTGGACAGATTATCCCTGCTGGTTTCACATTTTGCCAGTGAGTGGGACGCTTCCGGTCAGATCCCGCAACGTGCCGTTGATTCCGGCCTTATTACCCGGTTTGGTGCTATCGACGACACCGAAGGCGGTGAGACCCACCGCACCAACGTGATGTTGAAATACATGAAAAGTTTTAACGACAGAAGCTTCATCAAAAATAGTCTCTATTATTCGGCCTACGACTTCGAACTGTTCTCCAATTTTACTTTTTTCCTCAATGATCCTGTCAATGGCGATCAAATCAGGCAAAGGGAGGAGAGAAACTTATTGGGATTAAACAGCGAATTCAATCATTATTTTGAAATCAACAGAATCGAAGCACTGATGCAGGCAGGTGCGGGGTTCAGATATGACAACAATGATGATGTGGAATTATCCAGGACACGCAACCGGGAGACTACACTTGAGAACATCCAGTTGGGCGACGTGGATGAAACAAACGCTTTTGCCTACCTTAACTTTGAGTTTGACTTAGGGCCTTTGTTGATAAATCCGGGTATCCGGTTGGATTATTTTGATTTTAAATACAAGAATAGCCTGCTTTCGACCGATAATAATGAACGGGATTTAACAAAGTCTATACTAATTCCCAAATTGAATTTTATCTATAATTATAACGAAAACGTTCAGTTTTTCCTGAAATCGGGCATTGGCTTCCACTCCAATGATACCCGGGTGGTTATTCAGGGTGAACGGTCAGTACTCCCGGCAGCGTACGGAAGTGATTTAGGGGCTACCTGGAAACCTGTGCCTAATTTGATAGTAAACACAGCTTTGTGGTATTTGGCTCTGGATCAGGAGTTTGTGTACGTGGGTGATGAAGGAATTGTTGAGCCCAGTGGAAAAACCAGGCGCCTGGGGGTAGATTTTGGGTTTCAATATCAACTTTTGGATTGGCTATTTCTTAACGGGGATGTTAACTATGCCTATGCCAGGAGTGTGGATGAGCCCGGGGGACAGCGATACATTCCCCTTGCTCCGGATCTGACAGCCATGGGCGGTTTTAGCGTCCGGAAGGACGATTTTTCCGTCGGCTTACAAATGCGATATATCAAAGACAGGCCTGCCAATGAAGATAACAGCATTGTGGCCGAAGGCTATTTTATTACGGATTTGAATGCTAATTATCAATGGAAGGCGTTTACTTTTAGCGCGATCGTGGAAAACCTGTTTGATCAGGACTGGAACGAAACACAATTCGCTACAGAGTCGCGACTGGATTTTGAGACGGAGAGCGTGGAAGAAATTCATTTTACCCCGGGTTTCCCATTTTTTCTGAAAGGAAGAATCAAATACCGGTTTTAACTATCAACCATGTTTCCCGGTATCCAACATCTTTTCCTTTCGGTATTAAGGGCTTCGGAACACAATAAAGATTACTATAAAGTATTTACCAATGGATTTTTCCTGGTCGAAAGAGCAAACAACATATCGTGAGCGCATCATCCGGTTTGCGGAGGAAACGCTGAACGAAGATCTGGTGGAGCGGGACAGGCAGGGACAGTTTTCGAGCGATCTTTGGCGAAAATGCGCCCAATTCGGTATTCAGGGCATGGCAGCGCCTGCAGCGTACGGTGGACAAAAGGAGGAAATCGATATACTTACCGCCATGTTGGCCATGGAGGGATTTGGCTATGGCTGCCGTGACAATGGCCTGGCGCTGGCATTGAATGCCCAGATGTGGACTGTGCAGATCCCTGTGGTTCAGTTTGGTACCGAGGCTCAGAAAGAAAAATATCTCAGGCCTTTTACTACCGGAGAAAAAATAGGGGCCCATGCCTTGACAGAGCCTGAGGCAGGTTCTGATATACTAAACATGAAAATGACTGCTGAAAAGTGTGAAGGAGGTTATGTACTCAATGGGGAAAAGCGTTTGATCACATTGGCTCCGTTGGCGGATGTGGTTTTGGTTTTTGCCAATGTCAATCCAAAACTAGGGAGGTGGGGCGTTTCTGCTTTTCTGGTGGAAAAAGGCCCGGAATCTTTTACCACCAGTCCTACCCGGGACAAGATGGGTATGAGGACCGTACCTTTTGGTGAAATAAGGTTTGACAATTGTTTTGTCCCCGAGGAAAATCGACTGGGGGGAGAAGGAGCCGGTTTTAGTATTTTGAACCATTCTTTGGAATATGACCGGTGTTGTATCCTGGCCAGTCAGCTCGGTGCCATGGAGCGTCAGCTTGAACAGACGGTCAAATATGTTCAGGAGCGGCAGCAGTTTGGAAAACCTATCGGACAATTTCAGTCGGTTTCCAACAGAATTGCAGATATGAAACTCCGCCTGGAAACATCCAGGTTGTTGCTATACAAAGTGGCCTGGCTGAAAAATACCGGTAAACCTGCCACACTGGAAGCAGCGCTGTTGAAGCTGCAGCTCAGCGAAGCTTTTATCGAATCCAGCCTGGATGCGATTCGTAGTTTCGGTGGAAACGGCTACCTGACCGATTTTGAAGTGGAACGTAACTTAAGAGACGCGGTGGGCGGCGTGCTTTATGCCGGCACCTCGGATATTCAGCGGAATATTATCGCTAAGTGGCTGGGTTTATAAAGTAAAAGACTGTGACTGCTTACATGAAGATGAATTATTTACTCCCTCATTCGATTGAACAGTCTGCCGAAAGGTTTCCGGAACAGGATGCCTTCAGGTGCGGCAATAACTATATATCCTATAAGGATTTATCGCACAGGACAAATCAATTGGCCCATTTACTTGTGGAACTGGGTGTTAAAAAGGGTGACCGGGTTGGAATCTACCTCCGACGGAGTCTGGAATCTGCGATTGCGGTCTATGGTATCATGAAAGCCGGTGCTGCTTATGTTCCGCTGGACCCGGATGCACCTGAATCGCGAATACGTTTTTTACTGCAGGACTGTGGCCTTCAACATCTGATTACAGCCCATTCACTAATCAAGGCGCTCAAAGAAGTATTCACTGAAGGGGTAAAGCTGCAATCAGTTATTGGCATCGACGATGAACTGCCTGTCCGGACCATTTCCTGGCACGAGGTAGCACAGTTACCTGCTGACCATGGACCACAGGTGCGAATTCTGGAGCAGGATCTTGCCTACATTATGTACACCTCAGGTTCAACAGGTGTACCCAAGGGTATTATGCACTCGCATTACAGTGGTCTAAGCTATGCCAGGCTATCTGCACAACTGTATGGCCTCGATGCTTCCGACCGCATAGGCAATCATGCCGCGCTGCATTTTGACATATCTACCCTCGGCTATTTTTCATCACCCCTTGTCGGGGCCACAACGGTCATTATCCCCGAGGCACATACAAAAATGCCTGCCAGCATGACGCAACTGATGGAGAAAGAAAAATTAACCGTCTGGTATTCCGTGCCCCTGGCTTTGGTGCAGTTGCTTAGTCATGGACTTCCGGATCAACGTGACCTCAGTACGATCCGGTGGGTTTTGTTTGGCGGTGAGCCTTTCCCCTCCAGGCACCTGAAGAAATTGATGGCGCATTGGCCACAGGCGAAATTCAGCAATGTTTATGGCCCGGCCGAGGTCAATCAGTGTACCTACTATCACCTGCCCGCACCGCCTGAAACCGGCGTGTCGATACCCATTGGCCGGGTCTGGGATAATACTGAAATATTGATCGTAGACCAGGACAATACCCCTGTAGCCGCCGGTGAGCCGGGTGAGCTGCTTGTGCGGTCGGCAACTATGATGAAAGGTTATTGGAAACAGCCATCACTTACAGAGAAGTCGCTCTACGTGTCCCGCGATCAGGGATTCGAAAAAGTGTATTACAAAACCGGAGACCTTGTCAGACGCAACGCTGAAGGGGAGCTGATGTTTTTAGGACGAGAGGACAGACAAATCAAAACCCGCGGATACCGGGTCGAGCTCGATGAAATTGAAGCGGTGATATTGGGGCATGAGGCGGTAATGGAGGCTGCGGCTTTTGGCGTTTCCAATGCTTCGGAGGGCCTGCTGATAGAAGCCACTGTGATCCTGAAAGAAGGTGAGACTTTAGAGGAAGCAGATCTATTCAACTACCTTGGGCTTTATTTACCATTATATGCCCTGCCGCGTAAAATAAATTTTGTGCTTTCTTTACCTTATACAACCACCGGGAAAATTGATAGGACTAAACTGCGGGAAACCGCTGAAAATTTTAAAGAAAAAGAATTTTAACATGCGTGAGGTTTTAATAAATTACATAGAGCAGCAATTACTCAGTGGAAGGGCCGGGTTGAAAGTGGACCCAAAAGATGACCTGATGGGAAGTGGTTTGATAGATTCTATGGGAATGATGCGCTTTGTACGGTTTATCGAAGATCATTTTGACCTACAAGTGCCACCCGAAGATCTGGTTATTGAAAACTTCATGACCGTAGAGGATATTGATAATTATTTAAAAAGACGTAAATCGGATTAAAGCAGGTAGTATCTGTGGTCATCGACCAAACATCAAATAAAAATAACTCCCCGTAGCGCGAGCGGACGTGGGTGTTGCACAATTTAAGACTGTGCTTGTATTTTTATTGTATAGCCGAAAACCTCTGTGCCTCTTGGTGTCTTCGTGGTGAAAAAAGGTTAACCACGAAGACACCAAGACACAAAGAGGCACAAAGAATTTTGTTGAGAACGTTGTGCGACAGCTAAAGGCTGGCGCCAGGTTAAGTATTAAGTTTATAGGAGAGAATAAAGTAAAAAACGGATGAATGAGCAAGAGACAACTTCAATCGATTCAAATCTGACGCAAAGCCAGTTATTGCTCTGGACGGGGCAAAAGCTGAGCCCGGAATCTCCGCTTTACAACATGGTATTAACCTTTGAGATACAAGGTGAGCTGGATATTTCGCGATTTCAATTGGCGTTTCAGCGGTTGGTTGATCAAAGTGATGCGCTGAGAACCGTTTTCATGGAAGAGGACGGGATGCCTCGGCAACGGGTGCTTTCAGCATTTAACTACCTTCCTGAGATGCTCGACTGGTCGGATCCCGGCAGGTCGGCAGAAGATGACGCCTCCTGGTTTTCGAATCAGAATTGCATCAGGTTTGATCTTTCGAAGCGGTTGTTTACCTCAGTGCTTATCAAAAAGTCCGATCGTCTCTGGATCTGGTATTTGAATCAACACCACCTGATCACCGATGCCTGGGCAGTGTCTGTCCTGTATCGCAGAATGGCCGTTTTGTATCATCACCTTGGTGCCGGAACACCCGGGAAAGCTCCGGCGTTACCCCTTTATAAAGATTACCTGGCTTATGAAAAAAATCTCCGCTTTGCCGGCCAAAATAAAAAAGTTACCGCGTACTGGGATGTCATTCAGGCCAAACTGCCACAATCCCCCGGGTTATATGGCCATAACTCCCCTGTGGTAACCACGGAAGCGACAAGGGTTACCCTGGAACTTGGCGCTGAGCGTTCCGGGCTTCTTCGCCGTTTAACGAAGGAAAGGGATCTGCGATCGTGGACCCAACACCTCTCACTTTTCAATATTTTTACATCGGTGCTGTTTGCCTACCTGTACCGGATCAGTGCTCAAACCAAACTTGCCATCGGAACCCCCACGCACAACCGGACAACAGCCGATTTCAAAGAAACACCCGGGGTATTTATCGAAGTGCTGCCCCTCATAGCGGAAGTTCGGCCTGACGATACCTTTAGCTCGCTGCTTCAACGTGTCAGGACAGAAGCCAGTGAATTCCTGATGAATGCACAGCCCGGTACTGCCACGCCCGCCCTGAGCCAGGGTTTTAACGTGGTGCTGAATTATATCCATGCTACTTTTTCAGATTTTGACGGCATCCCTGTCAAATCAACGTGGCAGCATCCGGGCCATGTAGACCCAAGACACCATCTACGGCTACAAGTACATGATTTCGAAGAGCAGGGTAGCATCCAACTCCACTTTGACTTAAATCATGATGTGTTTGACAAGGGCCAAAGACAACAGGTGCCCAATCACTTTTTGAAACTGTTGGATGCATGCATCGAAGACCGGTCCCAACCTCTTGGAAAGGTGGCGCTGCAAGACTGTGAAGAATGGGATGAAATGCCCGGAAATTTTGGTCAACCGGATGTTGCGGGACCAAGTACAGTGGTGGATCTGTTTCAAAACCAGGCCGCCTTATCTCCTGATGCCGAAGCTGTTATCTATCAGAATAAATCATTGAGCTACCGGGATTTAGATGAAAAATCAAACCAACTGGCGCAGTATCTCCGCCAACAGGGAATCGCCAAAGGGGAAAGGCTGGCAATTTACCTGCCGAGGACTCCTGAGTTTGTAATCAGTGTATTGGGAACATTAAAAGCCGGTTGCGCATTTATTCCTGTTGCTTCTCATAATCCTTATCGACGGGTTCAACAAATACTCGACTCAGCCAAACCTCGCCTGGTTCTGACCTCCGATAGCCTGGCGGATGTCATATCGGATTCGGGAATTCCAATAGGTAAGGTGGATAAAGCATGGCAAGCCATTGCTAAAGAAAAGTCTATCATTACTGAAGCCGGTCCGACACCGGATATGCTGGCTTACCTCATGTTTACTTCCGGGTCTACGGGAGAGCCCAAAGGTGTCATGATTAAACATCAGTCTCTTGTCCACTATGCCCAATGGGCAAAAGAAAAATATGTCAACCATGAAAAACCTGTATTTCCCCTGTTCACCTCTACGGGTTTTGACCTGACAGTGACTTCTCTTTTCGTGCCGTTGATTTCCGGAGGTAGTATTGCCGTGTTTAGAGAACCTGATACCGGTCCTGACCTGTCACTTTTAGAAGTAATTGAAGATAAAACAGTCAACATTATCAAGCTTACACCGGCCCACCTGGCACTCATAAGGGACAAAGATCTCACGGATACTCCTATAAATACCATCATCGTGGGAGGTGAAGCACTCAGATCGGATCTCGCCGCATCCATTGCCGGATCCCTCCATGCTCCAACACGTATTTTTAATGAGTACGGTCCGACCGAAGCGACTGTCGGTTGTGTAGTGCATGCGTTCGACACCCATGTCGATACACAGGTATCCGTACCTATCGGTAAACCAATTCCCAATATGCAGGTTTACGTGCTGGATGATCATCAAAACCGGGTTCCACAAGGTGTTCCCGGTGAATTGTATCTGGCCGGGGCAGGGTTGGCAGATGGTTACTGGAACGATCCCGGATTAACTGCTGAGCGTTTTGTCAACAATAAATTTGTTGCCGGCTCCCGCATGTACCGTACCGGTGATATGGCAAGGATGAATCAGCGAGGTGAACTGGAATTTTTGGGCCGGATTGACCATCAGGTAAAAATCGGGGGCATCCGGGTAGAGCCGGGTGAAATTGAAGCAGCTTTGCGCACGCATCCGGGCATCGGAGATTGTGTGGTTATGCTGCAAGCCCACCCGGGAGCATCAGCCACTGATGAAATCAGCTATTGCATTCGTTGCGGTCTTCCTTCCAACTATCCCAATGTAGTCTTTGATCATACCGGAACCTGCGCTTTATGCCTTTCTTTCGATACCTATCAGGAAAAAGCAAAACAATATTTCAAGACACCACAGGAACTCCATACATTATTGACGCCCACAGAAAAAAAAGAGCCGACAGGCTATGATTGCATGATGTTGCTGAGTGGGGGAAAGGACAGCACCTATGCCCTGGCCCAGTTGGTGGAAATGGGAGCAAATGTGCTCGCATATACCCTCGACAATGGTTATATTTCCGAAGAAGCAAAAGCCAACATCACCCGGGTTGCTGAGCATCTGGGTGTCGATCATATCTATGGGACCACACCTGCCATGAATGCAATTTTCGTGGACAGCCTGAAGAGACACAGCAATGTTTGCAATGGGTGTTTCAAGACGTTGTATACCTTAAGTACCCAGGTAGCCCTGGAAAAAGGGATTCCCTTTATTGTAACAGGACTTTCCAGAGGGCAGTTTTTCGAGACAAGATTGACCGAAGAGTTGTTTTGGAAAGAAAATGTGGATGTTCAGGGTATCGACGAGATCATTCTGAATGCGCGAAAAGCCTATCACCGGGTAAATGATGCAGTGAGTCAGCATTTAGACACATCTATGTTTGCTGACGACCAGGTCTTTGAAAAGGTGCAGTTTATTGATTTCTACCGGTACAACAACATAAGCATGGATGAAATGATGCAGTATCTGGAGCAGCATTTACCCTGGATCCGGCCATCAGACACCGGCCGCTCCACCAATTGCCTGATCAATCAATTGGGGATTTTTGTGCACAAAAAGGAACAGGGATACAGCAATTACGCCTTCCCTTACAGTTGGGATGTACGCCTGGGGCATAAAACCAGGCAAGGTGCCCTCGATGAGATCAACGAAGAGATAAATACTGAAGAGGTACACCGCATGATGCGCGAGATCGACTATACGGATACAGATCGCCATCCGGAGGATGAAAAACACCTGGTGGCTTTTTACACCACATCCTCCGGAGTTTCACAATCAGAGATTAGAAGCCACCTGGCCGGACGATTACCTGAATATATGATCCCTTCCTATTTCAGATATCTGGAAAGTCTGCCGCTAACAGCCAATGGCAAGATAGATCGCAAGGCCTTGCCTGGTCTGCACGTCGAGCAGCCCGTCATGGATGTTCCGTATGTAGTGCCTGAGACAGAGGTGGAAGCAGTGCTTGCCGACATATGGACTGAAGTGTTGCAGGTCAACCGAATTGGCATCGACGATAATTTTCTTCATCTTGGAGGAAACTCCCTTTCAGCCATACGTATTGTTGCCCGTATTGAAGACAGCCTGAAACTTCAGCTTCCGGTGAACCGTATTTTTGAGAAGCCAACCATTTCAATCCTTGCGGCAGATATTGAAGCAACGATAGTGGCTATGCTCGAAGCCCATAAAAAACAGGCATGATACACATTTTATTTACTTTTTGTGATAAAAAACTCGAAGATGAGATTTTTGAATACCATCTCGCTCGTCTCCCCGAACCCATGCGTCGACGCATCAAAAAGTACAGACGATGGGAGGACGCACACTGTGGCTTATTTGGAAAACTACTACTGATCGAAGGGCTTAAAAAGTATGGCATCGACGAAAAGAAACTGAAAGACATGCTGTATACATCTTACAGCCGTCCTTATCTCAGAGAGGTGGTTGATTTTAATATTTCACATTCAGGTAATGGCGTAGTCTGCGCCCTCAGTGAAGACTGTACGGTAGGCATAGATATTGAAGAGATCAAACCGCTGGACATCGAGGATTTCAGGCGGCAATTCACCAACCGGGAATTAACCCTTATGCGAGAAGCTGAGGATAAGTACCATGAATTTTACCTCTGGTGGACCAAAAAAGAGGCAATTATCAAGGCTGACGGAAAAGGCTTAAACATCCCTCTCAAAGCAATCGACTTTCCGGGCGAGGGACTGGCGGAAGTCAATGGCAGAAGCTGGCAAATCCGGGAGATCCCCTTGCGTGATCAATATTGCTGTCATCTGGCTTTTGCTGGTAAACCCAATGTGCCGGTACAAGTTGAGCCATACAGCATCGGTAGTCCAATCG
The DNA here is from genome assembly GCF_056858335.1 of Agaribacillus sp. DX54. NCBI lineage: Bacteria > Pseudomonadati > Bacteroidota > Cytophagia > Cytophagales > Splendidivirgaceae > Agaribacillus > Agaribacillus sp. DX54. Next base: position 108,306 of record NZ_JBXEQE010000005.1, read on the forward strand.
ACCGGTAAAAACAAATCAGAAACCATGCTATGACTGGTTGCGAGGGTATCCTCCTTTCAAATGACTGGAACATTTATTACATTTATAAAGCTACCTGTATTTTTATTTTATTTGCGAAAACCTCTGTGTCTCTTTGTGTCTTTTTGCCAGTTCCTGTCGTGTGTAAGAAAAGTACTTGGCACAAACTTATACAATAAAGTCTGCCAGATATATTTACGGGCCTATCATCAGTGATAAAGACAAGATCCACATACAGTTATATGAACAATTTAATGAAAACGATTCGGCGAATTACCCGGCTTTTAATGTATTGCGGCCTGTGTTATATCTGTATTTCCTGTGAGGAAGATGACGATACTCCTGCTAACAATCCCCCGAAAATTGAAGCACAGAGCTTTTCAGTGGCCGAAAACAGTCCTGGCGGTACCACTGTGGGAACCGTAAAGGCGACGGACCAGGATGAGGATGAGTTAACATTTTCCATCACAGACGGAAATACCGGTGAGGCTTTTGCTATCAATGGCACCTCAGGTGTGATAACAGTGAACGACCCATCGGTATTTGATTTTGAAACCAATCCGTCATTCACCCTGGTGGTTCAGGTAAGTGACGGTACTGACATGGCTTCTGCCAATATCGGCATTGAGGTGACAGACCAGGATGAAAACCTGTCGCCCGTGGTAGAAAATCAAAGCCTTTCCATTGATGAAAACAGCCAGGAAGGGACAGTGGTAGGCACCATCCAGGCTTCTGATCCGGATGAAGATGCCTTAACATTTTCTATAACAGATGGAAATACGGGAGATGCTTTTGCTGTCAATGCCGGAACAGGCGAACTGACGGTGAATACATCTTCGGCGTTGGATTATGAGACAACCCCTTCCTTTACCTTAACCATAGCGGTAAGCGATGGTCAGGTTAGTAGCACTGCCGGGATTACGGTAGAACTCAACGATATCGCCGCAGAGCCATTGGCGACCAGGGCAGAGGTATTGGCGAGCCTCGAGTCAGGGTATGTGGATTTTGGTGCCTACCTGGAATTTACCTATTTGCTAGACGGTGTATATGCCAACACCACGGCTTCCCCTTCTTCGGAATGGGACAATTTGCATGCACACAGCCATAATAGTAATGACGGGCAGGTATTGAATTTGTGGTCAGAAGGTTATGAGCTTATACTTGGTTTGAACAACATTATTCTGAGCGCTGAAAATGCCTTGACTGATAATCAGGAAAAAGGTGAGGTGACAGGACAAGCTATGGCAATTCGCGCATATCTCTATTTCAATTTGATGAAGTGGTTTGGGCCTGTTCCACTGGAATTGGAAATTGAAAATACAGGATCGTTTCGGAGTAGTCAACAGGATGTAATTACGTTTATTCAGAACAATCTTAACTTGTCCATCGGCAAGCTTCCTGCTTCATGGACCGCCGGACAAGAAGGTAAAGTAACAAAAGGCTTTGCACAAGCCCTGCTGGCGAGAACCTATCTTTTTAATGCAGACTGGTCCAACGCTTTAACCCTCGCTAATGAAATAATCGGCAATTCCCTTTATAATTTAAGTGAAAACACGAACAATTTCACGGCAGATAATTCAGAGTTGATATGGGTTTTTGAGCAGACAGGAAATGCTCAGTTTTCCAGCTTTTTCACCAAAGGCAATTATGTTCCTGTTTTCAGGCTTACTGAAGCTTACCTGATAAGCGCAGAAGCGCACACGGCACTTTTTTCTTTGACAGATGCTAAAGATGCCCTGGATGTCCTCAGGTTACGGGCCGGGGAGGCCACCCTGCCGGCAGGTTTATCCCAGAGTGACCTTTCCGGGGAAGTTTTTAGCCAGTGGCAAAGTGAAATGAGTCTGGAAGGCAACTCATTTATTACCCTGAGAAGGTTTTTCAAAGCTGAAAGTGAGCTTTCTATCGCCAATTTTCAATTGCTGCTTCCTGTTCCTTTTGAGATTTTGGTTAATAACAGCAATTTAACCCAAAACCCCGGATATTAAGTGACCGCCTTAATATCCTGATCGAAAGCGCTTGCTGATATTCCTTCTGTATCACTTTCAAATTTTTGATCTGTGATGTACAAGGTACTTAAGCGGCCATAGACCGCTTTTTGCAAATGGCTTAAAGTAAGCACTTCTGATAAAAAGTCAACCAACAGGGCTGTAAGATCCGGGGATTCTATAACCACCAAATGCCCTTTATCAGGCGTCTTCATGCTTTTGCAGGCATTTTATTCAGCAGATGCTCCACCTCCCGCAGTCCGGATCAAATACTTGGCCTTTACCGTATATCGGCCACACGAGGGTGAAAAGAAATGCTTTTCATGGGTGTGCCACTATAAATCCTGCGTTGTCTGACATAATTTTCCTAAATTTATGTAAGAAAAGCGTTAAGGAGTCAGCAATTTCCTGTTTTTTGAAAACCAGGTATGTACCGTGCCGATTAATTAGTTTATTATAAGTTAGTAAGAATTGGTTAAAGGGTAAATAATTAAGATCAGGCTGGTCTGTGATTAGGGTCAAAGTCCACAAAATTGTCTTATTATGAGTCAGATTAGATTAAACGGAGAACAGCAAACATTGGTAACTGAAACAGCCACAGAAGCCTATCGTATACTACAGGCATCTTTCGATAGTATTGAAATTGAGATTGACAAGTTGCGCGACCAACTTCCTCCTGAGTTTGAAAAAGATGTGGATGCGCTGGTTAATAAGGTGTACCATCAATCTGTAGAGACTATGGCATCGGTCAGGGACGATATTTTGAATCTCAACCATGAAGTGGAAGAAGAAGGGGAAACCGGCATTTAGTATCCGGTTTGAAATTTAATGGTATTGTCGGGGTAGAATAGCAGGCGCGATAGAACATGCCGTTGAAATGAATAGCTTAGCTTTAACTTATTATTAAGTTGTTAGCATAATTTATTTATTGCGCTGAACCAATGGGCATAATGGCTAAGGGCTGCTCTTGTTTCTTCATAGTCAAAACATTCTTTACTGCCTGGTCCACAAAGGCGCCAACGATTACCGTCCCTAAATTCAGGGACATGGCCTGCAGGTATACATTTTGTGCAGTATGCCCTGCTTCCATATGTACATATCTTTTCCCCCGGGCCCCATATTTGATGGTGGTACGCTCATAAACCGCTGCAATCACCAGTATCACCGGAGCCTTGGTCATCCAGTTTTGCAATAACGCCGCTTGCGCTACAGCCTTTCTTTTATCACCTTCCAGCTCCAGGCTTAGTTCATGATGGTTTGGCTGGTATCTATACACGCCTTCCGGTAAGTCCTGCACATTGCCAACTACCAGATAAACCTCCAAAGGATACAAGGCTCCGGCAGAAGGTGCCGTACGGAAATTCCTGGAATCGGTGATACCCTGGGCCGCCCATAAAATTTGTGACACCTGAGTCAATGTCAATGGCTCGTCCCTGTATTCCCGTACTGACCTGCGCATTTTCAGGGTCTCCTCTATGGAAGTTTCACCGCTATACACCGGGGAAGGCAATTTGATATTCTTTAATTCGGTATTTGCCGAAGACCGATATTTTTTTCCGGAGAACATGATGGCAGCTAATAGGCCAATAGTCAAAACAGCTATAATTTTCATATTCCTGTAAGTAAAGCTAATCTCAAAAACAAAAAATGATCAAAATCATAACCGGTATTGATTTTGGGAAACTTCTCGCACATAAAAGAGATTGAAAAACTGGCCTTTTGTTCAGGTAAACAGGATCATATTGTTCGTTGAATAGCCATACCCTTTTTTCGATAATAGCACTTTCTGTAACATTTAAAATTTTACAAATATTCAAATTTCTCTGTTAACAAAAATTAATCTTTCCGGATTAAAAAAAAATATGAATAAGAATATATTTCCCACAACTAACTGATTTTCATTATATAAATGATTAACTGAATATGAAAAAAATTAAGTTATTGTTAAATATTTTTTTTAATGTTTTGGCGTAAAATTTTTTAATACCTTTATAAATATGAATTTTTTGGATGCGCTGGTAAAGCGGCTATTCAAGGATTTGGATTCATGAAATAAGCTTTAAAAAGCATAACGTTTTTAGTACCCGGATTTTTGAGAGAATGAGGAATCTGACCATTAAAATACAAAGTATCTCCTTTGTTCAGATGAATAAGTTCATCCTGAAGGCCATAGATAATTTCACCTTCAATAACATAGATCAGTTCAAAGCTGTCATTAGAGATAGGCTTGCGGTATACCCCTGGTTTCACCGTCACCATGTTAATTTTAACAGGCGTATTATGAATGACCTTGGAAATGAGGCTTTCATAAATCAAACCTTTCGAGTCATATCTTATTTCTTCATCACCTTCACCATTTCTGATCAATGTATATAGTTGTTCCGGCTCATCATCGACAGGTTTTACGATTTCCGAAAGTGGCTCTTTCAGGGCTAATGCAATTTTGTAAAGGACCGGAAGCGATGGTGTGGTGCGGAAGTTTTCAATTTTTGAAAGCAATCCGGCAGTTATTCCACTTTCATTGGCCACCTCTACAAGGCTCAGGCCTTTGTCCTTCCGGATTTCGCGTAGCTTTTTACCGATGGCACCTAGTATGTCTGATTTCATCCGTTCAACTTTACAGCCAAAATAGAAAAAATTTATCATCTACTGCACGTGGCAGTAAAAAATTTAAATATGAGCGAAACAATAACTAATTCGACCCCCATTAAAGCAGTGGTTTTCGATATGGCAGGCACTACCATCGATGAGGGAAAAACGGTTTATGAATGCGTCAGGAGGACATTAGAGCAGTTCGGCTTGCATTATTCATTGCCGGAAGTAATGGAACGTGTGGGCGGCATGAATAAAAAGGAAGGGATCAGGTTACTTATGGAGTTGAAGCTGGGTGAAGTGGAAAAGGAAAAAGCAGAAGAGGCAGGCGAAATATTCCGTACGATGGTAGAAGAAGCCTACAGGAACAGTGAAAAAATCAAGGAGATGCCTGGTGCTTCGGATCTTTTTTCCCATCTGCAGCAAAATAATATTAAGGTAGTACTGGATACCGGTTACATCCGCTCCACCGCCGATTTACTGATCGATAAAATGGGTTGGAGGGATAAACAACTGATTGACTTTTCTGTTACTTCCGATGAAGTGAGCCAGGGGAGACCGGCGCCACAGATGATTCAACGGGCGCTGGAACATTTTAATATTAAAAGCGCCGGTGATATCGTAAAAGTAGGGGACACCCGCTCTGATATGGAAGAGGGCATTAATGCCGGGTGTAGATATATTGTAGGCATGATTTCTACTCAATATACGAAGGATGACCTGTTGGCAATGGGAGCTACCCATGCCATTCATTCGCTGGAAGAGCTTAAAGCTATAATTGCAGCCTGAAATGACCCTGAAAGACCGACTTTCCGGCAAAAATGAAAAACTGATTGCACTTACCGCCGGCGTTGCAGCGTTTGGCACTTATTCTTGTATGTATGCTTTTCGTAAGCCATTTACAGTAGCCACTTTCGACTCGATGGTATGGTTGGGAATTGACTATAAAATCTGGCTCATTTTTGCTCAGACTGCCGGTTACACCCTTTCTAAATTTTATGGTGTCAAATTTATTTCCGAAATGGGGCAAAACTCCAGAGCCCGGTTTATTTTGTTGTTTATCCTATCGTCCTGGATAGCGTTGTTGCTTTTCCCTCTGGTACCGGAACCTTTGAATATTACCCTGCTTTTTATCAATGGCTTTCCACTCGGTATGGTGTGGGGGTTGGTATTCAGTTATCTTGAAGGGAGGAGGTATACGGAGTTTATGGGGGCCTTTCTCAGTGTAAGTTTTATTTTCTCCTCAGGCCTTGTCAAGTCAGTCGGCGCCTACCTGATGATTAATTTCGAGGTGAGCCAATGGTGGATGCCAAGCCTTACCGGATTGGTTTTTATGTTGCCTCTGCTCGTGTTTACCTGGCTGCTTGACCAGACACCGGTCCCGACAGCCCAGGATGTGACACTACGCCATGCACGTGTGCCGATGACAGGAAAAGACCGGCTGAAGCTTCTGAAGTCATATGGGTTTGGCATTACATTGCTGGTAATCGCATACGTATTTCTCACTTTGTTAAGGGACGTAAGGGATAATTTCGTTGCCAATATCTGGCAGGAACAGGGACTAGCCGATCAGTCTGCCATTTTTACCCAAACAGAAATACCGATTTCACTAACCGTGCTGCTTATCATCAGCCTGCTCGTATTGATAAAAAACAATTTGAAAGCCCTGATGATTAACCACTTTCTCATTATGATTGGTTTTGCGATCATATTGGTTTTTACCCTGTTATTTTTGAGACAAGCGGTTACACCTGTTCTCTGGATGATAGCGGTAGGGCTGGGCTTATACATGGCCTATGTACCTTTTAATTGTGTGCTGTTCGAACGTTTTATAGCGGTATTTCGGCACGCTGGCAATGCTGGATTTCTAATATATCTTGCCGATAGCTTCGGTTATCTCGGCAGTGTTTCCTTCTTATTTTACAAAGAGTTGGGAGGGTTCAAAAACACTTCGTGGACGATATTTTTCAGTAATACCCTGTTGATAAGTTCGGTGATCGGTTTGTCGATTACACTCATAGCGTCTGTTTACTTTCATCTGAAGTACAAAACTTATACAAGAACATCCGGAAAACAAATTATACTAATTACATAGTTATGACTAAGAAAAAAGCCATTGTGGTAGGAGCAGGTATTGTTGGGTTGGCAACAGCCAGGTCACTTGCCTTGAAAAACTGGCAGGTTGAAGTGTTTGAAAGGCATCCAAAAGCCCAGGGCGCATCGGTCCGAAATTTTGGGATGGTTTGGCCAATTGGGCAACCAACGGGGAAGCTTTATGACCGGGCGCTAAGATCACGGGAGGTATGGATAGAAATGGCGGGCGAAGCAAAGCTTTGGTTTGAGAGAGCAGGAAGCCTTCACCTGGCCCACCGGCCGGAGGAAATGGCTGTTATCGAAGAATTTGCTTTGAAAAACACCCGATGCCAGGTATTGACGCCGGGGGAAGCCATGAAAAAATCAGGGGCGGTGATTGAAAATGGACTGCTGGGCGCCCTTTGGAGCGAAGATGAGGTAATCGTGGATCCCCGTCAGGCTATTTGCCACCTTGCTGAGCTTTTAGCCCGGAATTATGGCGTCGGCTTTCACTGGAACACTGCTGTCACGGAAGTTACCTACCCGAAAGTGAAAGCAGGTGGACAAACCTATGAGGCGGACCTTATCTATGTTTGCAGTGGAGCGGACTTCGAAACCCTCTTTCCCGAAGAATTCAAAAAGACCGACATCACCAAGTGTAAGCTGCAAATGATGCGCCTGGTATCTCAGCCTGAAGGGTGGAGAATTGGCCCGGCTTTATGTGGAGGCCTTTCATTGGTGCATTACGGTTCATTCCAGGCGATGGATTCACATGCAGCTTTGCAACGGTATTATGAAGAAGAACATCCCACCTACCTTGAATGGGGGCTCAACGTGATGGTATCACAAAACGGCCTCGGGGAATTGACAGTCGGGGATTCGCATGAATACGGATTGAATCTTACGCCCTTCAATCAAAAAGTTATCGACGATATGATCCTGCAGTATCTTTCGACATTTGCGCGGTTCAAAGACTGGACTGTCGGCACACACTGGAACGGGGTATACCCAAAGATGAAAAACGGATCGACTGAAATCATTCTCACTCCGGAAGAAGGGGTGACAATCGTCAACGGACTCGGCGGGGCCGGAATGACCTTGTCATTTGGCCTTGTGGAGGAGGTTACTGCCGCTGTTTAGAGTTGGGAAACAAAAGCAGTTTTAAAACTTATGAAGGAATTATCTAAATGAAAACATGCCTATGTAAAAATATTATCAAAAAAGAAAGAAGTGCCTATCAGGCACTTCACAATCGGCCATTAAAAGCCAGGTAATCTTTGGACGGATGCTATGGCTTTCAATAACCTTAATATTTCACCAAAACATTACGATTTAGTAAAACACGTAAAATTATGAAAAATTGTTTAAAGAGGGTGCTCTGTTCGGGAGTTCTTGCATTTCTGTGCTTGTTATTCACGCAGGTTTTTGGCATTGAAGCCCTCCGGGCTGGGGAAACTCCTTATTCTAAAAAGCACCTTGAAAACTTTACCATAACCGGAAAAGTTACCGACGCCTCTACCGGTCAGCCATTGCCTTTTGTAACTGTAACTGTCAAAAACACTACCATTGGACAGGTCACCGATGTTAACGGTGCTTACAGCCTGACGGTTCCGGATGAGGCGGAAGCACTGATATTCTCTTTTGTCGGATACGTCAACGTCGAGGAAATAATCGGCAACAGAACTGTCATTAACGTGGCCATGAAAGAAAATGTCACCTCCCTCGATGAAATTGTGGTAACAGCCCTGGGCGTTGAAAGAGAGCAAAAGGCATTGGGCTATGCTGTACAGGAAGTGCAGGGTGATGAGTTGACCGAAGCCCGCGAAACCAATGTTGTTAACTCACTTGCCGGCCGGGTAGCTGGTGTACAGGTGGTAGGTGGGAGTTCTGGTGTAGGTTCGACTTCATTGATCACCATCAGGGGTGAAAGCTCATTGATACCGGGCCAAAACTCACCGCTTTTTGTCGTCGATGGTATTCCGATCAGTAACAGGACTACCAGTAACCAGGCCGAAGGAAATCTGGAGACCGACTACGGAAATGGTGCCCAGGATATTAATCCCGATGATATAGCATCGATTTCGGTTTTAAAGGGCCCCAATGCCACAGCTTTGTATGGGTCACGGGGCGCTAACGGTGTTATTCTGATCACCACCAAATCTGGCAAAGACAGTGGGGGGTTCAGGGTAGATATCAATCAAAATGTCACTTTTGAAAGACCCTTGAGAATACCCGGATACCAGAATGAATACGGTCAGGGAGCAGGCGGGGAGTTTGCCTTTGGCGATGGTTTTGGAGCAGGTATTAATGACAATATCGATGAAAGCTGGGGCCCCAGGTTTGAAGGCCAACCGATTGTTCAGCATAATAGCCCTACTTCTTCCGGTTTCAGAGCGGGTGACTTTACACTGCGTCCCAGGGATGAAGAAGGTAACTTTACGGATGAAGCAACGCCTCTGCCCTGGACTGCCAGTCCCGATAACATTGAGGATTTCTTCCGAACAGGATACACCAGTTCCACCAACATAGCGATGAGTGGTTCTAACGAGAATGGCAATTTCAGGACTGCCTATACCAGGCTTACCAGCGAGGGTATTCTTCCCAACACAGATTACAACCGGGATAATTTCGCCCTGAGTGGCTCCTATCATATAGGTGAAAAAGTTAAAGTCACCGCCTCGATGAACTATGTCAACAGTAATAGTGATAACCGCCCTAACAACTCTTATGGTACTGAAAACATTATGTACTTGTGGGTGTGGTTTGGCCGGCAGATCGACATGAGTACCCTGCGCGACTACTGGCAGCCGGGAAAAGAGGGAATTCAGCAGTTTAACTATAATTACAACTGGCATGATAACCCGTATTTTACTATGTATGAAAATACGAATGGCTTCGATAAAGACAGGCTTTTCGGTAACCTCAGGGTAGATTTCCAGCTTACCGATGAATTGTCTTTCATGATAAGGTCAGGGCTTGATTTATTTAATGAATTACGTACGGGAAGAAGGGCTTTTAGCACGCAGCGGTTTCCAAGAGGTCAGTACCGGGAGGATGACATTTACTTCAGAGAGCAAAATACGGACTTCCTGCTTACATACAATAAAGACCTCGATGGCATCTTCCAGGTGGGTGCGTCTATCGGGGGTAACCTGAGACAAGATGAAAACAGGTACAAGCGAGTCAGCGCTAATGCCCTTTCCGTACCGGGTATCTTTAATTTTGGAAATGCGGCTGAACCGCTTGCAAAAAATCAATTTAATGACGAGCGGGAGGTGCAGAGTCTATATGGTTTTTTCAACCTTTCATATAAAAATATCCTCTTTTTGGATATTACAGGTCGAAACGACTGGTCCAGTACCTTGCCTTCGGACAACAATTCCTATTTCTACCCTTCAGTTGGGTTAAGTGCCATAATTTCTGATATGACTGAATTACCCTCGTTCATTTCCTTTGCCAAGTTGAGGGCAGGATGGGCCATTGTGGGTAATGATACTGACCCCTATTCGTTAGTAAATACTTTTCCATTTGAGGAGCCGTTTGGCGACGTAGCACGGGTAAATGCCTCAGAAGTACTAAGAAATTCCAACCTTAAACCCGAAGAGTCTAATTCATTTGAGTTGGGCGCAGATATCCGGTTGTTTAAAGGCAGGATTGGGCTGGATGCTACTTATTATCAGGCTAATACCAAAAACCAGATTCTCGAACTTCCGGTGTCATATACCTCCGGTTATAGATCCAGAATGATTAATGCCGGTGAGATTGAGAATAAGGGAGTAGAGCTGGTTTTGAATGGACAGATACTACAGTCCGAGAATGGATTTAGCTGGATGTCTACGGTGAATTTTACCAGAAACCGGGGCACTGTAAAAGAGTTGATCGACGATCTGGATGTATATACTATTTCAGATAACTACATTGAAGTTCAGGCGAGAGTAGGAGGTAGAGTGGGGGATGTTTACGGAACGGGTTTTAAAACTGTCGAGGATGAAAATAGTCCCTTCTTCGGCCAGGTAATCCACGATGAAAATGGCTTTGCTATAAGGGACCCAACGTTGAAAAACCTCGGTAATTACAACCCGGATTTTATGATGGGCTTCCAGAACACATTCACCTACAAAGGTATCTCCCTGGGTGTCTTATTTGATTGGAGGCATGGCGGTGTGGTGAATTCAAGAACCGTTTTAATTGGAGGTACCTCCGGTATGATGGATTTTACTGCCGAAGGCAGGGAAGAAGGCATTATCTCTGAAGGGGTGGTTGAAAATGCAGACGGCTCCTACAGGCCCAATGATGTGCGGCTAAGTGGCAGGGATTATTACTGGTGGCGTTACAACAGGGGCAATGAAGAAGTGGGTATGTTTGACGCTTCTTTTTTAAAGCTCAGAGAAGTAAAGATATCTTACAGCCTGCCTCAATCAATGCTGCAGGGAACTCCTATACGCACGGTTACTATTTCTGCCGTAGGCCGGAATCTGGCATTATGGACCGAAAACCCTCATTTCGATCCTGAAACCCTATCTTTTAATGGGGGTACTATCGTTCCCGGGGTTGAAGATATGGCAACACCCAGCTCGAGAAGTATTGGATTTAATTTGAATGTTACCTTCTGATGATTTTGACAGTAACCAAAAATATTTTGTAATGAAAAGAATTACTGCTTTAATAACAGTTTGCCTCCTGATTTTGGCAGGCTGTACGGATGATTTCGACGAAATCAACACCAATAACAACGAGCCTGAGTCGGTCACACCTGACTTGTTACTTTCTACCGTAATCTCCAATACACTGACCGATCTGGTTAATACCGGCTGGAACAACGGGAATATTGTCTCCCAACTTACCGCCAAGATTAACTTCACCGGCTTCGACCGCTACAACTGGGGATCTGAAAGCGGTAAATGGAATAACTTCTATGGTGATCTTACGGAAGTTGAAATGATTATAGCGTCAGCCCGTGCTGAGGAAACAAGAAATGCCAGTTATGAGGCAATAGCGCTGGTTATGAAATCCTACATCTATTCAAACCTTACGGATAGCTGGGGCAGTGTACCTTATTTAGATGCTATCAAAGGTGCCACCGATGGAGCGTTTCAACCGGGTTATGATTCACAGGAAACTGTTTATACGGGAATTCTTTCCGATTTGGCGCAGGCCAATGATTTGCTGACCCAGGGTATTCCCATTTTAGGAGGCGATTTGTTGTATGAAGGTAACCTTGTTGCCTGGCGGAAGCTGGCCAACTCTCTTCGGCTCAGATATCTGATGAGAATATCCAACAGGCGTGATGTATCTGCCGAGATGCAGCAGATTATTGACAATGAACCCATTTTTGAAAGCAACGAAGATAACGCTGTTTTGCTCTTTCCGGCGCAGAGTGTGGCCACTTCCTTTCCTATCAGTCGTAGCAGAATCGGAAGTTTCGATGAACACCGCCTGAGCCAGACCAGCGAGGCGGTCCTGAAGCAGTTTGGCGATAACAGGCTCGACACCTGGTTTCAACCCACTGACAACCCTGATGATGACCCCGCCCTGTTTGTGGGCCTGCCAAACGGGCTTAGTGAAAACAACGCCTCCACCTTCAATGGGGGTGCTTCCAATGTATCCAGGCTCAACGAGGCATTGTTTTTCAGGTCTCCCGATGCGGTGGGATCTTCCCTGATGCAATATGCAGAATTACAGTTTATCCTGGCCGAAGCAGCCCAGAGAGGATGGATTACCGGCGACGCAGCAACCTATTATGAGAGCGGTATAACTGCTTCCTTTGCGTATTGGAATACTGAGCAGGACATGGATGCTTATCTTTCCCAGCCGGGTGTGGCCTACGATGGTGCGTTAGAAACCATTATGAGACAAAAATGGCTGGCCTCCTTCATGGTTGGCCTGGAGGCTTGGTACGATTTCAGGAGAACAGGCCTGCCCTCCATCATCGTGCCGGGTCAGGACAACGTAAATAATGACCAGGTACCGGTCAGGTTTTTATATCCCGATCGCGAGCAGTCATTAAATGCGGATAGCTACCGGCAGGCGGTAGATGCCATCGGTGGTGACGATATTAATGCAAAAGGTTGGTGGGAGAATTGAGATAACTTAATGCTTAACCTGGCGCCAGCGTTCTGTGGGTGTTGTACAACTTAAGACCGTGCCTCTGTTTTACAGGTAAAAACCTCTGTGTCTCTTTGTGTCTTGGTGCCTCCGCGGTGAAAAATGGTTAACCACTAAGACACCAAGACACAAAGAGACACAAAGAATTTTGTCGAAAACGTTGTGCAACAGCCACGTCCGCCCGCGCTATACAAGTGCGTGGGCGGCAGGGGGATGTTCAACGCCGATCCTAACACAAATTTTTTTAAATTGCGCAAACTAAACACTGCAAAACACGCGAAATCAAATGAACAAACTAATTATTTTTGCACTCTTTGTATTTATTGCCCTTCAGGGATGCGCCCAAAAAACCCGAACGGAGCATGTCTTTTTGATCACATTGGATGGCCTGCGGTGGCAGGAGGTTTTTGGTGGGGCAGATTCTACATTAATTGGCGACAAAGACTACGTTGAAAATCCGGATGAACTGAAGGAACTGTTCTGGTCAGTTGGTGCAGAAGAGAGAAGGATGCAGCTAATGCCTTTCTTTTGGTCGGTCATTGCTGAAAAAGGTCAGCTATACGGTAACCGGTGGAAGGGGAGTAAGGTGAATACCACTAACCGGATGTGGTTTTCATATCCTGGTTATAACGAGATCCTCTCCGGATTTGCTGACGACTCCAGGATTGACTCTAACCACAAGGTTCCCAATCCGAACGAAACGGTACTGGAGTACATTAACAAACAACAAGATTTTCAGGGAAAGGTAGCCGCTTTTGGTTCATGGGATGTATTTCCTTTCATTATCAATGAAGAAAGAAGTGGTATACCAGTGAATGCTGGTTTTGAAAAATCAGCAGACCAGCCCCTTACCGAAAAGGAGGTTTTTCTGAATAAACTGCAAGATGAAATTCCCAGCCCCTGGGGATCAGTGAGGTTGGATGCCTTTACTCATCACTTTGCCATGGAGTATGTTAAAAAGCACCGACCCCGGCTGCTGTATATAGCCTACGGCGAAACGGACGATTTTGCGCATGATGGTGAGTATGACCAATATCTGAAATCTGCGCATCAAACCGACCAGTTTATCAAAGAGCTTTGGCAGTACATTCAATCCACGGAAGGCTACAAAGATAAAACTACGATGATCATTACTACCGATCACGGCAGAGGCACCGAACCAAAAGATACCTGGAAAAGCCACGGAACAGAAATCAATGATGCAGATCAGATCTGGATCGCCGCATTGGGCCCGGATACTGAACCGCTTGGTGATAACATTAAAGGGCAGTTCTATCAGAATCAAATAGCAGCCACCGTAGCCCGGGCTTTAGGGATTGAGTACAAGCGCGCTAAGTCAGGAAAACGAATTACCATGATCACTGATAAATGAAAAACCGATTGCGCGAATGGTACCGAATAAGTGTTGTAAACCCGATGGCGCAACAATGAATCATCAATAGTTTTACATGTACCGGAAAACCTTTATCATTCATCCCAAGCCATTCAGTTAAAAACCTTTAGCTGAGTGGAACAAATATTTTGTAGTTACGTCAAATTGCTAAGAAACAATCGGTCACAGACTGACTGGATTTGTCATATCGGCACAAAATGGCATTAACAAGCGCAGGAATATTGATGTATCGTTTTAGCGACACTTCCATGGAAGTGTTGCTGCTTCACCCTGGTGGCCCCTTCTTTCGAAAGAAGGACGAAGGGGTCTGGAGTATTCCCAAGGGAATACCGGAAGAAGGTGAACCCCTCTTAGAAGCTGCCATCCGGGAATTTCAAGAGGAAACAGGCATTAACGCACAAGGGGAACTGTTGCCACTTGGTTCAATCAAACAAAAAGGCGGTAAAATAGTCCATGCCTGGGCGATGGAGGGAGACCTGCCGGAAGGATTCATCTTGAAAAGCAATTTTTTTGAGCTGGAATGGCCTCCCCGTTCAGGAAAAAAACAGCAATTTCCCGAGATGGATAAAGGGGAATTCCTGCCGATAGAACTCGCAAAAAAAAAGATTAACTCCGCCCAGGTTCCCCTTATCGAGCGTCTGGAAGAAGCAGTAAAAACACAAGACTGACGAATGCCTCTGATTTAAATTTTAAAAAATATACCTGACTTCAATCTTAGGTTTGCCCTTATGATGTTTCAGGATTTAGCGGTATTACCTTACTTATTACACAAAAGCCCTTCCCAAATTCCCTATAACTTCAAAACAACGTGTTTTATCTTCTCCCTATGCCATGTGTAAGTGATGTGCATCAAACCATCACTTGTTTGGACCATCGCCGGATAACTAAACTCACCACGTTGCTGATCCTCGAGTCGGTAAACATCCCTCCAGCTTTTACCATCACCAGAAATAGCCAGGCTTAATTTTGCCCGGTCATTCGGCCCGTCTTCGGTAGGATTATAGACCAATAGATGCGCACCGTTGAATGTTGTGACAGCATCGATCCCAGCACTTGGATTAGGCAGGGAAGTAGCACTTAATTTTCCCCACGACCTTCCATCATCCTCAGACCAGGCTTCTACAATCCTGTTTTGCTTGCTGCGGCAGAGAATTTGTAACCGCGTATCCGAATGCCGCAGGATCGTAGGTTGAATCACAGCGAATTCAGAATCCCGATCCACCATCATTTTGTCCCAGGAATTGGTTCCAGGCTTGTAAATCTCCATCTGCACCCTCCAGTTGCTATTGGTATACTCAATACTTGACGGGCACAACAAATCACCATTGGACATTTCCATAGGCTTTGCCCGGACAGGCCCCAGTTGATCTTGCGGCAGCTTTTCTAAGGCAGACCAACTTTTCCCATCATCAGAAGAATAACGCATCTCCCCCCACCATTCCCTTGGGTTTGGTCCTACTTTATAAAACAAAAACAGCTTACCGGAGCTATGTTTGAACAGCACCGGATTCCAACAGGGATAACGCAGGCTTTCATTTTGAATACCATCTGCGATTTGACTGATTTCGCCCCATTTTCCATTTTCAAAGACCGATAACCAAATCGTCACGTCCGGATTTTTTTCTTCTGTCCCACCAAACCATGTGGCCATCATTTTTCCGTTACCTAACTCAACAATAGAGGAGGCATGACATTCCGGAAAGGGGGCTTTTTCATATATAAAACTTTCCCGGACTATGGTCACTTTTGTATCGGTGTTTTGGTTCGGGAGTTGTACAGAAGTAGTCTCATCCTCTGAAACCGGTTTGGTACGGTGGCAAGATAGAATAAAAAAGGAAATGCTTAAGAGCAAAGATATCTTTACAAAGGCATATGGCAACAGGTGAAGATTGGTGAAACAGTTGGGCGACATTATCTGAAAATAGTTTGAGTTGCAAAAATCTTTGTATACAAAGTATCTAATAAAAATGATCTTGTCAATGTTATTTCAGAAAAAGCTGATTTGCCCCCATACCATCTGAAGTCAAGTTGCTTGAAAGGTTTTTTAAAGATTCAATGTTTTCTCTATGATTGAATCCACACCGAAAGATTAACCCCACGTTAAGTTTCAAATCTTAATAGTAGATGAGTAGCACATTGTCTGTCTTTTAGATAGCCAACTGATAAAAATAGTAAACTTACAAAAATGTCAGACAGGCTTTGGATGTTAATACCGGACTATTTACCCATTGAAGCTTCCAAGCTGTGGGAGGAAGCCCCACAGACTGAGGCAGTAATTAATAAACAAGCGGAAAGGACTCCCGAAAAAGGAAAGACCATCATTAGCTCTGTATTTGACCAGACAAAAAATCAATTTTAACCATAATTAAAACTATCATGAAGTTAAATTTATTTTTCTCAACCACATTAGCGCTTTTCTTTCTTATGTTATTTTCTTGCGAAGAAGAACGAGTCGAGCCACAAACGGCAGGGAACCAGTTGATCCCTGCAAAAAAAGAACAGTTGACCCCTGTAAATTTCACACTTACCAACTGGATGTCTGCGATCGATGGTAGTCTTAAACTCTCAGCTATTTCGATACCGGGGACGCATGACACCGGGGCAAGATATGATCCGCCACTTTTGTCCGGAACGGCCAAGTGTCAGGATCTTACCATCGGGGAACAACTGAACGCCGGCACGCGGTTTCTCGATATCCGGTGCCGACATATCGATGACGCGTTTACCATCCATCACGGGGCGGTTTATCAATACCTGAATTTTAATGATGTCTTGAATGCCTGTTTTAATTTTTTGTCCGGCCATCCATCGGAATGTATTATTATGTCTGTGAAAGAAGAACATACCCCCCAGAATAACACCCGCTCTTTTGAAGCAACCTTTGATGCTTATGTACAGGCCAATCCCGGAAAATGGGTTTTGGCAGACGCCGTGCCGACACTCGGTTCAGTAAGAGGTAAAATTGTACTTTTCAGGCGTTTTGGGGTAGTAAACACACCTAAAGGGATCAATGCGACGGCCTGGGCCGATAATACTACGTTTGAAATAACCAATACTTATGGAAACATCAAAATTCAGGATAACTATGTGGTGCCTGATAACAATGTAAAGTGGCATGCTATTGAGGGCCTTTTAAATGAGGCTTCTTCTTCCAGTGCAGACAAATTGTTTATTAACTTTACCAGCGGATACAAGCCAGGGATGTTTGGCATTCCAAACATCCCTGCTGTATCCAACACCATGAATCCCCAGGTTGAAAGTTATTTTACCCCCCAAAAATATGGTAGGTTTGGAATTGTGGCCATGGATTTTGCCAATTCTACCAGGAATCAATTGGTTGTCAACTCGAATTTTCCTTGAAATAAAGCGGTTGACTGAAGGTTTTTATAAAGATGAGGGAACCGGGTTTTCCGGTTCCCTCAATTTGTTATTTGTTTTATTTGTAGATACCGGAGTAATCAATAGCTATTCTAGCTAATTGAAGTAATTGCCGTTAAAGCCATCGATTGACCAAATAAGGAGTTTTTTAACGCGATTTTCCATAAAACTACTGTAATCACTTCTTTCCAGTGTTGATTTCATCCATTCCAGCATTTTATCCTCCATGATTTGTTTTAGCATTCCATCCAGCAATATCAGGTTAGAAATTTTATCCGGGTAGAACCGGTAATATTCCTTTGCAAAAATTACTCCATTGCTGTGGGCCACGATGCCAACTTTATCTACACCTTCGCTTTCCAGTATCGAATGAATTCCTTCAATCCAGTTGGTGAGGCTATAGCCACTATCCGGCTTATCACTTTCTCCATAACCCAATAGGTCCACAAATATATTCTTATGGTCTTCCAGTGATATATCATACTGATTTCTCCAAATATTTTTGCTTGAGCTGGCACCATGGATAAATAGTAGCGCATTCTTTCCACTATGAATCACCAGGTACCTCCAGGTACCTTGAGGTGTTTTCAACACTTTTTTTTGCATTTCAATCGGGTTTTGGTTCAATTCCATGTTATAGCCGGTAAGCGGAAGGACAAACAATAATTGGAAAGATGTAATTATTGTTTTTTTCATTGGCAGTAGCGCTGATTAAGCATTTTTTAATTCAACAATGCAAAGGAAAACTATGACGTAACGTTAGTGTCAATTTTTTTTTGCATTTTTTGCACTTTGGCCACTAAAATATGGATAGATGATCCAACCAAAAGTTTAAAATAGCCTGTAAATTCTAAATCAAATGAGAGGAAAGGAAAGGTCGATTGGGAAATTAGATCCTGATTATTGGCTGGAAATATCCCGATTATTTCGCACTTTAAATATTTCTAACTGTATTCCATCAGGATCTTTGAAGTAAGCAAATGTGGCACCCATCACATATTGCGCTTTAAAAATCATCCTAACCCGCCACTCTTGGGAGTGACGGGTTGGTGTAACATGACTAATTGTTAAAATACAGGTCTTATTTTGTATTGAACTGTATGTAGCTTGAGTTATCTTTTAAATAGTGTAACAGATTTCCCAACAATTACCGCCCCCGGATAAATCACATCCGAGGCCGGATCCAATAAGAGCATTTCATTATACTCTGCCGCCGCTTCATAGCTTTTGACAGAGCATTCATACCCATCTCCAACAGCAGGCTCTTCTACTACTTCCAACTCCTTGGGCTCGGTCAATGGCTCAGGTTGGTCCAAAAAAGATAAGCTTCTAACGCTTGCGTCAAAGGTCTGATCAGTTGCGTTGTTATCATCATAAAAGCCGTTTCTTACACAACAGCAAGTATTACGGATAGCTTATCTGGCGAGCTAATTTCCTGCTAAAGAGACCGAAAGATACCTTAAGAGGGGCAATCAAGTCAAGAAACTTCAATGGACAATTGAATGGACAACGTAAAGTTGTATTGTAAATATCTGATATACAAATACTTATTGAATTTGTGCGATAAATTATAGTAGTATGTGTGATTTTTAAAGGCTGTTTTTGTTTTTCTTTGGTGGAAGGTAGCATATCAACTATTAATTTGCACGGAATCATATTCCGATGTATCTGCAAATTCCCTGTTCTTATTAAGGGGGCTAAGTCGTTTATCCTCCATGTACTACCTCCAGGGCGAGGGCTTGGCAGGTGTGTGATACTAACGAATGGATGGTATGGAGAAGTTGGTATCCTGGGTTGGATGCTCATTCTCTTATTCCAAAACCTTGAATGATGGGCGCAAACATTTCTGACATAAGTAAAACTATGAAGCCACGATTCAAATGTTGAATCGTCCAGACCAAAATAATGGGCGATATTTCGTTTGTCCCTTCCAGGGTTTAAATTTTTATATAAATTGGACAAGTTACCAAATGATGAGATTTCCAAAATCATCCAGCTTGGCGGTAGCGGGTCTGCGTATTTTCTTTTAAACGATTTTATAAATTCTTCATCAGATCTGTCGGCCTCTTTCTTGAGTTTTCGAATAGATAAATGCTGTTTTCTTCTATTTAAGAAGATAGAAGGTTTGCTAAACCAAAATGGACTGTGACTATGAGCCAAAATGTAGATCATCTTTGCCCTTACTGCAATTTCAATTTTTTCAAGTTCACCAGATATTAGTTTTCTTAATTCCCGATCGAAGCAATATAACTTAAAGGCTTGATCAAATGAGGCATTTGGCTTAAAGATGTGTGCGCTTTTTGGGTTGGAAAGCATTGGAAACCAATAGGCACTTAATCTTTAGTAGCTAATATTTTCAAGAATATGTAATGCCTTCTGTGTGTTTTCTATTTTGAGCCCTCTATCTTTTAATTGTCGCAGTTGGTCGACATAGTTGAGTGCCGATTTTGTATATGGCACTTTATACATAGCGATAAATAAAAAAAGTCCACTCTGAGCGCCCTGTTCTAATGGGAAGGGGGGTAGACATGTTGCCAAAAGTGATTAATACCTAATAAGTTAAAAATAAATATATTTTCCCGGAATGCAAATTAGTCTTAAGACTAAGTTTGGCCGGCTCAATCCTAATGGATTGCTTATGGGTTTTTAGGGCGTTTTGGAAACAGTTTAAGATTGATGTAAATGACAATTGCTTACTTGTTCGTTAACCAGCAAGGTGAAAAGTGCGATTATGGTTCATTGAAAAATTTTCATTTGATTGATTTTCAGCTACATAGTTAAGCATAGAGGTTGTGTTTAATAGTAGTTTATTAAAAATAGGGATTCCTAACTATCTAATACACAATATGCTTTGGTGTAGGAAAATAGGCAATATCCAAACTTGGGTATTTTATAAATGAATAAGTCCATAATTAAGTAATTCAGCAATTCTTATTCCTTTCTATATAGTATTTGGGATGTAGGAGACCGGAGAAAGCCTTTGCAGTTTCAGATAACTTTGGGGATGGGGTTTTAATGCAGCCAATAATAAGTTGGAAAATATTTATTTAACTTCACAACAATTTCAAGGCCCAGCACATTAATTTCACTTTCAAGGTTAGTTAGCTGTTCAAAATTTCCTTGTCTGAGTCCAACCATTCATGATAGATAATATTGTATTGGCCGGAATGGACTTTCCCAAGTCAGGATTTAAGTAGAAAAATACCCAAGATTGTGTTGTGTATTGACAGCATAAACTATTTTATTCTGTTTTCACAACAGGTGATGGACTTTCAAGCAAATTTTTAGTATGGTCAGACATATATATAAATTTGGATCAACAATATACCAGTTAGATATAATATCAACCCGTAATAAATGAATTTCAATAAAAGGTTAATTTTGTTTTTCAGGTTGCTCCTTAATTCATCTGTAAAATGGCTAGTAATTGGAGTTAAGGAACCACTCTGAACTTTTAGATAAAAATATTTATTGGACATCAAAAGTGTTAAAAAGTAATCTTCGTCTTCATCAATCTTTCCGTCTTCGGTTATTCGCAAAAGCTTATAGTGCAGAAAAATTTTTCTGGCATATAAAGCTAATAAAATGGTGGTGCTAATCAGAAATAGTACGGCCATTTTGATAGCCAAAAATTAGAATAATAACAAACCTCAAACCACCAAATCCCCAATTGACTTCACCCATTCCTTGATGCCATCATCCATCTCCGCTACAAACTCCTGGCCTCTCCCCACAGATTTGATACTATATTTGTCACCGTTCCGCTTCCCAACTTTTTCTTGGTGATGCGTAAGTTTGCACTGACCATCCTCCTCAAAAAAACACTTAGGCAGCAGCCATTGAGAGCGGTTCTCACCATCTTTAGTTAATTGCAGCCTTTTATCAAACTTAAATAATCCGGCCATGCTCTTATAAAAAGTAGGGGTCCCCTTACCAATGAATAGCCCATTTTGACCTACTTGGGAATAGCTGTCTTTTCGTCTATGATGGATGTGTTTTTGTACTCTTAGGTCTTCGTGGGCCTTTCCTTTGTAGGCATCAAAATATTCCCCTACCTCTAAAAAGCCATATATCACATGAAGGTCGGGTTTACCTTTTTTATACCTGAAATTTCCACCTTCCAGTTTTTCAATTTCCCGAAACCAGCCGAAAAATAAAAAGAGATCACCTTCTTCGACTCCCTTTTTAAGTAGGTGGCTTAAGGCGTTATCGGCCTGACCGAATATTGGGAGCTACCCATCTTTACGGTCGTTTAATATTTCCTTATGAAGGTCCGGATCGAGATGGGCTTCGGAGTATTGGGTGATGCCGACATCTTCCATAATATCCCAGTAGGATATATTTTCCTCAATTTGTAAATTTTGGTAACATACCCCTGAATAAGCTTGAGGTATAGGAATACTATATAACCTGTTATTCCAAATAAAGCTAGGTTTCCCTCCGGCGGAGGAGTCGAAGCCTTTGCGGCTTAAGATGATTTTGGGCATGGATTTTTTGTGGTTAATTATGATTACTTAAAATATTGAGATGAAAAAAGACAATAATTTTTCTTTCTCCCTACAAATTTAATAAATTTCTCCTCCTTGCCGCTCTACAAATGTATGGATGTATTCAGTATTTTATCTTTTTCCCATCCTTCTAAAAGCGGCAATGGTTTGGTATATAAGAAATCCGATGATAAATTCCACCTAAGACATTCTTTATGAAATGCCATGATTCAGCTATTATTCGACAAAGATCATTCTATGGAGTCAAGGTATTACCGGATCAAAATCATTCCGGATAATACTTGTCTTGATAATAATATAAGGTATATAACCTGAATTTAAACAGGTTATTAAATCCAATATTGGTTCTTGCCTCTTAAAATTTGTAAATTCGCTCCATGTATTATAGAAGAAAACTTTTGTTGAGTGTGCTGGAGGAATTTGGGGAGTCTTTGACCACCACCAGCCTCCAAAAGATCCTTTTCCTGGTGACAAGAAAGCAGGATAACAAATCGTTTGACTTCGTTCCCTATAAATTCGGTAGCTATTCATTTCAGGCCAACCAGGATTTGATGACATTGTCCAAAAAGGGTTTTCTTAAAGATACCAGTACCAGTAACGGTATTAAATGGATGCTAAAATCAAAGGATAAATTCTTTCAGCAGTTAAAGAAGGAGGAACAGTCGGCCATTAAAAGCACAAAAAGGGAAATTAAAGGCTTGACACAAAAAGAATTGGTTAAATACACCTATATACAATTTCCGTACTGGGCCATTAAAAGCCAGATAGCGGATGATATCCTTGATAAAAAGGAACTTGAAAAAGTGATTTCCCAAAAAAGAAATATAGATAAGCCCGGATTTTTTACTATTGGCTATGAGGGGGTAAGCTTGGAAAGTTATTTGAACAAGCTTATCATCAATGATGTGAAGCTTTTGTGTGATGTGAGGAAGAATCCGCTAAGTATGAAGTATGGCTTTTCAAAGAATCAACTTAAAAATGCCTGTGAGAGTATCGGTATTACCTATAAATATGTTCCGCAATTGGGTATAGATTCTGAAAAGCGTAATGGTCTGAAAACCATGAACGATTATAATAAGCTGTTTGACGAATATGAAAAAACCACGCTTGTTGAAAATCATGATTTTTTAATTCAAATATCCAATTTGGCCACAGAATATAAAAGAATGGCCATTACTTGTTTTGAGAAAGAAGCCTGCATGTGTCATAGAAGCATAGTGGCCAAATCACTGAAGGCATTGCCCTCGTGGAGCATCGAGCAAAAAAACCTATAAATGGCTAAGGAAAAAGTATTGATCACCGTTAAGACTTATCCTTCCATCTCAGGTAAGTACGATGAACTGGTGTGTACCGCCGGATTTAGATAGGATGGTAGCTGGGTAAGGATTTATCCGGTCCAATTCAGAAAAAAGGCATATACCCAACAATATTCCAAATACCAGTGGATAGAAATTGACTTGGTTAAAAATAAAAGCGACTTTAGAAAGGAAAGCTTCCGGCCGAGAACCCACGATACCGAAATCAGGATTATCGGAGAAATAAAACCGGATGGTGATGCTTGGAAAGACCGGCGCGAGATTGTGTTAAAAAAAGTCTACACCAACTTAAAAACACTGATATCAGAAGCTAAAAATGAAGAGATAGGTACTTCACTGGCAGTCTTTAAGCCTGCAGAAATACTTAAATTGGAGATAAAAAATACCAAACGGGAGTGGGATAAAGATAAATTGGAAAGACTAAGTCAGCTAAATTTGTTTGAAACCAAATCAGAGGGTAAATTGGAAGTGTTGAAGAAACTTCCGTATAAGTTTTCGTACAAGCTCAAAGATGAGACAGGAACTGAAAGCTCCATGATGATAGAAGATTGGGAAATTGGACAGCTATATTGGAACTCATTGAAACGGCATAAAGGGGATGAAAAGAAGGCCTGCCAGGATGTGCGCAAAAAATATATCGATGATTTTGCGAAAACCAAAGATAAGGGCGTTGCTTATACCGGACGCTTTGAGTTTTCCTAGCTTTTGTTCAACAAATCCCATATTTGCTTTTTAAACATTGTGGTTGGCTACTCATCTGTATTAACGAGTCAAAACCATGATCTGAAGATATCTATTGGATAGAACTAAAATACCTGCATAATTCCATTATATGACCTGATAATGCTGATCATAAATCGGCATTTATATGTTGTCTCACCCATATACCATCTCCACTCGCATCCATGTACGTTGCTTTTGGGGCCGCCTGGCCAACGCACCCTGCAATTCCCAGGATCGGAAATTGTTCGATTTTTTCATATATCTGGCGCGCAAAAATAATTGGCAAAGTATGGACAGTACTGCAACCATTGTATTAGTAATAGCGCTTTTCATCATCATGATTGGTATGGGATTGTCACTTATCGTGTACGATTTCAAACTTAAATTTCCCCCTGGCAGTATTTGTCGGTTTTCTTAACCAGATCATACTATTACCTGTCATTGGCTATATACTTATTGTCTTGCTGGATGTGGATACCAATATGGCTATGGGCATCATGATTCTGGCTGCGGTATATAGTCTGATTATGTATGCTACGGCCCTATTACCGGTCAGTATCGGTATCAAAAAAGCGAGAAAGCCAGAGGCAGATCTGTTTCAGGCTTGACCATCCTGCCACAAGTTACAAGGGTTGGATGCAGAGGGTACATATTGGCATGGCTCTGTACCCGGTAGCTCCCTTCCAAGCACAGGGGAGGAGATGGGTAGCGAGGCAGCAGGCTTCTCCGACGATAAGTAATGAAATCCGGCTTTTTACTTTGACTCATTGGGCTGAAACCTCACCCTGAGGTACTGTACTTTCGGATCCTGCTCAGAGGTGAGGGTAAAAAAGATGTCAATGTCACCGTTTTCTGCCAGGAGTTTATAACTCCCTCGTAGCTGGTTGAGTGGTTGTATGTCGCCTTCACTTTGAATAGCGCCGGCATTGTTCAGCACCTGTTGTATTTCTTGCCTTCGGTGCTCCCGTGATTGGTCCAGGTAAAAATTTTCTGCCATTATTTGTGCCTCCAGGTCTTTGTCCCAATGTTGGATGAACAAGGTGACCTGTTCCTGTCGCTTCAGCAGGATATCCGAAGGTGGAAGCTGGCGTGGCTGCAGGTTTGCGCTGTCGAACAGCAGGTTGATGACCTCCCTGGTGGGCCAGGGGGAGGTGTAGGTTAGGTTGCCGAAGGCCATAATGCCTACGCCGTAATCAGGGAAAAAGGAGTAGTTGCTGCCGAAGCCCGGGAGGGCACCACCATGGGACACCCGTTTAATACCCTGGCAATCTTCGCTGATGCCCAAACCATAACCGTAGCCAGACATGATCGGGCACGGCTCCCCTTCCATGTCTTTGGCCTCGGCATAGAGACGCGTAAATTGAGGACTGTGCATTTCCCGAAGGGTGCTGCGTTTTACCGGTCCTTGATCGTCATCACTTCTGGGTGGCCAGGCGGACAGGTGCAAGCTGACATATTTGCTGAAGTCCTCGATAGAAGTGATCAGTCCGCCCATGGCGCCAAAGGAGCCATCGTGAAGCATAGGTTCCAGCTTCCATTGGTCTTCTTCCCAACGGTATCCTATAGCTAGTTGGTCTTTGGCCACGCTGTCATATTCCCAGTAAGTGTGGTCCATGCCCAGTGGCTGCAGGAGTTGCTCCCGGATATATTGTTGGTAGGGCATACCGGCAACACGTGAGATAATGCCGCCCAGCAGGGCGTAGCCGGTGTTGCTGTACTCATACTGGTAGGAGGGGGGATTTGAAAAGGATAGACCTTCAGCGATAAGGCCATTCAGCATTTCTTCCGGTTCGTTCAACTGGCGGTCACCCCAGGGATTGTCTTCGGGGAGGCCGGCAGTCATTGTCAGCAGGTTTTCAATGTCAATGGTGGGAGCGTCGGCGGTGGGGTAGGTCAGGCTGTCCATCTCGGGGATGTAGTCGGCCACTGGATCGCTGAGGGACAGTTTTCCTTCATCACGCAATTTCAGGACGGCCATGGCGGTAAAGCTTTTTGTCATGGAGGCAATACGAAAGGCTGACCGGGTAGTGACAGGGCGTTTGTTTTCCAGGTCTGAAAGGCCATTGCCAGAAGCCACCACCAGTTGATCGTCGACAACGATCCCGTAGGCGACGCCGGGTATGTGGGTGGCCTGGATATGCGCTTCTACCATTTGTTTTATTTGAGGTGCCAGGTTTTTGATTCTTTTTATGCGGTCATCCTTTGCAAAGGCATGCGGCTTATAGGTATCTGAAATTACCGGGGAGGATTTTGAAAGATTTCGGTGGGCGGGAGGCTCCTTGGGACTGCAGGAGATCAGGATGCCGGCTATAGCGCAGTAGCCTGTAAGCCAGTTGATAAGTCGCAAGGCTGCTGTCACCCGGATTGGTTGAGGGTAGCTGTCAGAATTTTTATTCATAGTATAACCTGTTAAGATTTCGTTGGAGTTTATAGCAAGGTATTCATAAAGGTAGCGATAAGTTGTTTTGAATCAAACCAGTTCAGCCGGCACATTCCCCTTGCCCACTCCGCTCGTTTATACATGGCTTGTACCTTGTTAATGAATTTTATCAATAAACCAAGACATATAATATGCTAAAATATTTATACAGAATAATAGCTCCAAAACATCCCGGAGGCTGGATTGATGTTTTTCATGAATCCTATGACAACCATGGCGTATACGTTGGGAAAATCTTCACCAACGGAATGAGTCGGTGGAATTTAAATGATTTGGAAATAATCGATGTTCCTAACGAACTGGCAGGTTATGCTCATGGACTTATCTATGAATTTACCGGTTACATGAAGAATCACAAGCCGTTTTTCTTAATTAATGGTAAACAATGGGCATTTAAAGTGGCGGTATTTATATTGCCATTTGATCAATTTCATTAAGCACTGCTTGGACGGACCTGTTTTTTTGTTCAATTTCGCGATCATATTTGTCCGTATCTTCTTGTAGGGCCTGGAGAATCAGGATATAGATCTCTTGCCGCAGTCTTGTGTAGATGAACAGCTTGTTGATATATTCTTCGTAAGGTTCTTCGAGCTCATATTGTTGTATTTCTTCCAGCAGTTGTAAATTTAAATTCCAGTAGAGAATACCTTCATCCTTTACCGCCTTTACCAAATCTTCGGTAGATGTTTGAGGTTCCAGGCCATAAAATTTCAACGCCTTTTCTTCATTTTGGTATATCTGCTCCAATTTTTGCTTGACTTCCCTGTCAGCTTGGCCTGAATCTCCCGGTGCCATAAAGTAGTAAAGTACCACCACAGCCACGATGACAAGCATCCACAACAATCCGATCCCTGTGGCTTTCCAGTTCGACTGGAATTGCCCGCCGGATTCTTTGTGGCTCTTAAGGTTTTTGCCTTGGACTGATTCCACTATGGCATAGATGATAGCGGTATAGATTGCTGGAAGAAGCTGGTTAGGGATTTTGTCGACAATGTTATCAGGAAGCATGAATAACAATGAAAAAATTACCGTTGTAATAACGATTCCGAGGATGATGGAGACCAAACCTTCACGCTCTTTGACTAAGCTTATGAAGTTCTGACGGATAAGATAGCCAGCAGCAAGGGGCCCTCCGAAAAATGTAGCTATGGCAATACCTTTTTGTGAAAAAAGTTTTTTTGAATTTGTTTCCTTCATGAAATGTAAGTATTAATTCTACAGGCAAATTAAAAAACTGATTTTAACCGTCAATTCATATGCCTTTTTCAAATATTTCTTACGGACGTGAGCGGCTGGCTATTTTTCCCTTTAGTAAAGAAACGACATGTGCGTTTACAAATTTCTTGCCTGACGCTGTGAATATTGTGGTATTAATCACACAGACTGTTATGTTTTTTAATGCTGCACGTATTGTATTAAACAGATTTGATCAAATAGAAACAAACAAATAATGTTATGAAAACTCTTATCTTCACCACCATACTGATACTATCCTTTTTTGTTGGCAAAGCCCAAAATACCAATCCGGCGCTTGTGGGTCGTATACATGAAATGTTGAAAGATTGCTCCTACTTTGAAGTCACAGAAGACATGTTTAATACGTTGGCTGAAGATGAGCGATATCAACATGAGGAGGAAATGGCATATTTGAAAAAAATTAAATTCCTGATATTTGTAGAATGCCCACCCGACCGGAAGATGTTTCATGATGACTTCATCTCAAATGCTGAACTTAAGGGTTTCAAAATTATGATGAGATCCAAATCTGCTCATGAGCAGTTTACATTTTACCGCAAAAGCGTGAACGATTTAAAAGAATATCTTCTATTGCATGATAGAGTCCTGTCTTATATTGTTACCAGCTTAAATATATCTACCATAAACGAGCTATCAGGCATTATGAATATGGCAGGAGGTCTTGGGCAAGGATAAAAAACGCTGACTGCTTTTTTGGGCCTTTTCGTCAATGCTTGCCTTCAGCGACTGAAGGCATCTACAAGGATAATCTTTTTTATAACCCACTATCATCAGGATTCGTTCTAAATCGATACCCAATGAAATTTTATTTAGATTTATGCCATATGACCTTGCGGTGTGCTGCACCTTTGAAATTGATATCTTCACCAAAGCGGTGATGCTCGGGCATGCCGATAAAGGAAATAGAATTAACTGATTTATGGACACCTTGTGGTACATACCTGGATATCATCTATAAAGTAAAAGCGCTGCTCAGGAGAGCTTGGCGAATCTATATTTCCTGCCCATTCGTTCTCAGAGTTCCCTGCAATAGCAAAATAATTGATCCCTTCAATCCATGATTCGGCGCTATCCATCTTCCACGGGATATTTGTACGACCACCCAATCTGGTGCCGTCATAGTAAACTTCGAGTACTCCATCACCGACACCCGGGGAGGAATTCATGACCATATGGACTTCAAGCTTATGCCAGTTACCATCTCCAAAATTTGTACTCCAATCTGAAACGTTAGAAGGGGCGTCCGGATTTATTAAATGATCCCATACCTCATCATAAGTACCGCATCTATAAGTAACATTACAACGGGTAGATAGCCTGATACGTGTGGGCTTTGCATCATGATGAACAACATTCATTATAAAGATGCCGTCGGTAGTACGTCCTAAACCATTATTATTCTTTTCATTGCTGTTTTTGACATTGAAAACACTTGTACCGGATACAGGTATGGTTCCTGAGATTTAAGTTTTTCTTTATGATTATTCTTTTTTTTCATTTTCGTAGGCATATCTGCAAACAAGCCACGGCGCCAGCTTACCCGAAAAAATCTTAATGTAAAATTTCATTCCAGGTACTATGTGTTATCTGTATTTTGAATACCATTTAAAACTTTTTTTAAGGATGCCCTTCTTCTCTGTCCTTAAAAAATCCAGGAAAGCGGCCGCTACAGGTGACAGCTTTTTGCTTTTCAGCCAGATCAGCCTCCATTCGGTAGTGATCGGCAGCTTTTTCGATGGAATAATATGAAGTTCTTTCTTCTGAAGCTCATTTTGTATCCCTATCAGGGGCATAATAGAATATCCCAAACCGGCAATTACAGCTTGTTTTACGGCTTCATTGGAAGTGAGTTCTATCCTTTTCCTGTGATGGCCTTTTGCCGTCATAAAATATTTTTCCATCGCCATTCTGGTAGCCGATCCCTTTTCACGGTAGATCAATGGCTTGTTTTGTTGTTTTATGGCATTGTTACCTACAAGGAACAGCTTGTTTTCAATCAGGATTTCCTGTGCCACATCGATATCGTCGGGTAGTATGGAAACAACCGCAAAATCTGTTTCATTCCTTTTCAGGCTCTCCGTTACTGCGGTTTTGTTGGTTACATCCAGCACTAAATCAATACCGGTATGCTTTTCCAGAAACCCTGATAAAAAGTAAGGGATGACGTATTTTCCGGTAGAAGCCGATGAAAGCTTTAATTTGCCGGTCAGCACACCCTGATAAGCATGCGTTTTGTAGTTTATGGCATTGGCTTCATGAATCACCCTTTCTGAAATCCTGGCAATTTCCTGGCCGAATTCAGTGATATATAACTTTTTACCCACCACTTCTGTGAGCGGAGTATCGAACTGGCTCTGGAGGTTTTTTAACTGAATGGAAACAGCCGGTTGTGTCATATAAAGCCCTTCGGCAGCTTTGGTGATGCTGCCGGCCTGTACCACGTTGAGGAATATTTGGAGTTGGTGTAAAGTATAATTCATAAAAAAAGTTTATGTATATAATAGTAAATATAAATAATAATTTATGAATCATCCTGTTTACCTTTGTCCCTAAAAAATAAAGAAAATTATTATGACGAAAATCACGGTTGCAAAGGGAGACGGCATCGGTCCTGAAATCATGGATGCCACGCTCAAGATTTTGAAAGAAGCAGATGCAAAGCTTGATATTGAGCACATTGAGATTGGGGAAAAAGTCTATCTGGAAGGGCATAGTTCAGGCATAGCGCCGGCGTCCTGGGAATCGTTGCGTAGAACCAAAGTGTTTCTGAAAGCGCCCATCACAACCCCGCAGGGAGGTGGTTTCAAGAGCCTTAATGTGACTACACGCAAAACCCTGGGACTATATGCCAACGTCAGGCCTTGTATCTCTTATCACCCCTACGTAGCCACCAAACATCCGGTCATGGATGTGGTAATCATCAGAGAAAACGAAGAAGATCTGTATGCCGGCATAGAGCATCAGCAAACCGATGAAGTCACGCAATGCCTCAAGCTGATCACCAAGCCGGGCACTGAAAAGATCATCCGCTTTGCTTTTGAATATGCGAAGGCTTACGGACGAAAAAAAGTGACCTGCTTCACCAAAGACAATATTATGAAGCTCACTGACGGATTGTTTCACAAAACCTTTGACAAGGTGGCTGAGGAATATCCTGATCTGGAAAGCGAGCACTGGATTGTGGACATAGGGTCGGCCAAGCTGGCTGATACCCCTGAAAATTTCGATGTGATCGTGATGCCGAATTTATACGGAGACATTCTCTCAGATGTTGCCGCCCAGATCACAGGTTCTGTTGGTCTTGGTGGGAGCGCCAATATCGGAGCCGACTATGCCATGTTCGAAGCCATCCATGGTTCAGCACCCCGCAGAGCCGGGCAGGATATGGCCAACCCATCGGGATTGCTCCTGGGAGCCATTCAAATGCTGGTATACATTGGCCAGGCCGATGTAGCGGAAAGAGTACATAATGCCTGGTTGAAAACACTGGAAGATGGTATTCATACTTATGATCTTTTTAAGGAAGGAGTAAGCACACAAAAGGTTGGTACTTCGGGTTTTACTGATGCCATAATCGAGAGACTGGGGCAAAATCCGGAAAACCTCAAACCTGTTAGCTATAGTTCGGGAAGCAACCAACGCATACAGGGAAGCTTCACGACCCCGGTACCAGCCAAAAAAGAATTGGTAGGCGTGGATATTTTTCTGCACTGGAATGGCGAAAGCCGTGATCCCAATGTCCTTGGCGACATCCTGAGCCAGTTCAAATCCGGCCCCTTTGAAATCCGGCTGATTACTAACCGTGGGGTAAAAGTTTACCCGGAGGGATTACCCGAAACCTTCTGCACCGATCACTGGAGATGCCGTTTTACTTCTGAGAAAATGGATAGAGCCGGGGATTACAGCCATGTCATCGAAATAAGCCAAATGATTTCGGATGCAGGACTTGATATCATAAAAACCGAAAACCTTTGCCGGTTTGACGGGGAAATAACTTTTTCCCTGGGGCAGGGGCAGTAAAGTTGTCGCTCTTTGCAATATAAGAGCGACTACATTCTGTTAAAGGCGGAAGGCTGTTTGAAGAATAAGTCAAAAAATAGGCTGATGGTGCGAAAACTTTATCTTTCCTAACGCAAGCGTCCCGTGCGTGTTGCACAACTTAAGCATGTGCCTGTATTTTTATTTTACAGGTGAAAGCCTCTGTGTCTCTTTGTGTCTTGGTGCCTTCGTGGTGAAAAATGGTTAACCACAAAGGCACCAAGACACAAAGAAATTTTGTCTACCGATGTCTGCAGCCTGTCCGAAAATTGCCAGTAGTAAAATACCCGTATCCAACTTGTTTCATATTATAGAAAAAATTGAATCCGGGATGAAGCTTGTTTATGATTTGTATCCAGGGAATATGGTTGAAACTTAAAAAAAATCCTAATTATTTGATTTTCAAATGATTAGGATTTAAAACTGCGGTCCGGACGGGACTCGAACCCGCGACCTCCTGCGTGACAGGCAGGCATTCTAACCAACTGAACTACCGGACCCTAAAAACCGGAAACTGTAACCGCCAAATTTTTGCTACGCATGCCCCACAGTTTCAGCTTAGGAGGTGCAAATTTAGTAGCATTCATATTTATTTCCAAAGCCTTTTGGCAAATATTTCCTGAAAAATATTTTACCCATTTTTTTTTCCGCTTTTTAATCAAAATTGTTTTTACTTTGATCAGCCGGTTGATCGATTAACATCGTCCCCGGGAGGATAAATCATGGATAAACTTCCATAAATGGATTAAAATTTTAAATTTGTAATATAAACCAAACAGGAGATGCTCTTGGATTTTGAGAAACCTATAGCAGAGCTGGAAGAGAAGCTGTTAAGCATGAAGCAACTGGCCGATGAAAACAAGGTGGACGTTACAGAGGCCGTTAAATCACTTGAAGATAAAATCAATAGCCTGAAAAAAGAAACCTTTGATAACCTTACCAGGTGGCAAAGGGTGCAATTATCCAGGCATGCAGACCGCCCCTACACCCTGGACTATATTTATGCTATTACTGACGACTTTATCGAATTGCACGGAGACCGGCATGTGAAGGATGACAAGGCCATGGTAGGGGGATTTGCCACTATCGACAAACAGACTTTCATGTTAATAGGTCAGCAAAAAGGAAGAAATACAAAGCAAAGACAAATGCGAAATTTTGGGATGGCCAATCCCGAAGGCTACAGAAAAGCTTTGCGCCTGATGAAACTGGCAGAAAAATTTGATAAGCCCATTGTTACTTTTATTGATACACCTGGCGCTTATCCGGGTTTGGAGGCAGAGCAGCGGGGGCAGGCTGAGGCCATCGCCAGGAATCTCCGGGAAATGTTTATGTTAAAAGTGCCTGTCATATGCGTGATTATAGGCGAAGGGGCTTCCGGCGGGGCATTGGGTATCGCTATTGGCGACCGGGTACTGATGCTCGAAAATACTTGGTATTCAGTGATTTCCCCGGAGAACTGTTCAACGATATTATGGCGAAACTGGGACCACAAAGAAGCAGCCGCTGAAGCACTTAAGCTTACTGCCAGGGATATGCTTGACTTCAAATTAATAGACGGTATCGTCAAAGAGCCTCTTGGGGGTGCCCATATGGATCCCCAGGCCATGTACCGAATTATGAAAAAGGAAATACTAAAACAGTATAAAGAACTCAGTAAAATCTCTGCAGAGGAACGGATCGCCAAGCGGATTGAAAAGTTTTCTGCCATGGGTGAGGTGAAATAATGGTTGTGGGGCTGTTAGAAAAACCACCTGATTGAATTGATGGTAGCGATTGTCGGTATTTCCATTGCCTTTTTTCTTAACAATTGGCAGGAAGATAACAGGAACAAGTCTTATTCCAGTTACTATTTTTTGGATAAAAAACATAAGTCCTATGTCAAATCCCTCGAAAAGGCACAAGCATTCATCAACAACTTACAAAAGGCATTATCAGACGCATGAATTTATATGTTATCAACACCGGATTTTTCAAACTGGATGGCGGCGCCATGTTTGGCGTAGTGCCCAAAACGCTTTGGCAAAGGACTAACCCGGCCGATGAGAATAATCTTTGTACCTGGGCCATGCGCTGTCTGTTGATTGAAGATGGTGATCGAGCCATCCTGATTGATAATGGAATAGGTGATAAGCAGGATCAGAAATTTTTTAGTCACTACTACCTGCATGGCGATGACAGCCTTGCCAAATCCCTGCGACAGGCAGGTTTTGATCACAAGGACATTACCGATATGTTTCTGACCCATCTGCATTTTGATCATTGCGGTGGAGGGGTCGTATATGACAGGGGGGCTGACAAGTATCAGGTGACTTTTGAGCACGCAAAATACTGGTCTAACCAACAACATTGGGAATGGGCTACCCATCCTAATGCCCGTGAAAAAGCAAGTTTTCTGAAAGAGAACATACTACCGGTACAAGAGCAGGGACATTTGGAGTTCATCGAAGCGAGTCAATTGAGCCCTTTCGATAACCTGGATATTATTTATATGGATGGTCACACAGAGAAACAAATGTTGCCAAAGATCCGGTACAAGGATAAGACCATTGTCTTTGTAGCTGATTTGATTCCCTCTGCCAGTCATGTGCCGATTCCTTATATCATGGGTTTTGATGTACGGCCATTAGAAACAGTGAAAGAGAAAACAGATTTTTTGCAGGAAGCTTATGAAAATGATTACATTTTATTTTTTGAACATGATCCCGTGGTCGAATGTTGTAACCTGAAAATGACAGAAAAAGGCATTCGGGTCAATGAGACTTTTGCATTAAAAGATATTTTATAACAGCATGCGGATAGGACTGGTATTATCAGGCGGCGGTGCCCGTGGCATTGCACATATTGGCATTATTAAAGCACTCAGGGAAAGGGGGGTAAACTTTGCTGCCATTTCAGGTACCAGTGCTGGCGCGGTTGTGGGGGCCATGCACTGTTATGGTTATGACGCTGATGAAATGTTGGAGATCGTTATAAAAACCAGTTTTCTGAAACACATGCGACCGGCTTTGGCCAGGACCGGATTGTTGAGAATTGAAAACCTGAAAGATATTTTTTTAAAATATATGCCGGAAAATGATTTTGAGTCACTAAAAACCCCGTTGACTGTAGCCGCGACAGAGCTCAAAAAAGGGCTGACCACATTTTTTTCAGAAGGGGAACTGATCACTCCGGTGCTGGCCTCATGCTGCGTGCCGGTGCTTTTTAATCCGGTAAAGTACCAGGGTGGTACTTATGTGGATGGTGGTATCCTGAATAACCTGCCCGTGGAGCCTATACGTGATAAAGTGGATTTTATCATAGGGTGTCACAGCAATCCTATCGATGATGATTTTGATGTTAAAAATGTGAAAGTTCTCATTGAAAGAAGCCTTTTGATGGCCATCAACGGCAACACTCAAAAAAGAAAAGAAATGTGTAACTTACTTATCGAACCCCCGGGTCTGAAAAAATATGCTGGCTCCGAATTAAGCAAGGCACGCGAACTATTTGATGTAGGATACCAATTTACCAGGGAGAATTTTGACGAATTTAATATCCCTAAAAGTTAACCCAAATTAAAAAATGACAGTTATTACCGAGAAAAACTTTGCCGAGCTGATTCTCCAGGGTATCCCTGATGAGTTACCTGCTCCCAAAGATTTTGATGAAAAGCTAAACCACGCACCGGTGCGTAAGGATATTCTGGGTGTTCCGGGGAAAAAGCTGGCCGTAAAAAATGCCTTGCGCTATTTCCCTGAAAAACACCATGTGACGCTGGGGCTTGAGTTTGCTGAAGAGCTGGAGAAGTATGGTCGCATCTACATGTATCGCTTCCGGCCTGATTATAACATGCACGCCAGGCCAATCGATGCCTATCCTCATCAATCAAAGAAAGCCGCAGCCATTATGATGATGATCCAGAATAACCTGGATCCGGCAGTGGCACAACACCCGCATGAACTGATTACCTATGGCGGTAACGGCGCGGTTTTTCAGAACTGGGCGCAATACCTGCTTACGATGCAATACCTGGCCACTATGACCGATGAACAAACATTGCATATGTATTCCGGGCACCCAATGGGGCTTTTTCCCGCTGGTAAACATGCCCCCCGGGTGGTGGTGACCAACGGTATGATGATCCCTAACTACTCGAAGCCTGACGATTGGGAAAGATACAATGCCCTTGGCGTGACACAATATGGGCAGATGACGGCCGGTTCGTACATGTATATCGGCCCGCAGGGCATAGTTCATGGAACCACCATCACCTTGTTGAATGCAGGCAGAAAAATTACTACAGATAAGGAGGGACTTGCCGGTAAGTTGTTTGTGTCTTCAGGATTGGGTGGCATGAGCGGGGCACAACCCAAGGCAGGCAATATTGCAGGCTGCATATCGGTTATTGCTGAGGTGAACCCCAAAGCGGTTCATACCAGGCATTCCCAGGGTTGGGTAGATGAGGTAATTGAGGACATCAATCAACTGGTCAAACGTGTCAAACAAGCCAGGACCAAAAAAGAGGTGGTGTCGCTGGCCTATCTGGGAAATGTGGTGGAGGTTTGGGAAAAGTTTGATGAGAAAGGCATTTATGTGGATTTAGGTTCCGACCAGACTTCATTGCATAACCCCTGGGCAGGAGGATATTATCCTGCCGGTATTACTTTTGAGGAGGCCAATGAACTGATGGCTAAAAATCCCGCGCAATTCAAAGTGTCGGTACAGGAATCGTTGCGGAGGCAAACCAATGCCATTAACAAACACACAGAAAAAGGAACCTATTTTTTCGACTATGGCAATGCGTTTTTACTGGAAGCCTCGAGGGCAGGTGCAGAGGTTATGGCAGAGGATGGTATTAATTTCAGATATCCTTCTTACGTGCAGGATATCATGGGGCCGATGTGTTTTGATTATGGATTTGGCCCTTTCCGGTGGATCTGTTGCTCGGGTAAGGCGGCAGATTTGAAAAAAACAGATACCATGGCTGCCCGGGTTTTGCAGGCGATGATCAAGGAGGCGCCGGCGGAAATTCAACAGCAGATGGCTGATAACCTCCGGTGGATCAAGTCGGCCGGGATGAATAAACTGGTAGTGGGTTCGCAAGCGAGAATACTATATGCCGATGCCGAAGGAAGGATTAAGATCGCCCTGGCTTTTAACGAAGCCATCAAATCCGGAAAAATTGCTCCGGTGATTTTAGGCCGTGATCATCAT
Organism: Agaribacillus sp. DX54; assembly: GCF_056858335.1. Lineage (NCBI taxonomy): Bacteria > Pseudomonadati > Bacteroidota > Cytophagia > Cytophagales > Splendidivirgaceae > Agaribacillus > Agaribacillus sp. DX54. The sequence continues at coordinate 145,328 of NZ_JBXEQE010000005.1, forward strand.
GACGTGTCTGGCACCGATTCTCCATATCGTGAAACCTCAAATATTTATGACGGTTCCAGATTTACTGCCGATATGGCTGTTCATAATGTCATTGGCGATAGTTTCAGAGGCGCCAGTTGGGTGTCAATGCACAATGGGGGTGGTGTTGGTTGGGGTGAAGTGATTAATGGGGGATTTGGTATGTTGCTGGATGGTAGTAAGGAGGCCGAAGAAAACATCCGGAATATGTTGTTTTTCGATGTAAACAACGGTATTGCCAGAAGAAGCTGGGCCAGAAACAATGAAGCTCTTTTTACCGTTCAAAGGGAAATGCAGAAAAATCCCCTGCTTAAAGTCACCTTGCCCAATATTGCAGATGACAATTTGCTAAATAAAATATTTTAACCTAGACTTGGGAAATTTTCTTCTATGTTTAGAGCTTTCAGTAAACTGATGTTTAAGTGGATGGGTTGGGAAATTGAAGGGCACGCACCGCTGGATATTCCAAAATACATTGTAGTTATCGCTCCACACACCAGTAATTGGGACTTCATTATCGGTGTTTTGGCAAGAAGTATCGTGCGGTGGAGCAATGTAAAATACCTGGCCAAGAGGGAACTGTTTGTCTTTCCCTTTGGTATTTTCTTCCGGGCTACGGGCGGTTATCCTGTCAACCGGACAAAACACACCCGGCTGGTAGACAATGTAGTACAGCTTTTCAAAAATAAAGAAAAATTTGCCATTGCCATCACCCCCGAAGGAACCAGGAAGAAAGTTGACCGCCTTAAAACCGGATTTTATTATATCGCTTCCAAGGCCAGTATTCCCATGATCCTGGTGGGGTTTGATTACAAAAAAAAGAAAGTGATTATCACCGAACCCCTTTACGCCACCGGTGACCAGGAGCAAGATCTGGAAAAATTACTCACTTTTTTCAGAAGCATAACCGGCAAAGTTCCCGGAAAAGGCATCACCTGAATTATCTTGTTTAAACTTCGCCCCCGGCTATTTTCATGGTACGTTTCAACCATCCTCAGATGTCGTCTCTACTATCCCTGGCTTTTGTCTTCATTATCCTAAAACCCGGTCTCTACTATCTTCGGGCCCGGCTTCTTCTAGTTACAGACCTGGGTTAAGTTGAGCGAAGCCCGGCTTAAACCTAAAATCCATCGAAGCAAGAAACCAAGGATTTTCCACGCTACTTAAAGCACCGAACAAAACCACCACTATCAAAGTAACCCTTGCACAAATCAAAAATTATCCTTAACTTATTCATGACCGAATCTGCAAAATACCGACAACATGAACTTTATCATTTACAGGACCTCCAACCATGTAGATAAACCATGCGAAGAAGCCATTTTGAAAAAACACATACCGGAAAACCAGGGAGATTCGAGTGAAGGATGGACGGTAGAAATTAACTCCATTGAAGACCTGGTAGATTTTACCGATAAATACGGTAATATCATCATTAAGGGCCGGGATAGCTTCCACCCTGTGTCTTCTATTGAGATCTATGACGATTTCAGGGAATCGTAAGAAGAGTTAGCGGCAACTGCAACAGTTACAATGATGGTACTGCCACTACCGGGTAGCGTTGAATGGGTAGGGAAAGAAATTCAGTAAATAGTGTCAGTAAAGCTGATTTCTTAAAATTCTTCTTATCGTTTGGATCGTACTCCTGCTTACTTTATCCTGGTGTTTTTCAATAATTTGATTGACCGTTAGTCCGGCCTCCATGTCGTTGACCACAAAAACCCAATGGCTCAAAAACTCCGCATTCGGGGTTTGGTAGTCCAGGATTTTTCTTACAGTCTGTACGGTAGTTTTACTCGTTTGGCCCTGGTGGAGTTCAACGATCTCGTCAGTACTTAAACCTATCTTGATATCCTCCACGATCCTGGCGTAATCGCTCAGATATTTGGCATTGGCTTCCATCACCTGCAGCAAGGGATTACCGCTAAACTCGATTTTCCTGTGTTGTTTTTTTTGCTTTTGCAATTTACAAAGTGCATAGTTTCTGGCAATGTTATCACAGACCACCAGATCATCCGGGTTTAACTCAAACCATTCACCTTTTACCCGTTTGTGTTGAAAAACAACGTGTAGCGCTTCTTCCAACTCATCCATATTTAGCGCCATATATTGTCTGACTACCCTGAAAACAGCCGGCAAATGTGTAACGTAACCAGCCATCCGTTTTTGTAGATCCCGTGTTTTCCCTATTTTATATAAACGTTTACTCGTTTTAATAATGTAAACGCATTTACCTTCCTGCATGTCTTTTTAACCGTGGTACCACTTCAAAATTATCATTTTATTATGGTAGTTTATAGCGATCTTCCGGATAATGCCCGGGTTTTGCCGAATTTGGAACAACGCACTGTTAGCGAAGACATGTGATGCGCGTATCTATTCTCCGGTGGACGGAAAGTTTTTGAACAGGCTATCCATTTTTAATTTAAACTTGTTGCCTTTTTTACTTATATTCAACCTGTAAAACCTGAACCTCTTCATCTGAATTAAAAGCCATTTACATAGATCCTATCGCAGGCTCTGACTGGACTATGAAGGAAAAATACATTATAATATCACCGTGTTTTAATGAAGAAAAGGTCATTGCAACTTTTCTTGAAACGCTGGAAAACAAACTATCCTCGACAGAGCGGTTTTTTACGGTGGTTATGGTTGATGATGCATCGACCGATTCAACCCCCGAAATCCTCAGAAAGTTCAAATTTGCCTCTGCAGATTTTCAATTAAAAGTGATCCGCTTGAATTGCAACTCGGGGCATCAAGAGGCAATCCGGCAGGGGTTGATATATGCTCAAAGGATTGTAGACAATGTCAGTGGCATTGTGGTTATGGACTCCGATGGTGAAGATGATCCCAATGCCATTATTGAGCTTATAAAAATGAAAGACTTCGATATTGTTTTTGTTGCCCGTGGAAAGAGGCATGAAGGACTAAAATTTAAGCTGGGATATTTCTTTTACAAGATACTTTTCAAAACAATCATCGGCAGGAACTTTACTTTTGGCAACTATTCCCTGATCAGCCCCAAGGTATTGAATAGCTTATATACTCAAAAATACTTTCATTATGCCGCTTTTTTATCCAAACAGAAATTTGATATACAGCAGATTTTCTTCCAAAGGCAAAAAAGGATAGATGGCAAGTCCAAAATGAGTTACAAAAGCCTGGTCATTCATGGCCTTAAATCCATGATTGAGTATTCAGAGGAAATTCTGTTTTTTCTCATGAAATTCTTCTTGTTAATTTTTCTATTCCTGGTAAGTTTTGGCATATATATATTATATTCAAAATTTATATCTCACAAGGCGATCCTGGGTTGGGCCAGTTCATTGGGTGCTAATTTGGTTAATGCCTGTTTAATTATCATGAGCACCATCATTCTCGGCTTAATACTGTTATCCATCAAAAACTCCCTCCGGCAGGACAGCAACAATTATCACGAAATCAAATAAAACAGTCTTTGTCACCCTTTGTGTCTCCACATCTTGATTTTTAACCACTCCAACCTTCCATCACCCCAACCTGCCCATAACCAACTACACCGCATAAAGCCTCCCTCAGCCAACAAAATGAAAAACATCAAAATTACCCGTACCATCCCATCCCATAAATTTCCAGGAATGAGATCACTTTAAAATTATATAATCACGAAAAACGTTTCCCCTCAAAATACCGGAACAAATAAAAAAAGGATGCCTTCTGGACACCCTTTTTCACAGTGATTTAATAGGGACTAAGATATTATTCTTCTACTGAAGGTCTCGCAATATTTTTGTATTGGTCTCCAACCGGGGCTACTTTCAACCCAAACCTTTCCATTACGGCATTGTAATCAGAGTAATCACTGGCAATCCGGCCATTTTCCTCAAATTGTGCCCGTACCACTACTGCCCTGAGAAGCCAGTCATCGGTGAATTCCGGCCCTAAAATAGATGGCGAATAGTCAGCTTCCAGAAAGACAGAAACATCAGAAATGGTAAAATCAAAGTTGTATTGCAATATACCATTGGCATCTACAATCGTCTGAGGCAATTGCCTCCAGACTTCAAGATCTTCTCCGTTAACATTTTCTACATCCCATAGCGCATAGACCAGTACAACGTCTGAAATCCTCATATTAAAATCATCCGGAAAAGACAAAAACACCTTGTAATCGGGACCTTGGAAAGTTGCCTCCCATTCAAAGGTATAGGCCTCTTCACCATTAATTCCCGGTTCTCCTTGTGGTCCCCTCGGCCCTTCCGGCCCGATAGGCCCCTCGTCATTACAGGCAAAGGTAAATGCGGCCAGTAGCAGTAAGGTAGATATATTGCGTAACATGATTTTTCTATTTTAGAGTAGATAATTTACTTTTTAATTTTCGATAGTCACTTGTCCAAATGCTATGCCAAAATTCAGCTATAGCAGGATTTACGGTTCGGGCGGGCCGTTTGTTTCAACTGAAAAAGTGCCCTGTTTGCCGCTTTTAAAACGATTTTTAAATATTTAATAGCAAGAAATATTTTTTGTTTACAGGCCTTGAAAAAGACAATAAAGGAGGTTTATCCACCAGCAGAAAAAATTTTTTACCGCGATTTTTCCTTGAATACTTTATTGAAATTTCCATTTTCAGTGGCCATCCATTTATCCCAAAAGGTAAAGTATAATCCGTAATTTGTTTTGAAGTCTTTATGGTGCAGACTGTGATGCGTCGCGCCGATAATCCATTTTCCCAGCCAGTGGTTTTCAAAGTTTTTAGGATAAATCTCTATGTCCAGGTGATTTATCACACTGGATAGGGTCATCACAATCAGGTGAAGGAGAATGGCAAGCGGATGCATGGGGATCACAATCAGTATCAACGGTAATATTACAGCTTCCAGCAAAGCCTCCAGGGGATGGAATGAAAAGGCTGTCCAAGGCGAGGAAATGAGGCTTTCGTGATGAACTTTATGCACATATCTGAAAACCCCCGGATGATGCATAGCCTTATGCACCCAATAATAATAGGTTTCATGCAAAAACATAGCCACCCCCAGACTCACCGGTATATATATGATATCCAGCCAGCCCAGCTCTTCATAAATTTGTGTTTTCCCTTGCTGCCACAGCCACACGGTTAGTGTACCCGCTACAGCAAAAATCAGGGAAGAAACAATTGACCATTTAATTTCTTTTTGAAATTGCCCCTTTTTATAAGCTTGTTGATTGACCTTCCGGCTATTCCATTTGCTTGACTTACTGGTATAAAAGAGTAAATGAAATACACCAGCGGCTATAAAATACCTCACTACCACAACTGTAAATATGGCTGCAGTAATCACTGTGAATGAGGTGATGTCATTTATTTTGGGCATGTAAATCAAGCGTTTTGGTAATTTTGGTTTGCCAGTTTGAAGATACCTCAAAAGATTAAATTTGAAAATGATTTTGGGGGGAATTAATGAATAATTAAAGGTTAGGGGGGAAGTGATGAGGTAAGTGGTGGTGGAATTATGTTTTGTAATTGACAATTGAAAATGGACAATTGACAATTTGGGTGGGTGGTTTGGTTTGGGAGGGGGAATGGGTGATATGGTGGAATATTGGAGAGGAGGGAGGTTTTGGTAGGTATGAAATCATAGAGATGGGGTCAGTTAATGAATTTCAGGACAACTGGCCAATATGAAAGGACTTGTCGGTATCATTTTTATGTACTTATTGATTGAATATGATTAACTATTTACGGCATGTTTCATTGATCATATATCTCTGCATCCTCCAGGATATAATTACAATGGTTAATGTCATCCTGATTTAATTTCAAATTGCCTTTGATGGTCACCACCTGGTCCATCCTGAACCGGGGATGATCTGGCTTAAGCTTCAACTCTACGATAGATTCCGGACCGCTATTGCCGCAAAAAAAGCAAGAAGCAAAGGGAAAACGGGAAAGAATGTAAATATCTTCTTCTGGTTCAATAGCCAGCATATAGCCTTTCAGGTACACTTCTTTACCCTCTAGTCCTTTTACCGATGAACCGAAGTGCGGATAAAACAGGAATTCGTCCACCTCTTCAAAGTATTTTCTGGTGAAACTCACATCGCTGAGCGTCTCCCAGGTGATCTTGGTTTGCGAAAATCCCGGAGCAGAGGTAAAAAGCAAGAATATAATTGTCAATCTAAGCATTGGCCAATGTTTTGGAAATGTTGATATGAAATGCCCGGATAGCCGGGAGCAGGGATGCCAGCAGCCCAATGGCTAAGGCGGTAGCCAGCAGCCACCATTCTTCCTGCAGCCATGTCCATCCGATAAATGTATAATGATAACCAGCCTCCATCAGACCGGATATTAGCCACAATCCGATGCGGCTGAAAAGGATACCCAACAGAAAACCGGTCAGCGTCAGCAACAAGCCTTCCTGCAGCACCAATGCTACAAGCTGCCAGCGGGTAGCCCCGTAGGTACGCATCAGGGCCATTTCATACTGCCTGTCTTTCAGCGCATTGTAAAGGCTTATGAAAACGCTCAGTCCGGATACAGCCATGATCACCAGTGCAATGGCGCTGATCGTATCCACACCTACACCCATAAGGCTGAACAGGCGATTGATCTCGTAAATAGGTACTGCTGCCTGCATGTTGGTGCTTTCATTGACCATCCTTGGAACCTGTACCATGCCCATCGGGTTTCTGAATTTCACCAGCATAGCGGTGATTTCCTGTTCTGTTTCGTGTTCGCCTGTTTCATGATTTGCTTCCATATGACCTTCTTCATGCCCATGGTTTTCGTTCCTGGTTGGGGTTTCTGTCTCCTCTTCGTGAAGGTGAACCTCCCAAACGCTTTCGGTTGCCGTTAGAATGAGTTGATCCAGTACGGAATTAGTATATTCCAATTTCCCCACTATCTTGTAGGCATGTTCTTCATGGGCTTCGCCCCCTTCGGCCAGCCCATGCGTACCGGCGAAACTGTCACCAATTTTTAAATTCAGGTTTTTGGCTACCGTGGCACCAATGGTCACCTCAAAGGGGGCATGCCACAGCCGACCATTGTCCACCGATGCTCCATACAATTTCGGGTATTGATGATTAGTGCCTACAATCCGGTAACCTTCGTAACTGTCCCCGTAAGAAAGTGGGATAACTGCAGCCACCAGCCGATTGTTTTGGAGTTGTTCAGCCTCATGCAACGAAATGTTGCCGGTAGGGGCATCAATGTGGTACACAGCCGAGAGAATGAGCTGCAAGGGGCTTCCTTTAGCCCCGACTACCATATCGATGCCCCGTATGTTGTTTTCCATCTGTTGTTGAATGTGGCGGTTGACTTGCAAAAGTAAAGCGATCATGCCCACACCCAAAATCAGGAGTACTAGGCTTAAGGTAGTACTGAGTGGACGGCTGGACATGTTTCGGAAGCTTAACCTGAAAATGTTCATAGGGTAAGAGTGTTTTGAAACTGTGCTTTTAATCGTTGATCATGGGTAATGATGATAAGCTGTGCCCCCGTGATTTCAGCATGCTTCATCAGTAAATTTGCTACTTTTTCACAGTTTTGATCATCCAGGCTACTTGTGGGTTCGTCCGCCAGTATTAGCTTTGGGTGGTTCACCATGGCTAGTGCTATCGCCGCCCTTTGTTGCTCTCCCTGGCTCATGTAATTAGGTCTTTCAGAAAATTTGTGCGCAATCCCCAAGCAATCGAGTACTTCCATAATGCGCTCTTTATTTGCTTTTGCTCCTGCTAAGTATTGTACCAGAGCCAAATTTTCTTGTAACGAAAGGGTTTTAACAAAATATGGCCGTTGGAATATTAATCCGATTTGATTTCCACGAAACTTATCGAGTTTTTTATTGGATAGACTGTTAATGACTATACCGGTAAGTGTTATACTACCTGATTCCGGACGAATCAAGCCGGCTATTAAATGCAGCAAGGTAGTTTTACCAACGCCTGACTTACCTAATATTAGCAATTGCTGTCCGGAATCCAGATCTATATCCGGAAATTGGAATCTTGTTCGATTATCATAAGCAAAACACAATGATCGCGTCGTTAACATACTTTCAATCTTTGACTCAAAATTATCAATAAGAGATAAATAATGCAACATTGTTGCATTTAAATAATACGTTGATAATTTTGCAATATTGTTGCGCTAAACATATTTATATGAAATATCGGTTTGTTAGTAAAAATTTGGACTTCGTGGGATTCTGCCTCTCTTTTTTCTGCGCCGTGCATTGTGCTATACGCCCTTTTATACTCAGTTTGGCGCCATTAGCAGAATTACGGAAATTCAATAATCCTATGGTTGAATTTGGTGTCATGATGGTAAGTTTCTTAATTGCCTCATATATCGGCATAGGGGTATGCTGCCTTGACCAAGTCTTCTACGCCTGACATCCCCATGGATTTTGTTTTTTGTTCCTTATCATTCATCATACATTGACTTAAGTGGGTAAACAGTTTGAACATATCCCATCCATAAGAAAATACATCTCCTTTATCTCATGTTTTACGAGCTGGTTCATATATTCACTGGGCAAACAAGGTAGGCAGACCACCTTTTCACATGCTTTGCAGCGTAAATGGGGGTGCACGTGGCTATTGCTGTGGGCTTCATGGTTGTACATGTATATGCAGATGCCCTTGTGATCGACCATTTTTGTCACCAAACCCATCATTTCATAACAATGAAGCGTACGGTAGATGGTAACCCGGTCTATGGGAATGGTGAGCCGCTCTTCTATCTTTGATAGTGTGAACGCTTTAGAGCTATCCATCAGTATTTCCAATAGCGCCACCCGCTTTTCGGTAGCACGTTTTGCATGCTGCTTCAAGATTTCTTCTGCCCTTTGCCTGCTCATGACTTTGAACTTTAAATCAGTTGGTAAAACTCATTCCTCAGTTGCGTCTCGGTAAATTTTCCTACGTATTCCAGGGTGGTGGTTCGGCTGGTCTTATCATTCACACCGCGAGTGGATACGCACAGGTGCTCAGCTTCTATGACAACAATGATATCCTCCGTTTGCAGTGCATTTTTGAGCTCGTTTAATATTTGTAGTGTCATCCGCTCCTGTACTTGCGGCCTTCTGCCATAGTACGCTACGATTCGGTTGAGCTTGGATAAGCCTATCACTTTGCCCGAAGAGATATAACCAATATGAGCCTTTCCGACGATAGGCAGAAAATGATGCTCACAAGCCGAAGAAAAAGTGATATCTTTTTCTACTAGCATCTTATTGTACTGATATTTATTATCAAATACAGACAGAGAAGGCTTATTTTTAGGGTCAAGCCCCTGAAAAAGCTCCTTTACATACATTTTAGCCACACGATAAGGTGTTCCTTTGAGACTATCATCGCTCAGGTCAAGCCCCAGCTCTTCCATAATGCCCCCAAACAGCTTTTCGATATTGGCCATTTTCTCCTCATCCGTTTTCACAAAGGCATCTTTCCTCAAAGGGGTATCTACCGATGTCATTACATGATGATCGCCATTGTGTTCATGATGGTTCCTCTCCATCAATTCTTTGTCTATCTCCATATGATCGTGTATTTTCAATACGTTGAAGTTTTGTTAGTACCATCACCAGGTATCCTGTGTTTTTCCTGCTTTGCTGCGATTTTTGCTCGTTCAAAGAGGCTCGTATCGGAAACTGGCCAATAGCTGATGCTTGTACCGTTGTGTGTTGATTCAGCGTTCCTAAGTTTTAATGTGTTAATTCTTTTTTTAAAAAAAGTATAAACTCCCGCAAAGTAACCGTAAAATGCAGGAGCAAATTTATATAAAAAATTCTTAAATGCAACTTAGTTGCATTTAAGAATTAACAGACCATTTAACCCCGGGGATCGGCAAAATTCATCCCTGCTTTGCCACTTTCCTCCCAAGCTTTGATATGGACGAACATTTCTTTGCGTTTTTCTTTTATTTTCATAACACAAAGAAAACACCTGGAAATTTGGGTGATGGCTCACCTTATAACCGGTAATATGGATTACCTCTTCTCCTCCAATAGCTTTTCTAACAAGGCTATCCTCTTCCGCCCGCTTTCAAGGAGTGCCTCATATAACTTTTTGTTTTCCTCCATGGCCTCCGCCCATTTATCAAATGGATTAAATGTGCAGTTATAATTTTGTACAGATTTGTCCTGTTTTACTCTTCTGCAGATGAATTATTCAGAAATTTTTTCTATGAAACAAATAATCATTTGACTATTATTAGGGGTATTACCCATTCGTAAACGTTTGTAAGCATTTGCAAGGCACTTTTTATATGTTGGCAGCAAAATATGACAAATGGATCGAAAGACTCCAATTATAAGCATCTTCACATATGATTTGCCTTACAAACTTGCAAATCAGCTCTATAATGAATTTGATTCTAGATTAAGAGAAGCGAAATACATTATAAATGTTCACCAGCAGGAATTCACTCTAAATACTCCTATTTCTCAGCTATTAAGAAAGTAGGTAAGCATGAATACAAGTTCGAAATTCAACATAATCTTGCAGTTCAATCATCATTTGACTCTGAAATTTTTACAAATCCAGATATAGTAGTTATTAAGGAAGGAACCTCGAAAACCACGACTGAATATTATGAAACGAAAAGAAGGTTTTCATACGTAGAAAATAAGAATACAATAACCTTCTTCGAGGTGAAACATTTTAATCCATTTCCAGAACTAATTTTTAATTTCATCGGTGTAGTAAATGAGATCAGAAAAGATATAATAACCAACAATTCCAGAGCCAAAAGACCAATTCACTTGGCGCCAAGCTTGATGATTTCAGGGAAACCAAATAAACAAACAGAAAGGATCAGGTACTCATTAGAAGAGAGGTATTGCATTAACATTATTTATGACCTTTTTGATTCCGGCTCTCAAACTTTCTCAGGATTTGGAGTTTCTTCGTTAAAGACAACCGGGAAAAATCAACCGTTAACAAACAAAGCTCAATGAGCAAACTTAGTTATTCGACAATTTCAATGCAGAGAAGCTATCTCTAGTACTAGTAAAACCAGATATGCTCGCTGAGCTTATTTGAAACATATCTAAAAGTCAAAACTACCATCTATCGGAAAATGATTACAGTTCTTTGATGATTTGTAAAAATTGGTCGACTGAAATTCCCAAGGTTTTAAGACTAGTTCGTATATGGAAAGGCTCGATCTCCTTTTTGGTATTGCGGAATGTGATCGGCCTTGTTAAATCTTTTCTTCCCCAAATTTCATGGGAAGCCCGGACGCGATAGAATTTACAACCTACCTGTTCCGGGAATTTGCGGAATGTGGTTATTTTGATGGATGTTAATTTGCCCATATTTAGGCAGGGATAGCAAAATGATGCTCAAACATCTCATATGTATCCGTGGCAATATCCACTACTATATCTTCCGTACTGTAAGGAGGTGGGATGAACAGAAAGTCTGGCTTTTTTTTAATCGTCCATCCAAGGTTCAATAAATCTTCAATCAAGGTATTTTTGCTGGTGGCGTAATCCATGAATATAGCAATGTTTTCACCTAGGGCATTTTCAGCATCTTGTTTGGTCTCTCCGTATGAAGAAATCTGTAAAGCTGGAGAATAGGCAACTATTTGGCTTTCTCCCTGAAAGGTGATTACATTGACATCAACAATGTACTGGCCTGATTTTTTAATAATCCTTTCTTGCATGAAGCACTAATTTAATTATGCAAAAGTAATAATTCGGTTTGTCATTATCAATATCAGTGATAGCCATTTCAACTGAGAGTTGCTTCCGGACAATAACATTGATAACACATCTAGTCCAGCTTTAAGCTAGCCACTTTCGCACAAATATGGATGCTAGCTATACTGAAGTGAACTAATAACTTCCTGATCGTTGCCAAATCCACATCATTGCTTTTGAATAAACAAACTGAGTAGTGCTATTCATTTCATGGTTGACTCGGATGAAGTGCTAAGAAACAAATCACAAAAAATGGGAATTAAAACAAAATGAAAATAAAAGAGAAACCGCTTGTTTATCGAATTATTTAGAAGATTAAAGAAAGTTGAAAGCGTAATTTAAGGGTTAAGCCCACTCAAATGTTTAACCATCTCCTCCCAGCCAACAAAAAAAGGCAGCCACTTTATTGTGACTTACTGATTATCATTATATAGGAGATAGAACTCAAACCTACAACCTTCGGGTTACGAGGTTTTGGGGGGTGCCGTGGATGAATGATTTTATATTATTTACTACGATATCCATCAGGCGTTGTCTGGATTCTTTGGTGGCCCAGGCGTGGTGGGGGGTGATGAGGCAGTTTTTGATAGCGGTCAAGGGGTGGTTGGGGAGGGGAGGTTCCTGGCTGAGGACGTCGAGGCCGGCGCCTTTGATTTTTTCGGAAACAAGCGCTTCCTTCAGGTCGCTTTCGTTGATCAATGGGCCCCGGCTGGTGTTGATCAGAAAGGCTGAAGGTTTCATAAGGGCAAGGTTTTGTGCGTTGATAAATCCTTTGTTTTCATTTGTAAGGGGACAGTGCAGGCTTACGATATCACTTTTTGTCAACAGCTCATCCAGGGATACGAAGGCCACGCCTGGCCGTTGGTCTCTTTCCGGATGTTTGTGATTGGCGAGCACTTTCATGCCAAATCCCTGGGCGATGCCGGCTACCTGCTGACCGATGTTGCCAAAACCCACGATGCCTAATGTTTTTCCTGCCAACCCAACCATAGGGCGTAAATGATAACTCCAATCTTTAGATTGCGACCATGCCCCGTTTTTCACACTGTTGCTATGCAACCCGCATTGATTGGTCAATTCCAAAATTAAAGCAAAAGTATGTTGGGCCACCGATGCCGAGCCGTATTTGCTGGCATTACAGACCAAAATTCCCAGTTCGCTGGCGGCGGTAACATCGATATTGTTAAAGCCGGTAGCCGTGACAGCAATTAATTTCAGGTTTTGCAGCTTTTCCAAAACCGGCCTGTCCAAAACGGCCTTGTTACTTAGCACTATATCGGCATCCGCGCTTCTCTCTAAAATCTCCTCCCTTGTGCTCCTGCGAAAAATTTTGGTCTCCCCCAGACGCTGTAACGGTGACCAGTCCAAATCCCCGGGATTCAAGGTATGGCCGTCCAGTACTACTATTTTCATAAATGTTTGCTTCTATGTTAAGATAGCAATATACAAAGTTGCGTGGATTCCGAAGTTAATTCGACAGATATTTTGTAGAGGGATCAGGGGAGAGGAGTCAACCTGACCCCTGACTCCTCTCCCCTGACCCCTGTCTAACGCAGTTTCAACATTTATTTTGTATATTTTCCAAACGAAACTTTGACGCTGCCTGGAAACGCTAGGAAAACAGCGACTTTAAAGCCAGTTTTGTGCTGAACACCATAGACCTTTGGCGACATCATGGAAGGCAATGGGAAATAATTCATAAATTCAATCCCTGTCAGCCAAGCTTTTAAATTAATGGTAGACAATTTAACCCCTGGACAAATCAAGCAGGACGCAAACAAATATCTTTCAGGAGAAAACAAGGTAAAGATTGTCTTAATGCCGGAGGAATGAATGGCCACTAACCAAAGGTTTTCACCTTGGATGATACCGACAAGTGCTTCTTTGAAAAGTTATAGATTAGATCATCGAATCATATGATTTGTTCGTCTAACATAAACAGGTGATCGAAGAAATGATTTTTTTTTGATTAACTTTGAATTTAGAATTGCGGAAAATAGCTGGTTGTATCACAAATTTAGCCTTTTTTCAAAGATCAAAAAAAATGGTTAAATTAATGTAAATCAATGGGGCAGAACCCAGGCTTATTCACAGATTGCTTTATAAAATGCGCTTAATTTTATCAGGACATTTATCCTTTGCATTCCTTTTGCTATTCATGTTCCACGTACTGAAAGCCCAGGATAAAACACCAGGATTAAGCCCTGACAAGGTGCTTACGCAGTACAATCATGATTATTGGGACCTGGATAAAGGAATGCCCAGTAACACAGTCCTGGACAACCTGCTGTCTTCTGACGGTTATATGTGGTTTGCCACTTTTGATGGTTTGGTAAAGTTCGATGGTGTCAATTTTCAGATGTTTAATGAGAAAAACCATCCGGCTTTCAAAAGGAACGGGGTTTTAAGCCTGTATGAGGACGAAAACCATGTTTTATGGATTGGCACTAATGGCGGGGGACTGATCAAAATGCAAAACAATGATTTTATTTTATTTCAGGATGACACCCTGCAGCAAAGTAATATCATCACCGATATCGATCTCGACAAGGAGGGTTTTTTGTGGCTCGCGACCAGAAATGGTGTGATGAAGTTTAAAGATGGGAGCTTTACATCTGATCCGAGGCTTCGGTCACTTTCCAACAGTGCCATACTATCACTGATGATCGATAGTAAAAATAACATCTGGATCGGTACCCTGGGGGAGGGGTTATTTATGCTTTCCGGAGAAAAGCTCACATATTTTGACCGTAGCTCAGGGTTGGACAATAATTCCGTCAGAAGCTTGCTGGAAGATTCAGAAGGAAATATCTGGATCGGTACCACCCTGGGGGTTAACCTTTACAGTAACGGTACATTTTCAAAGCCCGGGATTACCGATAAAAACCTGGGTTTTTTTGTGAACGATATGATTGAAGATCTATTTGGTGCATTATGGATCGCTTCAGACATCGGCCTTATAAAATCCTTTAGGGACCAGATTGAGATTCTGGATCAAACCACAGGACTGGTGGACAACAACGTACAAAGCCTCGCTTTTGACAATGAAGGAAGCTTATGGATGGTAATTACAGGAGAGGTATAAGCCGCCTGAAAGACGGAAAATTCAAAAACTACGGGGTTCTTGAAGGGTTGTCCAATGAAATAATCAACATTGCCTACCATGAAAATGAGGTTATCTGGATAGGTACCGACTATGGCCTCTCAAAACTTGAAAATGAAGAAATTACATCCTACTCACTTGGCCGGGGCTATCAGAAAAACCGGGTACGGGACATATTGCGGGATAGTAAAGGCAACTTGTGGATTTGTACCTATGATGGACTGGTACTTTTTAAAAATGGACGGGTTGTAAGACGATATTATCAAAAAAACGGATTAAGCAACAATAAGCTGAGGGTTATTGAAGAGGATGCCAATGGTAATATTTGGATTGGTACCGGCAAAGGATTGAACCGGTTTAAAGATGGAAAATTTGTTCAATACGGAAAGGAGGCGGGGCTGAAAAATGAATTTATCATGTCAATTTTTGAAGACAGTAAACAAAGGCTATGGGTGGGCACGGATGGTGGGGGAATCCACCGGTTGGAAAATGGGAAGTTCAGGAGTTATAATGAAAAACATGGGTTAGCCTCCAATGTGGTTTTTCAAATAATTGAACATAAGGATGGACAATTGTGGATCGGAACAAACGGAGGCATCAGCCGGTATGATGGCACTGCTTTCAAATCCATCACCTTCAGACAAGGGTTATACAGCAATTCGGTGTTCCAGATAATTATAGATTCCGGCAATCGTTGCTGGCTTATGACCAACAAAGGTATACAGCAAATTGATTATCAGATCCTGGATGATATCGCTAGCGGAAAGATCAGTGAAATTGAAGAGACGATAACCTATGATCACTCAGAAGGTATGCGCAGTAGTGTGGTAACCGGTGCTTCCATTGGCGATTTAGGTAAAAACGGGGAGATACTGGTGCCAACCTTTAAGGGGCTAACCATTATCGATCCTGATGAAATTCCAATCAATACGGTCAAACCACCTGTTCTGATCACAGATATCAGGTTAAATCACCGGCAGCTTTCCGGAACGGGGGATATTACCCTGCCTGCCGGTTCGGAAAGCCTTGAAATACATTATACGGGACTTAGTCTGTATGCACCTGATGAGGTACTTTTCCATTACAAACTCGAAGGTTTTGATAATGACTGGGTAGATGCAGGTAACAGAAGGGTAGCCTATTATACAAACCTGCCACCCGGCGACTATACTTTCAAGATAAAAGCCGCCAACAATGACGGAATTTGGAATGAGGAAGGCACCAGTATACAATTTGTCAAAAAGGCCTTCTTTTATCAGACCAGATGGTTTCCCGTATTGGTACTGACCGTGCTTTTCCTGATTGCTTTTTCGATTTATTATTTGAGAACCCGCCAGCTTAAAAATAAAAACCAGGAACTGCAGGAGCTTATAGAAATACATACGAGAGATATTCAAAGACAGAATCTGGAAATAACCGGACAGAAGGAAGCGTTGAAGCACCTGAATACCATCAAAGATAAGCTGTTCTCCATTGTTTCACATGATCTGCGTGGCCCGATTAATTCCTTTTCCGGAATTCTGGAACTCATGAGGTCCGAAAGTATGACAAAAGAGGAAATCGCCATGTTGTGTGAAAACCTGCAAGGAGATTTGGGAAGGCTGAAAAGTCTCCTGGATAACCTCCTCAACTGGGCGAAAACACAAATGCAGGGTATTAAATCCAACCAGGTCCCGATTTTTCTGAATGAAGTAGTGAAAGAAAACATCGATCTGTTGGGGCCGGAAGCTAGCAAAAAACACATAACACTGGTGAACAAAGTAGAAAAAGATACCAGGATCCTGGCTGATTTGGATATGGCCAAACTTATCTTAAGGAATTTAATTAATAATGCCATAAAATTCACCCCTGACAACGGAAAGGTTATAGTCGATGCCAGAAGCCAGGCCGATCATGTCGAAATCTCTGTGGCAGATAATGGGGTAGGTATTCCTGAAGATATTGCAGGGAAGCTCTTCAGCAATGATTATCATTATTCAAAGTTAGGCACCTCTAAAGAAGACGGCTCGGGGCTCGGATTGCTGTTATGCCGTGAGTTCATTGAAGAAAACGGTGGTAAAATCTGGGTTGAAAGCGAGGAAGGAAAAGGCAGCATTTTTAAATTCATATTAAAAAATGCCGCCAAAATGCAAAAAAACTAATTCTCTAAAACTTTAAACTCCACCCTGCGGTTTATTTGTCTTCCCTCGTCCGTATCATTACCGGTTTCCGGTGCGCTTTCACCATAGCCGTTGGCAAGGATACGTTTTCCTGATATCCATTTGCCGATCAGGTAACTTCTTACCGCCTCTGCTCTTCCCTGTGACAGTTTTTTGTTGTATACATCAGACCCCTTGTTGTCAGTATGTCCGGCTATTTCGATTTTTAACCCTGGATTTTGCTCCATCAGTTTTGCGACCATATCCAACTGATCAAATGACTCTTTTCTTAAAGTAGTTTTGTCAAAATCAAAATAAATTTTATCAAGTCTTACCTTCAAACCTACTTCAAGTGGTTTGAGATAAAAGTTTTTTTCTATGGTGGTGTCCTTTTCGGCCTTGAAGGCAATGAGGCTTTCCGAAGCATTTATAAAGCCGGTAGTGGTAATATCGAAGGTATACTTTCCACCTTCAGCTACCTCAAATTCATAGAATCCATCTTCCGGACTGGCCGTTATGAATTTGGCAGGCCCCTCGTCCAGTCTGTATTCGATATTTGCTTCAATGGGCTCCTTTGTTTTTTCGTTATAAACAAAACCCGATACAAATGTTTTTACAACCGGCTTGGGTTTTGGAACCACTCCCAGGATGTCCATACTTCCACCGTCTGCTGTGATATAGGTTCTGGTGGTAAACCCGTGGTTACCGGTAGAGTCGACAGAATAGTAAGCGTCAAACCCACTGGTATTAATCGGTTCGCCTATGTTAACAGGATCGGACCATTTGAGCCAACTATTGTCAAGACGAGCAGTTTTATATATGTCCATACTGCCGAATCCTCCCCCCCTGTTACTGGCAAAGTACATCGTTTTATCATCGGTGGTCAGGTAAGGGCCGAATTCATCTAACCGGGTGTTTATATTGGATGGCAGCGGCTGCGGTTTGCTAAATGTATACCCCTCTTTTTTAAAGCTGACATAAAGATCACTGTATTTAGCCCGTTCACTTTGGCTAAAGTACATGACCAATACGTTTCCGTCATACGACAGAAAACCACCTGAAAACCGGCCGATATTCATTTTATTATAATCCTTTACCTGTAATGGGATTGGCTTTTGCCACTGACCGTTCACCCTCTTTACAATAGAAAACCCCTTTTTGGTTTTCCCATTTCCTCCCCTGATCAACAACCGGTTACCATCCTTGGAAATGCTCATTACCTGGTTGAACCTGTTTTTATTAAAAGGGGCTTCCATCCGCCTGGCTTGGGTCCATTGACCACTGCCGTCTTTTTCGCAAAACCAAATGTCCTGGCTGTTGTCGGTGCCAAAAGTATTTTCAGGGTGATTGGCGATGAAAAAATACAGTGTTTGCCCATCCGGTGAAATCACCGGCGCTGTATCATGATACCTCGAATTTACTTTTCTATCCAGTTTAACCAGTTCGTATTCCTTTTCTGTGTTTTGGGCAGCCACAGAAACAGATAGTGAAAAAAGAATATATATTATGCTAGGTTTCATAATTTCAAATTTACAGCCTTCTGCAAAGCCTTATGGCTGAAATCAAATGGAAATATTACGCAGGTGGACAAAAGAAATTTGTTTACCAAAGGCCACCATATTTTGTTATCCTCCAATATTGAATGGTATTTTGCCAAGATTCAGATATCCGCAAACACTTTTAATTCCTGAATTCTATCACTATATTAGCCTGTAACCGACAAAAAAATATTGAAATTCATGGGTTATCTTGCGACAAAAATACCGGCCAAAGCCGGCTACCACCACCTGCTGCTGCTGTTTTTATTAATGCCGGTGATACATCTCCAAGCGCAAACCGGCCCTAAACACTTTTTACTGGTCATCAGTAAAAGCAACCCGGAACTTATCCTTAACAACACCCGGGAGAATGACATATACAACAGGCACCGGGAAACCCTACAGCAACTCTTAAATGACGGCTACCTTACCCTGATTGGCGTGCTGGAACAAGGCGGGGGTGTTTTTTCGGGTAATGAAATTAATCGTTTACATGTGCAGAACGTACTGGATAAAGACCGTATCATTGACTCCGGGATTTATGTTTACCAGATAAAAGCACTTGACCATGAAAGGGGGCTTATTTGTCCTTATAAAAAGGGGTGTGAGGAGGAAAACTATCAACTTATAAAATTTTTATCAAATTTGAACAAAGAAACTGTTAAGATAGCCGCCGACATGGAATACAAACACCAGCTATACCTGGCAAAAGCACACAAAAATGATCAGATACTACTTTCCGGCCGGTTCAAAGACAAAGACGGAAGTTTTGTAATTTACCGGGGAAAGGATTTTAGAAATTTTGCTTACGGCAACCCGGCTGTAATCAATAATTATTTTGTTCCGGAATTTTTTTCCTTCACCGGATGCTCCGGGACAGGCTGTATAGCGCCTTAAATGAAACATTTTATGGCTTTTTTTCGCCAAGACTTGCTCATCAGGGGTATCCGGATTTTTGTGATGGTGATTATATTGAAAATTTACTATTAAATTGAACAATTACAAGTTATATTCGTAAATAATTGGTAAGGTTATCAAAAGCAAATTAATAGATATGGGTGATGCACAACAAGTTCCGAGGGATCTGCAATCATTACTGGGCAATCCTGAAAATTTAAATTTCAGCCTGCTGGAATTTCCGTTTGCCACAAAATTAAGTTTTGAGCCACTGTATACCCGGTATAAAGAACAATTGTCAAAAAGTAAGCATTCTTTTTTGTACCTGCAGGAAGACATCGTAAAAACGTTGGAACAGGTACCTGAATTGCTGCACCCTGTTGAAGATTACAGTATTCTCAAAAAATATAAACAGACAGTGGACCTTATCATGGCCACACTCTTCCCCATTGCGGAGTTAGAAACTACCATTGCAGCGGCCGCGAAACCGTATGATACCCAACCAATATTCAGCACACCCAAATTTGATGCGCTAATCAGATTCGATCAGTTTGAGCAGTGTGATAAACATGCCATGGACCTGGGCAAAACCTATAATGCCTACAAAAGAATTCTCCAGGAGTTTTATAACAGAACGGTGGAAATTCAAAAACCTATGGTATTCACTTTTATTGATGAAAAAACCAAACTCAAAAAATACTATAAACTATCTATTAATGATAAGCTTTTCAAAATCGTAAAAAAAGGCCCTTTGAAACCATTGTCAGAAGAAGAGTTGGATCATTTGATGGATAATTTCACGGACCTGAATTTATGGATGGAAAAAATACCACCGGAGAATTTTGAATTCCACGGGCTGGCCTCATTTGATTTTACGGACGTTACCGAACAGGAGGCGATGTCTGAATTGCGGTATCAGCTATTGGATCGATCTGCGGTAATCACATCGGCGGGTTTTAATAAGCTTCAGGCCAATCTGCGTGACCTTTTTGAGATCAACCGGTTGAAACTGGGCCTGATTTCTTTCTCTGCTGAGAATCAGGGAGAGTTTGAAACAGGCAGAAAAATATGGAACAGCATTGTACACAATATTGAAGACATGGAGTGCAGCGACTATACCGATAGTCCCTATGATCAGGTCTGCTCTCAAAGAAAACCCATTGTTGTCAGCGATACAAAGTACATACAGGGAACTGAAAGGTTTAAAGAGATTATAAAACAACAGAAAATCAGGAGCCTGATCATCGCCCCGTTGATATTTGATGAAAAATTTATCGGCATACTGGAGCTGGCCTCAGACAAGATCAATGATCTCAATTCGTTTTCCTTAATCAAAGTGAAACAACTGGTTTCCCTTTTTTCACTGGCCGCTCAACGCAGCCTCGATGAACTGGAAAGTCAGATTGAAACCATTATCAGGGAGGAATATACAGCCATCCATCCTACAGTAGCGTGGAAATTTGAAAATGCTGCCAACAAGATTTTGGACAGCAGATTGATAGGAGAGGAGATAGCGTCAGAACCTATTGTTTTTGAGAATGTATATCCCCTGTTTGGGTTGTCAGATATAAGAGGGTCTTCCACCCAAAGAAACAACGCGATTAAAGACGATTTGGCAGAACATCTGAATCTTGCAAAAAAAGTGGTCAATCAGGCTATGTTCCAGCAAGCCTTACCCATTTTGGACCAATTGAAGTTCAGGATAAATCAACGTATTCAAAAAGTGAAGAAAGGGCTGAACTCCGGAGATGAGGTAGGTATCCTGGAATTTATCAAAAATGATGTAGAGCCTGTGTTTAACTACCTTGTAAGAAATGGTTTTTATTTAGGTGATACTTTGCACCGTTACAATACGGCTTTAAATGCCGACTATGGTACACTTTATAAGAAAAGAAAGGAATTTGAAGATAGCCTTACCAAAATAAATCTGGCCGTGTCTAACTATCTGGAAGCAGAAGACGAGAAAGCCCAGGGCATGTTCCCTCATTACTTTGAAAAGTATAAAACGGATGGGGTAGAGTATAATATTTATGTGGGTGATTCTATTGTTCAGGGCAAGGAATTTCATGAGTTGCATCTGAAAAACCTCAGATTGTGGCAACTAAAAACAATGTGCGAGTTGGCCAGGCTTACAAACGGCCTTAAGGGAGAAATTAAAATGCCGTTGGAAACAACACATCTGATCCTGGTACAAAGCAATCCTTTGTCTATCAGATTTCGTCAGGATGAAAAGAAATTTGATGTGGATGGAGCGTATAACATCCGTTATGAGATCGTTAAAAAACGAATTGATAAGGCCCTCATTAAAGATAGCAATGAGCGTTTAACCCAGCCCGGCATGATTGCTATCGTTTATGCGCAGAATAAAGAGGCCCGGGAATATGGTTATTACATTGAATATCTTCAATCAAAAGGGTATCTGCAGCAAAAAGTAGAGCGCCTAGAGTTGGAGGAATTGCAGGGGGCCAGCGGTCTTAAAGCGCTGCGGGTACATGTGAATTTGGGTTCACAGGACGCCAGCTCTAAGATAGATGACAAAAACATCAAACTGGCCGTCTCCAAAATGGTAAGCTAGTCAGCCGGAGCATTAGCGCTTTGGTGGAATTTTTCATTTGTAGATCGTAACTGTTTTTCACGAGAACAATTCCTTTATCATCATTTTTCGAGAGATGATAAGTATTTCGTACATTATAAACCACTTGTTCCCATCCCGGCTCAGCGATCAATTGTAACAGAAAAACACCGGCGATATAACACTGAACAATGGCAGGTATTTACAAAAAGGCAGGAAATCAGGTGGTAACTCCCCCGCAGCTTGAGCCGGCACCGGCGGTGCAGCCATAGCAGTGATTGCCGGTAACTATCTTCCTTTTACCGATTGCCTGGCTGTCAAAATTACCGATATGGTGGGCGCCGGGGCTGTCGATCTTTAAATCCAGCATTTGATTGAAATCGCAGTCATAAATATACCCGTCCCACCCGATCGAAAGCGTATTCCGGCACATTACACCTGCCGCTGCCGAGGGATTAAATGCATTTACCAATTTTTCCATATAACTTTCATAATTCCCTGATTTTATCAGGTAATCCAGGAACCTGCTGATAGGCAAATTAGTGATGGCAAATAAACTGTTAAATTCGATCCCGTAATCCTTCATTAATGCCTGTTTAAAATCGGCCTCTAACTGTGTTTGGGACGCAGGCAGAAACGCGCCCGAAGGATTGTAAACCAGATTCAGAACAAGGCCGGAGCCTTCCTTTCCATACCCTGCTGCATTGAGCATTTGTAAGGCTTTGATGGATTTGTCAAAGACGCCATTTCCCCTTTGACGATCTGTTCTTTGCGCGTTGTAAAAAGGCAGCGATGAAACGATTTCAACGTTGTGTTTTTTGAAGAACTCCGGCAGATCGTGAAACCTGGGATTTGCTAAAATAATGGTAAGATTACAGCGGACCATCACATGCCTGCCCAGTTTTTTTATTTCTTCCACAAACCAACGGAAATCCGGGTTCATTTCAGGGGCCCCACCGGTTAAATCTACCGTTTTAAAATCGTGCTCCCGGATGACTTCCAGGCATGTTTGCATGGTTTCACGGGTCATGATTTCCTTCCGGTCAGGGCCAGCGTCCACATGACAATGTGCGCAGGTCTGATTGCACATTTTACCTACGTTAACCTGAAACACATCAAATCCTGTAGGTTTCAGCGGATAAAGACCTATCGCTTCAAGTTTATCCGCGAATTTTGGAATATTCGAAACCTCCGTCCCTTCTTCCAGTATCGCTACCTGATGTGAGTAGTCGGCTATCGGGTGGTTAGTCGCCTTAAGTGTTTTCATAAGTGTTACATAGTAATCTCCTTCACCTTATTCATCATTTGCACACCGTGTACCAATGATGCTCCTCCTCTTATAGCCGTGGCTACATGCACTGCCTCCATCATCTGCCCTTCGGTGGCTCCATGCTCGATAGAGCCTTCTGTGTAAGCATCGATGCAATAGGGGCACTGAATGGTGTGAGCAACCGCTAACGCAATTAAGGCTTTTTCTTTAGCGCTTAATTCCCCTTCTTTAAAAACTTCTCCATAATAACTGAAAAACTTGTCAGCGAGTTCCTTTTGAAATTCAGAAACATTTCCGAATTTTTTCAAATCTTCCGGGTTATAGTATGTATTGTTCATAATATAAGTTTAACGATTTAAAGGAAAAATAGATCTCTATAATACTGTCAATTGTCTGGTATTTGACAAATATATTTTACTATTTCCTAAAATTAAGCCATATGCCGGCTCTTATGGGCAAATTCGATGAATTTTTAATTGGAGTCACATCCTCCGTTCGGTAGCATACGATCCATTGAAGTCATACTATGGCTTTGAGCCATAGTATGACTAGCGCGCAATAGTACTCAAAGCCATAATGCCCCCTACGCAATATAACCGCCACATAAACGCCACACAATACGATACGTTCAATCCACAATTGTCAAAATGTTTAACACACGGCTCGATAAGAAATACTCCCTTAATTTCCAATTATCACAAAAAATGTTTAAATTCAAGGTTACAATCTTTTTTTAACCCTAAATTAACCCTTAAAGCAGTGTTTAAAACTAACCTATTATATAATAAGGATGTTTTCTTCCGAAACATTTTTATAACTATTTTACTTTTTATTTGTATTAAATCAGGTGCTTACACTTTCGATCCCAGTGTCATCGACTTTCCAACCAGTGGAAAACCTGAAGCCCAGGAACACTTTATTAAAGGTGTATGGCTTTTACACAATTTTGACTACAACCGGGCAGAAGAAGAATTCAGGGCGGCCCAGGATATCGACCCGGATTTTGTGATGGCCTATTGGGGCGAAGCGATGACCTACAATTATCCGCTGTGGTTCAGGCAGGACAAAGACGAGGCATTGATCGCACTTAGCTTCATTGATACGGATGCCAGAAAACGCGTTAAGAAGGCTGCCACACCTTTGGAAAAAGACCTGATTCGAGCCGCCAATATTTTATTCGGGGATTTAAAGAAAAACCTGCGGGATGTTACCTATGCCAATTTTATGAGCGTACTTTATAAAAAGTATCCAGGCAATCATGAAATAGCCTGTTTTTACGCTTTGTCTTTAATGGGAACCAGTCATGGTCGCAGAAACACCGATACTTATTTGAAAGCCGGTGAAATTCTGAGTGAGATTTTGGAAGAAAATCCCCATCATCCGGGCGCTTTACTTTATACAATTTATGCCTATGATGAACCGGGCTACTCACATTTAGCGCTTGAAGCGGCTGAAACATATGCAGAAATTGCCCCGGAATCATCCCATGCCCTCCATATGCCTTCTCACATTTACGTGGCCTTTGGCATGTGGGACAAAATGATAATATCCAACGAAAAATCGTGGCAGGCAAGAGAGGAAATTTTCCAGACCGAAGGATTAAAACACGAAGACCGGGCCTACCATTCGCTTTTGTGGCTGGCTTATGGTTATCTGCAGCAAGGCCGCTTTGATAAGGCAAGAGAGCAATTGGAGATCATCCGGGAAGATGCTGAAAACCATACTTCGTACCGGGCCAGGATGCATTTTACTGCAATGAGAGCAGCCTATCTTATACATACCAGAGACTGGGATGATCCTGTTGCGGCCTGCAAACTCAACGTTTCATCATTGGAGCCTGTGTATCTCGCAACGGCTTACTACATCGAAGGCCTGGTAGCAATCAAGCAGGGAGAATACGACCTAGCCGAAAGACTGATAAAGAAGTTAAAAAATAAACGAAAAAAGACCCGGATCCTGGATGCCGTGGAAGATATAATGCTTATATCACCTGAATATGCCAAAAAAGTGGAAGAAAGCCTGACCGTCCTCATATTTGAAAAAGAGTTGACAGCGCACCTGATGATGGAAAAGGGAGCCTACAAATCGGCTGAGCCGCTGATCAAAGAGGCCATAGCCCTGGAAGATAAACTGCCTTTCAGTTTTGGTCCACCCGTAATTGTCAAACCCCCGCATGAATTGTATGGGGATTTTTTGTTGTTGAATAACAGGCCATCTGAAGCACTGGAAGAATACGAGAAGGTATTTGAAAGGTCACCCAGAAGAACTTTGGCGATCCAGGGGGTATTGGAAGCTGCCGCAAAAGTAAATAATCGGGAAAAAATCGAGGAAGCCAACCGGGCTTTGCAGGCAATTACCATGTTTGAATAGCTGACCTGCACCGGGTCAGTCTTTTTGGCGGGGTATAAATTGTTGGTTTTCATGATCATAATCCTCATAAAAATAACCGTCTGAAAACTTTTTATCTGATGGAATTCCGTCTTTCAAAATGCTGAGTACCATCCATATCATTACAAATGGCGACATACAAAACAATATCATCGGAACAGCCAACGGTACGCTTAGATGATGGGATATGATGTAAAGAACCAAAAAGATCGTAGCTAACGAAATGGTTGTTTTTATCTTTTTCATATATTAATTAAACCTTGTCCGTTTTATATTGTTTGTTCCACTGGCTGATCCATTTGAAAATTGACAGTACGAGGACTTTATCGGTTATTTTGGCACTAAATCCCCTCTATGTGAGCCAGTTTGGTTTTTTGGTATTTGTCCTGTTTTACAAAATCCTTTAGCTTAACAAAGCTATGAAAGGGGCCTGAGTAACTTACAAGGTTGACCAACCAGCCTGGCAAAAGACCTCCCGGATCAAGTTTTACCAGATAGGTGACGTCAACCAGATTGTTACCCTTTGGAACGAGAAGATACCGGCCGTCAAACTTGGGTATTCTTATAATACCTTCCGTGTTTGGCCTGTACCCCGGAATGCCTTCTCCCTTGAAAATAACGGTTTTAGTAGTAGTATCTTGTTTCAGCACCGAATGTACGATAAGGTCCCTGTGTTTTACAGGCCAGGGTGCATCGAACTTTGCATAGTAGTATTCTTCGTATGTACTGTTTTCATACAGATAAGCATCGGTACACATATAGACCCATTCAGGGTAGGCGGGTACATCTTTTAGCGCGGCTATCAGGCCTGATAGCGTGCTTTCAACCTGCATGGTGACTTTTAATTCCTGATAGGCCCAACCGGGCACTTTTCTGGCATATATCTGAACGCCGTTTTTTTCTTTCTTGAGTTCCCAGTCAAATGTTGTTTTCTCCCTGTTAGTGTTAATACCCATTAACAGTACAAGCCATGTTGTTAGTATCACCTTCATGCTGACAAGAGCTACTTCTTTAAGATATTTTAGGTTTTTTCTTTTTTAAACTGCTGCCACTGTCATTATTAACATGGGTCATTGAAAAATTGTTTCACTTTTCTTACGTTATTCAGATAACATTTTGTTTTTAATTTTTTAACATTATGATAATACTTATATTTATAGATACCACGCTCATCTGTTGAAACCACAATCCTTTAAACTACCTGTGATAGTTAATTTTTAGGAAAATGATACATATCAGAAGCAAAACTATTTTGAAAACCATGTTGGGTTTTGTGCTGTTTATCGTGCTGTTAAACATCGCCGGCTATTTTTTGATGCGGAATAATATGATTAGTGAGGCACAATTCCAGATGGTTTACCTTGACAGCGAAAAGAATTTGCCAACCTTTTTTTCATCGATTTTACTTTTGACAGCATCTGTCATCCTTTTTCTGATCGGTTGGCAGGGAAAACAAAAAGTTTATTGGTATTTGCTGGGTGGTATATTTTGTTTTCTGGCCCTGGATGAAAATATAAGTATCCATGAAAACCTCACAGGAGTTACCAGATCCATGCTGAATACCGAAACACTGGGAGTATTTTATTTTGCCTGGGTAATTCCTTATGGAATCGCTACCCTGATGCTGGTGGTTATTTTGTATAATTTCTTCCGGAGGTTACCAAAAAAGACAAAAGTTTTGTTTTTGATTTCCGGGCTGATTTTTGTCTTAGGGGCCATAGGCATGGAAATGCTTGCCGGGCGTTATGCAGAGCAGACGGGATTTACTTCGCGGACTTACAGGGTTTTAGCCTTTTTGGAGGAAATTATGGAAATGATAGGGGGCTGCCTGTTTATTTTTGCACTGTTAGATTATATTGAAGAAAACCTTGGAAAGTTGGTCGTTTCAATACAGAAATGAATTGTAAAATGCCTTTCCATCTATTCTTTCAGCAAAACCAGCGGTACCATATTTTCTTTTTGTCAAGAAAATTACCGATATGCTCTTTTTCCCTGGCAGATACCGCTATTAATATCTGCCATGGACCGGATGAATCTAATATTTCCGGGCCATACACGGGTATGTTGTAAATAGCGTGTCCGATTTTTTTGTAATTATTACAAATCCAGTTGAAATTCAGACCCAGGTTGCGCAGTTTTATGGCCAACTTTTTACCTTTTTTACCTGCTCCCCACACAACCAGCTTCGCGTGGCTGTCCCAATCCAGCTTAAAAAAGTAATGTAGTTTTAAATCGTAATACAACTGATCTTCATACCGGCTATCCGTTCTTGAAATACGGTCCGGATGTTCCCGCCACAAATGCAGAATTTCGTGACAAGCGACGATTTTTATTCCCTGGGAATAAAACCGGAAACAAAGATCGTAATCCTCCGGATAAACCATGCTGCCAAATCCTCCGCATCTCAAAAAGTCCTGCCGGTGTACCAACCAGCATGACGAAGGGATCACACATTCTCTGTAAATCTCGCGGTAATGATTAGACGATACCATCAACCGGTTGAGCCAGGCATCGTACCGTCGAAAACCACCCTGTACATCACCATCTGAAAAATGCTTAATGCAGCCGGTAGCCAGATGTCCGGTCCCTTTTTGTATCAGCAATGTTATCAGACTTTCCAACTTATGGGGGGGCATCAGATCATCTGAATCCATCCTGGTTATGAAAATGCCACAGCTTTGTACAAAACCATATTGCAGGCCAGGTATGATTTCTGCTATCCCCGGATTATTGTGCACTTTGATTCTAGCGTCCTTATCAGCGTATTTTTTTAACAAGGCCAAGGTGTGATCACCCGACTGATTATTAACAGCCAGTAACTCCCAATTCCGATAGCTTTGAGCAATAATGGAGTCCAATGTGGCCTGGAGAAACCTCACACCATTTCTGGTGGTCATGATGATACTAATCAGTGGACCGGACAATTGACCGGTATTCATAAGCTATTAATTTAAATGCATTATCATCGAAATTAGTTAATATTTTATTCAGTGATTCATACTTTTAATTTATTAATACAAAAACAGGATAAATTATTTGTTTAAAATTTAATAATATTGCAATCTTCATTCGCGTTCGATACTTAATAAACAAAAACTGTGAAAGAATACCTCACCCTTGAGCAATTAGACCAGATTGGCTTGCCTCCGATAATTCCATACGCGGCCCCCATAATGCTTACACTCGTATTAATTGAGTGGATTATCAGCAATTACAAGAAAAGGAAGGTGTATCATGGAAAAGATTTTTTGGCTGCTTCGGCAATCGGAATCGGTAACATTATTGCCGGAGCATTGTTAAAAGCGGCTACCTTTGGTTTTGCCTTATTTTTTTACAACCTGGTGCCGTGGACCATCCCATCCACATGGTGGTCCTACATACTATGCCTGGTAATTATAGACTTTTGCCGGTATTGGGCACACAGAATCGCTCATGAACAACGTTTCTGGTGGGCAACACACGTAACACATCATTCCTCAAAACAATACAACTTTTCTGTTTCTTTTAGATTAGGCTGGACACAACACATCAAAATAATTTTTTTTATCCCCGCTTTTTTAATGGGCTTTCATCCGGTAGTATTCTTTATTTGTCATCAAATAGAGGTTTTATACCAGTTTTGGATACATACCGAGTTTATCAGAAAGTTGCCCAAACCCATAGAATACATTTTTGTCACCCCCTCACACCATCGCGTACACCATGCGGTAAATGACAAATATCTTGATAAAAACTACGGTTCCACACTGGTTATTTGGGACAGGATGTTTGGAACTTTTCAACCGGAAGAGGAACAGCCTGTTTATGGCATTACAAAACCTGTAAATTCTTTTAACCCTGTGTATCTGGTGTTCCATGAATGGATGGATATTTTCAGGGACATCAGAAAGTCAGGTTCAATAAAGAAATCCTTTAAAATCCTGTTCGGCCGTCCATAAGGACTTTTCTCTTAGGCATGTTCATTTAAATTTTGACGGCTACATTACGGAAATTTAATATATACATTACCGAAATGTAAACAGCAGAAATCGGCTATTACCCGTTTTGCTATTTTTTTGGACTAAAGATGCACAGACCGCAAAATTTATTACATGGGGTATAGCACATAAGACAGGTAAAACATGGTATAGATTTAGTATAAAAAAAACTTTTGAAAATTCAATTAAGGCGATTTTCATGGATCAAATATTGTCAAATCCTTACTAACCAGGTACATTCAAAAGTGGCAAACAGAAAAATTTCCTTTCCGCTAAGAATATTGAATTTAAGTCGTTATATATTTGCTTATCAGATATTTATGGTTTTAAGATAAAGATTTATCAGAATCAACTAAAAACCTGAATTTTACGTTTTTACTCTTTATTCATACATGTTGGCTATCGTTTGAAATTGAAAATTTATTTTTTCTATTGATTGTTATTTTTGGCGTTATTGTAATGGAATCTAGAACTGTAACAAACGATTTTTTAATAGATGCATCTTTCTTTTTCAAACAATCCAAAGATGCGATTTTCATCATTGACCATGATAAGCTGATTGACACCAACCGTGCCGGGGTGGAGTTATTGGGCTTAAAGGCGCATGATGATGTTTTTGATGACGATGTCTTTAAACTCATCAGAGACCAGAAGGGTAATGCCTATACTTTGCAGGAGTTTATTACCCATCTCAACAATTATCCTCACCAAAACAAAGTTTTTCAGTTTATTACCCGGTTTGCTTTATGCTGGGTGGAAATCTCAAATACCATATACAAAAAAGGTAACCAGGATCTGCTGTTTTCGATCTGGCGGGATATTACGGAATCCAAGCAAATGGAATTTACTTTCCAAAGCAATGAGAAAAAGCTCAATGAGGCCCTGATGCTGGCTAACTGTGCAACCTGGGAATATGATTTCGAAAAGGATGCCTTCATTGTGTGCAAAAGCATGGTGGACATCATCGGAGGCGGAGAAGATTTCCGGATTGTTGAACAGGGTAAATACCTGGTTTCCATTAACCAATACAAAAAACTGATTCACCCTGATGATCGTAAGGTTTTCGACAAAACCAGGAAAAGAATCGTCAATAATGAGCTGGATAACTCTATAGATCACACCGAATACAGGATTATCCGTCCCGATGGTCAAATCAGGTACCTTTATGCAACCACCAGGGTTTTAGTGGAAAAGGACGGTAACTCAATTAAACAATATGGTACTATACAGGATATAACAGAAATCCATAAAATCGAAGGCGAATTAAGCAGAAGTAAAGAGCAACTGTCAGATGCCCTTGCCCTGGCCAATCTATCGACGTGGGAATTGGATGTAGCATCTGACCGGATGAAAGTGGGAGAAAATTTTGTCAAAATGCTCGGTGAAGGTTTGACGGTGTGTGAAGGAAATGTGGTGAATGTCGATGATTTTGTAAGTCTGATTCACCCCGACGACTTGCACACTTATTATCTTGCCATGGACCGGGCTATGAAATCAAGGGTTGAAGACTACCTTGATTTTACAGAATACAGAATTATCCGGCCCAAGGGTGAAATCCGGAACATTTACATTAGCATCAAAGTACAGAAAGATCATGAAGGTAATCATTTAAGGCATTTTGGAACCATACAGGATATCACCCCGATCCGCAAAGCTATTGCCGAAAAGGAGCGATTCGGAAGTATTATTGAAGCCACGTCTGATATCGTCCTGATGCTGGACAAACATCTGAATTTGATTTATCTGAACCAGGCCGCCAGGGATTTTTACGGATTCAGTCCTGAAGACAATGTAACAGGATTTCCTGTGAAAATTTTACAATCGGAGCATTCCCAGAAGCTTACCAGGGATTACGCAATTCCGGTAGCGGCCAGCAGGGGTATATGGAGCGGTGAGAATGTCATTCAGCGCTATGATAAAGAATTGATTACCGTATCTCAGGTAATCATCTCCCATAAAGCCATCGATGGAGAAGTGGAATATTATTCCAGCATTATTCGTGACATCTCGGATCAGAAGCAAATTGAGCAGGATTTGAAATATAAAAATAAAGAGCTGGATACATTTGTTTACAAGGCTTCACACGATCTGCGCGGGCCGATCGCGTCGTTGCTGGGTTTGTATAAGATCGTGGAGAATGAGATCAAAGATGAAAAAGCACTGGAGTATTTTGACTTGTATAATAAGCAGATAACCAGGCTCAACGACATTATTTTAACGCTCATACAACTGACGAAAATCAAGGAAGTAGACATAAACAAAGAGAAAATCAACTTTAAAAGTATAATTAACAGTTGCATCAACTTATTTACCAATTTGCCCAACTTCGATAATGTCAGATTCAATCTTAAAATTGATCTTGACAGGCCTTTTGTGAGTGACCGTGGCTTGATTACCACCATTTTACAAAACCTGGTTGAAAATGCCATCAAATATTCCAAGCCCGGTCAACCGGGCGATGTCGATATAGAGATTAAAAGAAACCTCAACGATGATTTGCTGATCAAAGTGGAAGACAATGGAATTGGCATTGAAAAAAACATTCAGGGAGAGGTCTTTAACATGTTCTTCAGGGCCAACGATCAGGTAATTGGCTCAGGGCTGGGGCTTTACATACTCAAGAATGCTGTGGAAAAATTAAATGGCAAGGTGAGCTTGTTCAGCAAAGTAAACGAAGGAACAACATTTTCCATCAAAATAAAAGATGGGGTTCAACGCTGATATAGCGAACGGATTCAACACAACTTCTCCAAAAAAACAAAAATATTTCATGATGATTTAAACGAAAATAATCTATCAGGTTATATTAGCGTTTAAATTAGCAACGAATTGAAATATGCCGCAATCTTCTAACCAGGTATTGCAATCCCTGAAGAAGGGCCAGTATGCGTCTGTATATTTTTTGCAGGGAGATGAACCCTATTACATAGATCTTATCGCAGATCATATTGAAAAAAATGCCATTCCGGATCATGAAAAGGGTTTTAACCAGATAATCATGTACGGCAAAGACGTCTCTATGAATGCTGTCATCACTAACGCAAGAAGATTTCCTATGATGGCTGAAAGACAACTGGTTTTAGTCAAAGAAGCACAGGAGATACAGGATTTCAATAAACCGGATGCTGTAAAACTACTGGAAGCCTACCTGCAAAACCCGGTGCCGTCTACCTTACTGGTATTTTGTTATAAATATAAAGCACTGGATAACCGCAAGGCACTGGCAAAGCTTATAGACAAAAACGCGTTGCTCGTTAGTACCAAAAAGCTTTATGATAATCAAATACCTGATTGGATCAACAATTATGTGTCGGAAAAGGGTTATGAAATAGCGCCAAAAGCAACTTTTATGATAACGGAGTTTGTTGGTAACAATCTGAAAAGAATCAGCAATGAAATCGACAAAATGCTGGTTAACCTGAATGATACAAAACAAATAAAGGAAAGCCATGTTGAGCAGTACATTGGAATCAGCCGGGAATACAATGTATTTGAATTGCAAAAAGCCCTGACCACCAAAAACGTACTGAAGGCCAATCAGATTATTAATTATTTTGCGGCTAACCCGAGAGCTAATCCCGTTTTGCCAATTATAGCTATGTTATTTTCGTTTTTCAGTAAACTCCTTATGGCTCATCATACCAAAGACAAGTCAGATAAAAACCTGGCTGCAGTTTTGAAAGTGAACCCTTTTTTTGTCAAAGAGTATAAACTGGCGATGAATAATTATCACCTGCCCAAGGTGATAGATAATATTCATCACCTCAAAAATGCAGATTTGCAATCCAAAGGTGTACAGATTGGCACGGTTAATGAAGTGCAGATTTTGAAAGAGCTGGTGTTTAAGTTGTTGCACTGAAAAATAATATTCGCGCGGCAATATAAGCTAAAAAAGACAGTCTCTTGAAAATCACAATAATTGCGTTATTCTAAAGTTATTAGTAAGATTGTTCTGGCTAATTTTTATGGATAAAATAATCCTTTTTATACTAATCCTGCTTTGCTGCTGGTATGGTGTCCCGGCCCAAAATACCATGATCCAGATTGATAATGACAGATATTTCCGCCAGGGGATAGATTTGTTCGATAAGCAACAATACGCGGCTGCACGAACGGCATTTGAAGAATACATCAATCATGAGCCTGAGTCGATAAAGGCCATAGATGCCCGATACTACATTGCCTTTTGCGCGATGAGCCTGTACCATAACGACGGTGAGTTTTTGCTCGACCAATTTGTAAACCGGTATGAAGGGCACCCCAAATCGGTGATGGCTTTTTATGAATTAGGCAATTTTTATTTTAAAAATAAGGATTATACCAAGGCCATAGCGTACCTTGAAAAAACCGACATCAACAAGCTGACCGCCGATCAAAGATTGGAAACCCGGTTTAAACTGGGCTATGCTCATTTTAACAAAAAGAATTTTGATAAAGCCCTGAGTTATTTCAACAATGTGAAACAGGGAACAAGTCCTTACACGGCTGCCTCAAACTATTATGCCGGATTTATTGAATTCAGGAATGGTGCCTATGACGAGGCATTAACAGATTTGAGAAGGGCTGAAGAGGACGAGGCTTATTCTGCTATTGTACCTTATATGATACTCAATGTATATTACAAACAGGAAAGATATGACGAATTGCTGCAGTATGGGGAACAGGTAGTTGCCAGCGGCAGAAAAGTAAAAAACCTGGAGGATTTTAGCTTATTGATCGCTGAATCTTATTTCAGAAAACAGCAGTATGATAAAGCAGCGGAATTCTTTCACACCTATATGCAGAACCAGCGCGGCAAAAAAGATCCCGAGGTTAAATACAGGGTGGCATTGGCCTTCTACAATATGGATAATTTTGACCGTGCTGAAGCATATTTTAAAGAACTGGCATCCGGAAAAAATGCATTGGGGCAGCGTTCCTCTTACTATCTGGGGAACCTGTATTTAAGGAGTAATAACAAAAATTTTGCCCTCACCGCTTTCGATAACGCCGCCAGGATGAACTTTGATCCGGTCATGCAGGAGGAGGCCATTTTTAAACAGGCAAAAATCAACTATGACCTGGGTAACTTTGACGAAGCTATAGATGCTTTAAACAACCTGGCCTCATTATTTCCTGATAGCGAGCGTTCGAGTGAGGCTAATATTTTGCTCAGTGAAGCTTATTTGAAAACCAGCGATTATAACAAAGCTATTGAACACATTGAGAAAATCGGCAAAAAGGATCCCAGAATCAAACGGGCATATCAACAGGTCACTTATTTTAAAGGCACAGAAAATTTCAACAACCGCAAATATCGCCGGGCAGTGCAAATGTTTGACAAATCGCTTACTTACCCTGAAGATGAACAGCTTGTTGCAAAAGCTCATTTCTGGTCCGGAGAGGCCTACTCGATCGGCAAGCGTTACGATGATGCGATCCGTAGCTACAAGGCTGTAATTTCAAGTCCATTCGAGGCCAACAGCAACGAATTTCTAAGAGCCCGTTATGGTATTGGCTATGCCTACTATAACACACAGCAATATGACAGGGCGCTGGAACATTTTGAGGGTTTTGTAAACAGTCCCGGAAATGGCATCGACAGACAGTTCTATACCGATGCTTTAATCCGGCTTGCCGATTGCTACTATGTCACAAAAAACTATGATCTTGCCCTGGCTAACTACCAAAAGGCCATCCATGCCAAAAGCCCCGATCTGGCCTATGCTTATTTTCAAAAAGGGATCATTTTGGGTTTACAGAATAATGTTACGCAGGCGAGGGAGAACTTTGATATCGTACTGAACCGCTACCCTTCATCCACCTATGCCGATAATGCCATGTATCAAAAGGCGCAACTGGATTTTGAACAGGGAAATTACCAATTAGCGGTAGATGGTTTTGGCAAATTGATTTCCCGCAGGCCACAAAGTTCGTTTATACCCCATGCGTTACTTAAAAGGGGTTTTTCAAATTACAACCTCAAAAACTATAATCAATCGAAAAGGGATTATGAGAGAATTCTGGATGATTATCCGACACATACCACTGCCAGTAGCGCCATTTCTGCGTTGCAGGAAGTGTTGACTTTGCAAAACAGGACTTCAGAATTTGAAACCTATCTGGCTAAATACAAAAGCGCCAATCCGGACAACAAGTCTTTGGAAAATATCGAATATGAGACAGCCAAAACCTTGTACAATAATCAGGAATATCAGCAGGCGATACAGTCATTCCAAAAATACATGAGCAATTATCCGGGCAACACCAATGCCTACGAGGCTAAATACTACATGGCTGAGTCTTATTATCGCATGCGGCAGGATGACCAGGCGCTTGACCTCTATTATCAGGTAGAAGCAGATAATAAAACCAGCAGGATCAATAAGGCGGTTCAGCGGATTGCCGAAATTGAATTTGAAAAAAACAATTACAAAAAAGCCATCACTTACTTTGAAAAACTGGCTAATATTGCCAGAAACAAAAGACAATCTTATAATGCCTGGTCAGGATTGATGAGGGCTCATTTTTATTTGAAAAACTACCCTTCGGTGAAGGAATATGCAAACCTGATTTTAGAAAAGGGGAATGTTTCCGCAGATGCCACTAACAAGGCGACCCTTTACATCGGAAAAGCCGAATATGCCTTGGGAAATATTGATATGGCCATGGACCAGTTCATGAATACCCTGAATGCTGCCAAGGATGAAAATGGGGCAGAAGCCCAGTTTTTGGTAGGTAAGATTTTGTATGACCAGAAATCTTATAAAAGGTCTATTGAAACCCTTATAGACTTAAATGCCAATTTTGGTGTGTACGAAAACTGGATTGGTCAGTCGTTTCTGTTAATTGCCGACAACTACATTGCCCTGGAGGAATATTTCCAGGCAGAAGCTACACTCAATTCGATTATTGAGAAATCACCTGAGCAGGAGATAGTTAACAGGGCGAAAGATAAATTACGTCGGTTGCAACAGTCAAAAAATCAGCGACAGGAACAACAGGAAGTGTTGGAAAGTGATACCACCTTCCGGGAGATTGGCAATTGATAATTGACAGTTGACAATTGTAAATGGACAATTTTAAGTTGAAGGGTTAGAATAGGAAAATATGCGTGTTAAACAAAGGTGTTATGTTTTATGTGTTTTCAGCCTTTTTAGTTTTGTAGCAACGGGGCAGGATTGGGAGGATCGAACGGGGGAGATTGAGGATGCCGAGATCGTTGTTGAAAAAGACAAAAAGATTGAATTGCCACCGGCTTCCAGGTTGTATGAGAAAATCTCACCACTGCCGCTTAAAAATGAGGCCGGGCAAATGCAGTTTCAGTACAAAGACTTTAATTATCAGTTGCCGGATCTCGACCCAAAGATCCGTGTATTGACGATTAAAGACCCTTTGTTGAAAAAGTTATATGCCAATTATTTAAAGGCAGGTATAGGAAATTTTGCCAGTGCCCACCTTGAGGCTTTCATTAACAGTAAGAGGAATGAGAAGTATGCCTACAGTTTCCATGGCAAACATGCCTCCTCCGCCAGAGGCCCTGTGGACAAAAAGAATTCCGGATCGGCAGAAAGCTTTTTAGGGGTAAACGGAAAAGTATTTTATGATGCCTTCATATTAAGCGGTAATCTCAACTATAACCACCGTAAAAATCACTTTTACGGATACGATCGACGGGTCGAGGCTTTGCGCGATACGATAGAGCAAAACTTCAATAACTTTTACATAGACGGAGTACTGGAAACCAGGGATACCGGCAGTGATTTTTATTTTAAACTCAAACCATCATTCAGTCATCTCAGCGATCATTTTGACGCGAGGGAAAGCAGGTTCGGAGTGGATTTTAAATCCACGTTTTCTCTGGATGAAAACGTGGGATTTGACCTGAGCAGTTATCTTTCTCTGACCAGAAGAACGGATGGGACTTCCATTAACAGAAATCTGTTCAAGGTCCGGCCAAGTGTCGACTTCCTGGCTGGTCAATTAAAGATTAATGCGGGTTTGAACATAGTTTATGAAAATGACACCATTGCCGGCGCAAACCGGACCCACGTGTATTTATCAGGAAGTGCCACCTATGATCTCAATGATGATGTGCGTGTATATGCCGGTCTGGATGGTGATATAGAGGAGGTAAACCTGCATACCCTTGTGGATGAAAACCCTTTTATCAATGCACAAATCCCACTGGTACATGCCAATAAAGAACTGGAGTTTTATGGAGGAATCAAAGGCTCGTTATTGAGAAGCTTTACACTGAAGGCCGGCTTTTCACTAGCTGATTATGAGAATATGCACTTTTTCATCAACGATCCACTGGATACCGCCAAGTTTAATGTGCTTTACGATACAGGAAACACTACCAGGTTTAATTTCTTCGGTGAGTTCGGGGTTGATAAAAACAACATTTTCAGGGGAGCGGCCAGGTTTGACTTTTATGCCTATGGTATGGACAGGGTAGAAGAGCCCTGGCACTTGCCTACTTATAAATTTAGTCTTTTGGGCTCGTTTAATCTCTTTGATAAGATACTGTTTGGCAGTGACTTGTATACAATGGGAGGCATTAAAGCTAAAAACTTCCTGACAGACGAGGAGGTGGAACTGGATCCGATCGT
The DNA here is from genome assembly GCF_056858335.1 of Agaribacillus sp. DX54. Classification (NCBI taxonomy): domain Bacteria; kingdom Pseudomonadati; phylum Bacteroidota; class Cytophagia; order Cytophagales; family Splendidivirgaceae; genus Agaribacillus; species Agaribacillus sp. DX54. The sequence continues at coordinate 183,498 of NZ_JBXEQE010000005.1, forward strand.
CGACCTGAATTTTAAAGTCGACTATCGCTATTCGGACCAGGTATCTATGTTTTTGAATTTTAACAATGTACTTTCCAGGAATTATGAGAGATATTATAACTATCCGGCGAGAGGATTTATGTTGATGGCAGGTATTACCTATGCTTTTGATCGCCTGTAAAGAGGAAAAACCGGAAATTTTACAATTTGCCCAATTATTAAACGGAGTGAGTTTATTTCATTTTTTTTGCTTTGTAACTAAAGTTATAAACTTTACATTTAGGTGGATTTTAAGACGTTACGGAAGATTTGGTTACTTTAACTTTAAAAAATCATAAAATGGCTGAATACATGAATCAGAGCGGAAGTAATATGGAATTTGGTAATGATCCCGATTATGGATTGCCGGAAGTAACTTTAACTCCTATAGAACGGGGTGGCATTGGAAGGCGCCAAGGTACGGTAAGATCCGGAAGCCGTTATGGTGCCAATCAGGAAAAAAAATCAAACGCAGCGCTGATTGTTTCTTTACTATTCGGGCTCTTGATAGTGCTGGCAGTACTGTGGTTTTTTTTCGGACAGGATATGTTTAGTTTTGGCGGCGAGGTGAGTCAGGATACCGATAACATTGAAAACACTACTCCTGAAGACCAGAATAGCACACCATTAGATACGGGTGTCGATAGTGATGCAGACAGTGATGAACTGGGTGACGGCGACCCGGAAACGGGTGACGGGGACCCGAATGATGAAGGGGCCGAAAATCTTGGATATGATGAATCAGGAAACGATGTGGTGGTTGGGGCGGGCGTTGAAGCAGGTACTTTTAATGTAATTAGCAACCGGACCGGTCGCACTTATGTCATTATTGGCAGCTTTTTTGATGAGGATTTAGCAAGGGACTATGCTGCCAAACTCGGAAAACAAGGAATCAGTACTACCTTGATAATACCATCGGGGAATAACAGGTTTTATCGTTTATCCATCGCAGATTTTGATACGATTACGGAAGCTATTAATAACCTGGAAGGTTTCAGAGCTGAGTATGGGAGCAGCCTGTGGATCATTAAGCATTGATAGTCATTAAGATCGAATAAATCACCTGATATTTGCCCTGGAGTTTTACTGACACAATTTTAATCAAGTTAAAGGTAAGTATGAATTTATTACAGATTTCAACATCTCAGGCATTGGATACTGTAGGCATCGGATCTGCGGAACAGGCTATTTCCGTATGGGATTTAATGCTTAAAGGGGGGTATATGATGATCCCCTTACTGGTGCTTTCCATGGTGGCGGTATCCATTTTTGTGGAAAGGATGTTTACCATCCGAAGTGCCTCCAGGACTCCCAACCAGTTTATAGATAAAATCAAAAATCTGGTGACAGCCGGAGATATCAATGGGGCCAGGCTTTTATGTTCTCAAACAGAATCACCTATTGCCAAAATGATTGAAAAGGGTATCAGCCGGATTGGCAGCCCTCTAAAAAACATTGAGGTTTCCATTGAAAATGTCGGTAAAATTGAAATTTACAAGCTGGAGAAGAATCTTTCTACACTGGCTACCATATCGGGAGCAGCACCCATGATCGGGTTTTTAGGAACTGTAACCGGTATGATCCAGGCCTTCATATCCATTGCCCAGGAAGAAGGCTCTGTAAGCCCCAAGCTTTTATCGGCAGGCATTTACGAAGCTATGATTACTACTGCCACTGGCTTGATGGTGGGTATCGTAGCTTATCTGGGTTACAATTACCTTGTGGCCAGGGTGCAAAAACTGGTACATAAAATGGAGTATACTTCGGTAGATTTTATTGATTTATTGCAAGAACCCAGGTGATATGGATTTAAAATCAAAACATAAAGTGGAAGCCGCATTCAGTATGTCTTCGATGACAGATGTAATATTTCTGTTGCTCATTTTTTTCATGCTGACCTCATCGTTTATTACGCCCTCTGGCTTGCGGGTAAACCTTCCCAGCAGTAAAAGCTCCACGATTGTTTTACAAAAAGTCACGGTGACCATCACCGAGGATTTAAAGTATTATGTGAATGATAAGCCCACTTCCAGAAGGAATTTTGAAGATGCTTTGAGAAGGGAACTGGAAGGGCAGGAAGGTATTGTTGTTTTACACATCGATAAATCAGTGCCCACCGAGCATCTGGTCAGTGTAGCTGGTATCGCCAAAGCGTTAAAAGCTACGGTCTCTATTGCCACTAAACCCACATAAACGTGTCTGCGCCCAAGGAAAAAAAATATGATCGAGTAGGAACGATTGTCTCCATAAGCATCCACGCCATTTTATTGCTGATATTTTTCTTTTTATTGGCGTGGCAGGCTCCCGACCCTCCGATTCCGGAATACGGCATCGTAGTAAACTTCGGTACGGGTAATGCCGGTAGCGGACGGGTGCAACCAAGAAGGCCGCCTGTCGAGACCAAAAAGGTGAAAGAAAAAGTACCTGAGGAGCCTAAACCTCAAAAACAAGAGCCGGTTGAAGAACCTGTAGAAAAGGCCCCTCAAGCTGTAAAACAAGAGACAACGGAGGAGTCACCCAAGCAAGCAGTCGAAGAGTCAGTGACCCAACCGGATCCTGCCCCGGTAGTTGAAAAAAAACCACAACCTAAAAAGGAGGTTCAACCTAAGAAAAAGGAACCCGGAAAAAAACCGGAGCCCATAAAGGATCCGCAACCCAAAGAGAAAGCGCCGGAAAAAAGTCCGGTAAAAAACAAGCAGCCTGAAAGCAACAGTCAGGGAAAAAGTGAGAAGGAACCGGCCAGAAGCAACCAGGGAGACCGGCCTCAAAAAACCGGTGACCAGGGAAAACCCAGGGGCAGCGTAGACTCAAAGGCACTGTATGGCAGCCAGGGTGGCGGTGGTGGGTCGAGACTGGATTTGGCCGGCTGGAACTGGGATGAGTTACCAAGGCCCGATGACCGCTCGCAGGAAAGTGGCCGGATTGTTTTTGAGATAAAAGTTGACGATCAGGGGGAGATTATTTCAGTAAGAACCATAGAAAAAACGGTAAGTCCCGCCGTTGAAAAAATCTACCGTGATGAAGTAGAAAACCTGACATTCCACAAAACGGCCGAAAATACCAGGCCGGCCCCGGTATCTACCGGCCGGATTACGTTTATTATCAAATCAAATTAATCTGTTTTTTGTAAATTCGGCGCAGATTATTGATTTGTATGAATTATCAGGAAGCACTGGATTTTCTTTATCAAAGTTTACCTATGTTCCAAAGGCAGGGGAAAACTGCTTTTAAAAAAGACCTGGGTAACACCATCACATTGAGTCGACATCTCGGCAACCCGCATCACAAGTTTAAATCAGTACATATTGCAGGTACCAATGGCAAGGGAAGCACCGCCCACAGCATTGCTGCTGTATTGCAATCCGCGGGGTATAAAACGGGACTTTACACTTCACCACACCTGAAAAGCTTCACTGAAAGGATAAAGGTGAATGGCAACATGATGAGTGAAGAGGAGGTCGTCGCTTTTGTGGATAAAAATCAAGCGTTTATCAATGACCTGAAACCTTCTTTTTTTGAGACCACGGTGGTGATGGCATTTGACCATTTTGCTAAAGAGGGGGTAGATATTGCCGTGGTAGAGGTAGGTCTGGGAGGACGGCTGGACGCTACCAATATTATTACGCCATTGATAAGTGTTATCACCAATATCGGCCTTGACCATACCGACTTACTCGGAGATACCCTGTCGCAGATCGCCTCGGAAAAAGCGGGAATCATCAAACCGGGCATTCCTGTTGTCATTTCCGAAACCCAGGGGGAAATTGCCGGTGTGTTTAAGCAAAAGACCGAGGAGTCGGCGGCCGGATTGTATTATGCAGACCAAGAATACCAGGTGCAAAGCAATGAGCTTGGTAATTGTCAGGTACGTAACTCCGATGGAAAGGTGTTACTGTCTTCACTGATTTTTGATTTAAAGGGAAGTTATCATATCAGAAATATTCCCGGTATTCTCAAAACCATTGATTTACTGAGGAAAAGTGGTTTTATTATTCCCGAAAAGGCACTCACTGAAGGACTTAGCCATGCTGCGGCCATTACAGGTTTAAAGGGAAGATGGCAACTGCTCGACAAAAAACCGACAACCATATGTGATATTGCCCATAATGAGTCAGGAATAAGACCCATAATAAAATTCATTTCCCGGCAGTCCTATCCTGGTGTGCATATAATATGGGGCATGGTTAATGATAAAAACACCATCGATATTTTAAAATTGTTGCCACGTGATGCCCACTATTATTTTTGTCAGGCGCAGATTCCAAGGGCCTTGCCTGCCGGAGTACTGGCAGAAAGTGCAAAGACTTTGGGTTTGTCAGGAAAAACATACGACAATGTTAACACGGCTATATCTGCGGCCCGGGAAGCGGCCGGTGAAGATGACATTATTTTTATCGGAGGAAGTGCATTTGTTGTGGCTGAAATTGATAACCTGTAGCCGGGTTATTCTATCGTAGCCAGAATCTTTTCATAGATAGCTTCAGGTTCTGTCGCGTCCACCAGGTTGTTCCGGATGGCATTCACCAAATCTTCAACAATTTGTGGCTCATACCCCATTTTCATCGCTACGCGTGAACAAATATGGATCTCATTAACATCGATGTTCCCGTCAATAAGCATCAACCAAACCAAATCGAATACCATCTGGAAGCGGGCTTTGGCGTTTTGTGGCTCCCTGAACTTGATGTTCTGAAGGTTGGATTTAATGTCAGTGATGTCCTCATTCGACAAATTGAATTTTACAGCGATCTTATTGATGAACTTGTTTTCCTTTTCATCAATATTTCCATCAGACATTGCTACTTTTATCAACTGTTTGAGGTAGTTTTTGTCCGTACTATCTGAATCTTCCCTTTTGAATAAATCAAATAATCCCATTTGATTATAATTTTTTAGAAAAATAGCAGAATAAACACTGGGTTCCAGTGCAAAATCGCCATTATCGCATCTATATACATATATGAGCAAAAATTAAAACGATTTAATATAGGCTATACAGGCTGTATTGAGAGATATTGAAGGTAATGCTGTTTTTTATGTATCGGCCGATACAGGATTTCCATCTATCTGTGAAGTAATGTTTTAATAGTTAGATGAACTGCATGATTGGTAAGTTTCAATTCAATATAATTTTATGGCTATCGCTATAAATCGGTTCTTTCAAGACAGAAATGGGTTAAATACAAAATAAAATTTGCCTTTTTTATCGAAATTTTACCGATGGATATCTGCTGTTTACCGATTTGCCTTTCCAGCCCGCCTGTCTGGCTACTATATTTGAGCAAACAAAATCATAATTAACTCATGTCAAATTTCGTTAAAGATAAAAGAACATTGTTAGGTGGATTTTTCATCCTTGTTGGATTGATATGGATACTGGAGGTGGTGGATGTGATCCCTTATTATATATTCAGGGAATTTCTGTCGGTACCGGGATTTTCATTTTTGTTGGGATTGTTTTTGCTTATAAGCAGCAGGCACAAACTGTTAGGAGCGATATTTGCCGTATTTGGTGGCTATTTTCTACTGGATGAATTTTTCAACATCCCTTACAATGTCGAGCGATTGATTTTTCCGACATTTTTAATTCTTATCGGTGCATTTATTATTTTCAGGGGTAAAAAAAAATCCTATGATGATTATGAGATCGAACCCGAAAGCATGGACTTTTTCGATGAAGTCTCGGTATTTGGTGGCGGGGAAAAAATCATTAATTCCAACAATTTCAGGGGTGGCAAAATCACCTCGATCTTTGGAGGTTCCGAACTCAACCTTAAAAGCGCCAAGTTAAGTGAAGGAAAAAAACTGATAGATATATTCATATTGTTTGGTGGAACCAAACTCATTATTCCGGAAGACTGGAACATTAAAAATGAGGTAACAGCCATTTTCGGTGGATTTTCGGATAAACGAAAATTAGACCCTAATGCCATTCCGGATCCAAGAAAAGAAATAATTATCAAAGGGGTGGTATTGTTTGGAGGAGGTGAAATCAAAAGTTTTTAGCAACACTCATTAGTTTTCGTAACACTCAAAGGTCAAAGCCAATTATCAAGGTAAGCAGGTCAAATATATTTGGTAATGGTTTATTTTAACTCAAACTTCAACAATTGCAAAGTACATGGTTAATCCCATATTACGAAAAATAAGATATTTATGGAATTACCTGATAATATGGGCACTGATTACTGTGGCCCATATTTTGATTATTCACCTCTTTTATGAGGTAAAACTGTTGATAGCTGCAATAGACAGCCTGGTATTTAATAGCCTGTTTTGTGGCCTCGGATTGGTTTATTGGTATCCGGTAAAATATAGTAATATTGATTCCCAGAATTTTATTACCATATTTATTAATCATTTTGCCGCTTCCGTATTAGCGATAGGTACCTGGCTGTTTATCGGGGAGTATATGCTTGAAAAGATATTCTACCGGGATGTTGAATATCTGGGGTTCCTGATGTCTTCACTTCCCTGGCGTTTTGTGGTGGGCATTTTATACTACTCATTGATCGTACTGTTTTATTATATGATCTTGTATTACAACAACCTGCAGGAAAGAATAAGGCACGAAGTGGCGCTGAAATCCCTGGTTCAACAGGCTGAACTCAAAAGCCTGAAGGCCCAGATCAATCCTCATTTCATTTTCAACAGTTTGAATTCTATCAGCTCACTGACTATCACCAACCCTGCAAAAGCTCAGGAAATGGTCATAAAACTATCCGAATTTTTACGATATTCAATCAATCAGGATGGAAATCAAAAAACGACATTTGAAGAGGAACTCAGAAATATTGACCGTTATCTCGACATAGAAAAGATCAGGTTTGGGGACAGGTTGCATTTTGACAAGCAAACAAGTTACGAATGTTTACAGAAAAAACTCCCTAACCTGATCCTGCAACCAATTTTTGAAAATGTTATCAAACATGGTGTGCACGAAAGTATAGATGAAATAACCGTGAGATTGGCAAGTTATTCCGAAAATAATATTTTGTATATCTCGGTAAGTAATAACTACGATCCTGAATCTGTGATAAAAAAAGGGGATGGTATCGGTTTGAAAAACATTAAGGAAAGATTACAGCTATCCTATCAACAAAATAATCTCATGACTATTAACCAAACAGCGCAGTGTTTTGAAGTCAAACTAAGTATTCCCCAGTAACACCTAAAACCCTATAATTTTGATTTTATGAAGTTGACGACAATCATAATCGACGACGAAGCACCCGCCAGGGAGTTGATACAGGCTTTTTTGACAGAAGATGATGAAATCGATTTGCTAGGGGCATTTCAAAATGGATTTGAGGGATTGAAGGCCATCAATGAGTTAAGACCCGACCTGGTCATCCTGGATATTCAGATGCCAAAAATTACGGGATTTGAAATGCTTGAACTGCTGGAACATCACCCTATTATTATATTCAGTACGGCATTCAATGAATTTGCAATCAAGGCCTTTGAGCTAAATGCAGTTGATTACCTGCTAAAACCTTATTCAAGGGAAAGATTCCGCGAAGCCCTTAAAAAAGCTAAAAGCAAAAAGTTAAGCCAGTCACCGGCCCACACGCCCATTCGGAATCTCATTAAACATGTACAGGAGCAGGGGCAGAACTATCTCGAACGTATTGTGGTTAAAACCGGAACAAAAATACACGTCATCACCATCGACCGGATTCACTACCTGGAATCTCAGGACGATTATGTGATGATACATACCGGTCAGGGCAAGTACCTGAAACAAAACACCATGAAATATTATGAAGAACACCTGGATCCTAAACACTTTGTAAGAATTCACCGGTCTTACATTGTAAAAATCAGTGAAATTGACCGGTTGGAGCTGATGGAAAAGGAGTCTTATGTTTTGTGGCTCAAAAATCAGACAAAGCTAAAAGTAAGCAAAACCGGTTATCCAAAACTAAAACAAGCGCTTAATTTTTAGGCCTGGCAATAAAAATCCATACCTGAATTCCTTTGTGGAAAATCCTTCCGTATTGTAGAAAAAATACCCAAATTTGTGGCAACCTTATTTAACATTCGGAGTTAGATCCTTGTATGTGAACAAACAGTCATTTTGTAAAAACTCCATATTTTTAGGTGAAAATCAGCCCTTAATATGCCCAGAGAGAGGTTTTTAATTTTTTTAAACTTATGTTTGGGGGCAATATGGCATAATTTTATCTTTATCGACAGGAATAGTTGTAACTTTTTAAATAACCAGATACAAAAATGAACATTAAAGAAGCCATCCCTTTTAAAGGTCTTAATTTCTCCATGAGCAAACTGTTGTTGATTTCGATGATAGCAGCAGTAAGTATTGGGTCTGTAGGATGTAAAAGCCAGAAAAAGTTGGCCAGGGAGGCAGCGGCGAAAGAGGCAGCGGCCAAAGCGATCCAAATCGAAAAAGCTAAAGCAGAGTTAAACAGACTTTTGGACGACAACAGCGGTCTTTCTTTGGAAGAAAAAGAGAGAATTTTGAATCGCATAAAATCTATGAATCTGAACGATCCGGAAGTGAACGCTTTGATTCGTCAGGTGGAAAACAAGTTGGCAGAAGAAAGGGCAGCCCTGGAAGGTAACGCAGGGGGGGCAGGTAATATGGAAGCCGAACAAAGGTTAAACCAGTATTTCGAAGCCATCGCCAATGCCGGTTCCATTACGGCAGCCAACAGAAACATCAATGAGGCATTGAGTCTGTTCAGTACTCCTGACGCCCTTGTGCTGATAATTATTAGTAAATCGGGAGGTCAGAAAGACTATGACAGGCCCACTTCCATCAAAAAGTACCTCGAATACCTGAAAGATCAGAAAAAAAACATTAACGCCATTGACAACATCGTGTATGATAGTCAGGGAAAAATTAAAGAACTGGAACTAATCAAACAATAATTTAATCCCCCTCATTTCGTTTTGAATATTAATAAAAATATTATGTCAAAGTATCAATTCATATTTGTGTGTGTTTTCGCCTGGTTGATTTCTTTACCGACACTGGCTCAGGATGATGTCAGTCCCGAAAGAAAGCAGGCCATCGACTCTCTGGCCCTGGAAAAAGTAAAGGACCTGGGTAAGTACATCAGTATTATTGGCAACAAAGATACGCCCTTTTCCGAAGCGAACCGGGTTATCGAAAGAGCCATGGAGCTTTTTGCAGACGGAGCGCAGATGGGTGTTTCTTCATTGAACCGTGAAGAGGTGAAGTATTACGGGGTGAGAAAATATTTTGAAAGATTGATGGCCCTTAACTACGATAGGGTAACCATCAGATGGTTCAACATACAATACATAAGCGATCTTGAAAAACAGCCTGATGGCAGGTATGTAGGGGTAATCACCATATATCAAAGGTTTCAGGGTGAATCCGATGATGGCCTGAAATACATGGATACCACCAAAAAAGATATAACAATTTATGTTGAAAGAAAGCAAACCCAAATCGGAGGACGGGTTATCGGCTTCTGGGACGTTTTATTGGGGGACATTAGGGTTACTGAAACTACATCATAAATTTGACCTTGGGAGGCTGTGGCAAATGGAATAGTTTTAGGCAGATCGTTTAAAACATTTACTTTTGCCATAGCTTCTTTGTTATTTTAACAAAATATGGACGCAGGAAAAGTATTGCTTTTTTTACTGACTTTACTGACCCTTCCTTTTTTTGCCAACGGGCAACAGGGAGTAGGTTCCTACCTTGAAGATGAAAGCGCGTTTTACGCGTCGACAAAGCAGGTAAACCAATTTTTTAGACGTTTTAACAGTGAAGAAGACGAAGAGGGGAACCGCATTTATGCCGATTCAAAAAAATACCACAGCCCCAGGTTAAGAAAAAAATACATAGAAATACTTTTCGATAATGAGACTTCCTCCCTGGATAAGGCCCTGAAAGAGATCTTCATCGAGGAAGTTACCGATGCGGCCAATCCCATTTACCTGGATTTTCACGGAGGGGAATGGTTTGCAGAGGTGCATACACGGTTTGTCTATAAGGGCAAAGATTCCCCAGCCGTCTTATTTATGCAGCTTCAGGAAGAGCCGGTGGGTTCCAAATGGGTCATAGACAGGGTATACTTTGAACCATTCAACAAACTTTTTAAGGAAAAAACCAACAAAGAAGGTAAGTTTTTGCATCCGCTGAGTCATGAGCTGGATTTTATGAATCTGAATAAAATTTTTGAAAGAAGGGACGAGATAGAATTATATACCGGCAAGCACTACAAACCGGACCATTTGTCTTTGATGCTGATGGAGGTGAAAAGGGGTAATTTATCATTTGTTACCATTAAGCATGTGAAATTTCATTTTTTTCAAATAGACAATTGGTATTTTGAGCTGTCAGAATTTAACAGAAAAGGTTATAATACAGGGTGGCTTATCTCAAATCTGGCAAAACTTGATCAGGAACAAAAAGAAAGTTACAAGAAGTACATCTTCTTTGAAAACGATTGACGGGATGAGAATTAAGGGCTTACTTACGATTCCGCTTTTAGTATTTTTACTAAGCACCAATGCTTTTTCGCAGACTGCGGCCTTTCAGGAAGAAGAAATCAAGGGCTATGAAGAAAAGGCCAAAAGTCTTGTTTCATTTCTCAATTTTGCCATGAATACCATCGGTGATGAACAAACTTCGGCCAGGGAAAAGGAAATTATCATCACACAAAGCTATTTAAAGGCTTTCAGGGATGAAAAGGTGCAGGTTGAGGATGATTTGGTAGAAAACAGGGATGTGGTAACCAACAAAGATGTACAGGCATATCTGAAAGATATTGATTTCTTTTTTCACAATGTGAAATTCGAATTAAACATTGACAAAGTCGAACACTATGTCAATGCGCAAAACACTTTGTTTTTTAAGGTAAGTATTACCAGAAACCTGAATGGTGTAACCATAGAAGGGGAACAGATAAACAACACCATGCCCCGGTTCATCGAAATCAACGTGGACGACCGGCAGCGGGACTTGAGAATTGTCAGTATTTACACCACCAAGCTGAGTATCGAGGATGACCTGAGAAATTGGTGGACCGATCTGAGTTTTGAATGGAAATCAATCTTCAAGCGGGAAATTGGGGCGATAGACGATTCGTTGAACACCGAACAGTTATTGCGAATTGCCGATATGCAGCATTTAAACATTGACCATAACCGGTATATCCAGGACATCGGCCCATTGACGAAAGTCACCGGACTGAGGTCGTTAAGCATGTCGAATACTCAGATAGATGACTTACTGCCTCTTAGAAACCTTACCAATCTGGAAAGCCTGAATTTTTCTTATACAACGGTCGAAGATGTCGCCCCTTTAAAATATGCCATAGGTTTGAAGGAACTGGTTATGAACAACACCAATGTAGACAATGTTGCGGATTTGGGCAGTTTGAATCAGTTGGAGAAGCTGGATATCAGCTACTCGCGTATCCTTTCCATAGATCCAATAGCGCATGCCACCGTTATGAAGGATCTAAACCTTTCTTTCACACAGGTCAACAACCTGGATTTTGCGAAAGAAATGCAAGGATTAAAAACGCTGGAATTATCCGGAACGCCTGTTAGCCGGTTAAATGGTCTGGAGGAGGCAGACAGTCTCGAAGTGTTAAATATCAGCCAGACCATTATTGATAATTTTTATCCCCTGGAAGGCGCTTCTAATCTGAAATACATTTTTGCGGATAGTACCGAAGTCAGGTCACTGGAACCATTATCCGGGATGAGTTCCCTGGAAAAAGTATACTGCGACAATACCGAAGTCGATGATGAAGAAGTCAGGAAATTTAAACGCAAAAACCCTAACGTGCTCGTTATCCATAAATCTGAGAACATGGAAAGCTGGTGGTCACAACTGTCCTTTGATTGGAAAGCAGCGATGCGCCAAAGCCTGGATTTTGAAGGGGCTCCTTCAAAAGACCAACTCGCCCGGATGACCTATCTGGAAAAGTTGGATGTTGGCGGATCCAATGTGGTAGATCTTGTGCCTTTAAGGGCCTTAAGGAATTTGAAATCACTCAAATGCCATAATACCACCATTGCGGATCTCGAGCCGATCGGATCCCTCACATTGCTGGAAGAGCTGGATATCAGTTCTACTTCGGTGCAATCCTTACACGACCTTTCATCCATGATTAATCTAAAAAGATTAGTTATTGACGGAACCTATGTCGACTCCCTCAATGCGATTGATGGGTTAAAGTCTTTGGAATATCTAAGCTGTGAAAACACAGCAATCCATATTGAGTTAATTGAGGCTTTCGCAGCACAAAACCGGCAATGTCTTGTGATTTACCAATCAGAGACCCTGCAGGGATGGTGGGATAGCCTGTCTTCCGACTGGAGAACTGTATTCCAGGGGCATATGGATATTCAAAATACACCTGATCCCGTACAGTTGCATACCCTGTCCAACATCGAAAGACTGTCCGTGGAAAATGATTTTGATATCATCTCATTAAGGCCGCTGAAAAAACTTACCCGTTTAAAAGAATTAAGGATTAACAATACAGCCGTTAGCGACCTTGGCCCGGTTGAAGGCTTAAAGGAACTGACCTACCTGCAGGTAACCAAAAGTCCGGTAAAAAGCCTTGAACCTATCCGGAATTTGACGGGAATCAGACACCTGGACATTTCGAATACACCCATTGATACCATCGAACCCATCACTATACTTACTGCGTTAGATTATCTGAAATTCTCCGGTACCGGGGTAAAAAGCATTAAAGCGTTATCGTATCTGATCAAATTAAAACACGTAGAATTTGACAATACAAATGTAAGCAGCCTTTCACCGATTATGGATTTATTCAACCTGGAAACGCTGGTTTGTTACAATACCAGGCTAAGCCAAAAAAAGGTTCAAAAATTCCAATCCGCTAACCCGGGGTGTAAGGTAACTTTCTATTAACAAACGTTCATAACATGCCAAGACAAAAAATTACTACCCCTGAAATCATCGGGATAGCTATTAATGTTTTCAGAAACAACGGCTATCACGGTACCTCCATGGCCAAACTGGCAGAGGCCTGTGGTTTGATGAAAGGAAGCTTCTATAACCACTTTTCCAGTAAAGAAGATATTTTGTTGGTGACCATCAGGTCCCTGAATGATTATCTGAATGAAAGGATATTTAAAATTGCCTATGACAATGCCCTGAAACCCAAAGACAGAATGAAAAAAATCCTGAACAAGCTCAGTAATGTGTTGAGATCCGATCAGGGGGGATGTCTGGTTGGCAACATGACACTGGAATTATATAATGGTCATAACGAGTTCAGGCAAATCCTTGAAAAATACTTTCAGGACTGGTTAAACGCCTTTACCACCATTTTTGCTGAAAAATATAAAAACAAACGGGCAGAAAAACTGGCCCGCCTATCAATCCAGGAATTTGAAGGGGCTATTATGATGGGCCGTATTTTTAAAGACGACGAACTTCTCAGTGAAACTATCGATACGATTACGTCAAGGCTTTGACCCCTCTCATCGCCCGAGATAATGCTGTAAATAAGCCAGCCCATCCATCAGGTAAGCTGTACCAATGTGGATCAGGCAGCCGGCAAAGATGCTGCGACTGTAACAGGCGATGATGCCCAGTAAATAGCCACCGAATATAGCAGCGACGGTTTCCGGCAGGGGTTTTCCAAAATGCAAAAATGCATAGGTAGCTGCCATCGGTAAAATAGCATTCCTGCCCAAAAATTTTACCATACCGATAACAAGTCCACCCCTGAACATCCATTCGAGAAAAATAAAATTTACCCCATAGGCCAACTCAAATAACGCCGCAAAAACTTTAGCGTCGACACCAAAAACTACCGGATATTTCCATGGCTTGAAAAATGGATATTTCGCCAAAAAGTCTGGCTGGAAAGCGGCAAATATTACAAAAGGAGTTGCCAGTATGAATAATAAGCAATAAGGCCGGTAATCGATACCTGCCGTTTGGAAACCATAGATCGTCTTGTCCCTCCGGTCAAAAATGCGGTGTATCAACAACAAAGGAATCAGGTAGAAAAACCAACCTTTCAAGGCATTTGACAAGTAGAAAGAATAGAGGTAATCACCGTAACTTTCCATTGATTTTATCATCGAGGGAAAAAGATAATACCCGTTGAAGAGCCCTATACAGCCAATCAACAATATACTTTTTGCCCAAAAAGTGCCATTTGCCAACACGTTTGCTTGTTTATTTATCCATAAAACCGGAATAGCTATGCCAAAATAGGCAACACTAAAAAAAATGATGTTATAGCCTATGCCTCTTAAAGTTCCTATATGGATGTCCAGAAATTGATTTTCAAAATCAAGGACATAGTTGAGCGTGATGAAAAAAGCTAAAAAAACGGCAGTGTAGACATAGGACTTTAGATTGAATCCATTTTCAAAATGCCGTTGAATGTAAGACAGGATGGCTTTGATGCTTCTCTTAATTTAGTAAGACACGGATTAAACTAGCTCATAAAAATAGAGCTTTCCTCACTCTAATCTTGAGATCAGGTCAATAATTTTTTTTGGGTGTTTCGGATTACCCCTTTGACAGTCGCTAAGAGCCGGGCAATTAAATCGAGCTTTGGCAGTCATTTTGTCAAACAGTTTGTTTACATCGAAACAATTGTTAATTTAGTTACAAAAATGGTATTCATTACAATCTGAAACACTCCCAAATCTATGAAGACGTGTCTGTAATAAAGCTTAATGTGAATTCGAAAGATTATGAGGTCGATGTGGATCCTGCCATGCCGTTGCTTTGGGTTTTGCGCGATGAACTTGTTCTCACCGGAACAAAATTTGGCTGTGGCATTGCCCAGTGCGGGGCTTGTACGGTACATATTGACGGTATGGCAACACGATCTTGCATCCTACCTGTATCAGCAGCCGAAGGTAAGCAAGTAACAACGATAGAAGGTATTTCCAGTGACCTGCAACATCCGGTGCAACAAGCCTGGATAGCACAGCAAGTACCTCAATGCGGCTATTGTCAGTCGGGGCAGATCATGAGTGCGGTGGCATTATTGCATGATAATCCTAATCCGTCCGATGAAGATATTGACATCGCTATGCAAGGAAACATTTGCCGATGTGGCACCTATCCGCGGATCAGAAAAGCCATCAAACAGGCAGCAGAAAGTCTGAAGACCAATTAAAGACATGAGAATAAATCACTACTGATCAATCGAAATGACGGTAATGCTTCGTTGCCGTCATTTTTCAGGGTACCGTTGGTTTGTGGTTTTCGTGAAACTTGTCAAAAAACAAATTTAGTTTTGTTTATTTATCCCCTTTTTCTTTAATTGGGCTCCTTATAATTTCGAGTTATGTCCTTCGAAGACCCTGAAAAATCATGTGTGGGGCTAATTATATTAGCTGCCGGAGCTTCAAAGCGGCTTGGGCAGGCAAAGCAATTGTTGAAATTTGAAGATAAAACTTTGATTTATCATATGGTGAGGGTTGGATTAAGGTCTGTTTGCTTCCCCGTTCAGGTGGTTTTGGGGGCCAATTATCTTCGGATTTTGAAGGAAATTGAAAACATGCCGGTGTTCATCGATGTTAATCCTGAATGGGAAAAGGGGATGGGCTCCTCCATTAGCTTCGGAGTGAAAAAGATTAATAAAATTTACAGGGGATTGAATGCGATCATCGTTATGGTTTGCGATCAGATTTATGTTACTGCCCAAACCATCAACGATTTGGTTTTCAAGTATGTACAATCAGATGCGCTGATTGTCGCTTCGGCCTACAACGGCATTAGCGGTGTACCCGCCTTATTTGATAAAAAGCTGTTTGCTGATTTAATGTTGTTATCCGGTGATGAAGGGGCAAGAAAACTGATTAAACGGTTTGATCCCGCAATGATTAAGACTGTGCCGTTTGAGAAAGGAAAAGTGGATATAGATACCTATGAGGACTATTTTCACGAATTAAAAAAGTTTAAACCCTAATGATGTTTTAAAGAAAAAATTGGTTTTCATGAAGTATGAACGAACAGACAAGATGGAAGAACCAGACAAGATGGAAGAACAGGGTATCCTGACCAGTATGGCCAGGTTTTTTTGGTGGCTGCTTTTGTTGGCGGGTCTTAATGCCTGTAGTGACGAGGATCCGCTTCCCCCACCTGAGGAAGATGAATTTTTCATAGCTTCCAATGTATTATTGGAACTCTCCCGCGCTGAAACGCAACAATTGGTGCAATTAACCGGTTATGGAGAGTTTGTGGATCTGGTGGAAAACGGTTTTACCATTCACCGGGTCACCTATAAGACAACATTCAGGGACTCCGATATTACCGCCTCGGGCCTGGTGGTAATTCCGGATGGTGTGGACGGGCCTTTTCCATTGCTTAGTGCCCATCATGGCACCATCTTTTCCCATGAAGAGGCTCCTTCGGAGTTTTCACTTGCCAGAGGAGTCACCGGGTTTGAACTTTTTTCCGCCGCTGGTTTTGTATCCATCATACCGGATTATCTGGGTTATGGAGAGTCAAAAGAAATATTGCATCCCTATTATAACTTTAAGTATACATCCTCGGCCATTTTAGACATGATTTCTGCTACTAAGGAGTTTTTAGATAACCAGTCCGTTCCTTTTAACGACAAGCTGTTTTTAGTAGGGTATTCAGCGGGGGGATATGCTACACTTGCCACGCACAAAGCAATAGAAAATAATTCAACACTGGGTTTAACCGTAACAGCGTCTGCTGCAGGGGCCGGGGGCTATGACATTGTAGGTGTGATGGACGAAATTCTCAAAAATGAGACCTACAGCACACCAGCTTATCTGGCCTTCATCACCTATGCGGCCATCCAAACCAATCGATGGCCGGATCCGCTTACCGACTTTTTTCAGGAACCCTATGCCACGACCATTCCTGGGTTGTTAGATGGCAGTTTCACACAAAGTGCTGTAAACAATGCGTTAACCACCGATTTGGGGACATTGTTTAATACTGATCTGCTAACCGGTTTAAGAAATGGCGTGGGCCATCAACTATCTGATGAGTTTGAACGAAACAGTGTGGATGATTGGTCGCCAACCACCACAATAAGACTCTATCACAGCCCCGGTGATGAAATTATTCCTATCGACAACTCTGTTGAGACTGCGGCACGACTTTCTGCCAATGGCGGAACGGATGTTAAATTTATCGAGGTAGGAGGTAATTCACATGGTACGGCATTTATTCCCATGTTAGAAGATGTGGTTCCGTGGTTTATATCGCTACGATAAACAACGCTCAATCCTTTCAAACTTTTTTCGTCAACGGGCATTAACTATGCCGGGAATAGTTTACTTTTGGGCAAATCATGTATTTTTAAAACCAGTCTAAAATGATAAATACCTTAGACCTGAATTTTCAGGGTGTGGAAAAGGCCATTGCCTCCTTTTTGATTGAAACCTCTGAGGGCCCGGTTTTAATAGAAACAGGTCCCTATTCTTGTTTTGAAAAACTCAAAGAACTTGTTGCCGACTGCCAATATGATATTACTGACATAAAGCATGTTTTTATTACCCACATTCACCTGGACCATGCCGGAGGTGCCTGGGCATTGGCCAGGCATGGGGCTACCATTTATCTGCACCCGTTCGGGGTCTCACATATGGCTGATCCTGCAAAACTCTGGAAGTCAGCCAAGCTTATTTATGGTGACAAAATGGAGCTTTTATGGGGGAAAATGGAGCCAATCAATGCAGACCGCTTACATCCGGTCGAGCATGGCGTAGATGTGAAGGTGGGTGACCTGACCTTAAAAGCATGGCACACACCTGGCCATGCCAATCATCATATAGTATGGCAAGTTGGTCCGGAAATGTTTTGTGGGGATGTGTCAGGGGTGAAAATCGGAAAAGGGCCGGTTGTGCCTCCATGCCCGCCACCGGATATAAACCTGGAAAAATGGGAGCAATCAATATCTCTTATCAAAGATCTTAAACCTGAAAAACTTCACCTGACCCACTTTGGGGAAGTACTAAACATTAACGAACATTTGGATGAGCTAAGTGGCATATTGACTAGTTGGGCAAATTGGATAAAACCCAGGTTTGACAACAACGAGTTACCCGATGAAGTCATCCCGGAATTCCAAAAGTTTACCTGGCAACAACTCAGGGCGTTAGGACTGGGCGACCGGGAAATAAATCAATATGAAACCGCCAATCCATCGTGGATGAGTGTGGCAGGATTAATGCGGTATTGGAAAAAGAGACAGGAGGCAGAGCAGCAAGCTAATCCTCTCTGAGTAATAAATGCTGGTAAAAACCAAAACATTTTTATTGGAATTCGTAAAAGATTAAAAGCTAAAGCTGTATTAACCAAAAATTACCATTATGAAAAATACTATTTTAATTGCCTGCGCAATTTTATTAACTGTATCTGTTCCTGAATTCGTATCAGCTCAAAAATATGCTTCGTTAAATGCCAGCCCTGCTGATATTGAATATTTCAGACCGGGAGGTAGAAATTCAGTGCCGGTGGCCAAGGTGATCTATTCCAGGCCCCAGAAGAAGGGCAGAGAAATGATTGGGGGAAAAGAACCTTTTGGAAAAATATGGAGGGCAGGGGCTAATGAGTCCACTGAAATCAAGTTTTACCAGGATGTTGTCTTTGGCGACAAGCCGATAAAAGCCGGAACGTATACTTTGTACGTTATACCCAACAAAGAGCAATGGACTATTATCATTAATGCTAAACTGGATACCTGGGGAGCTTATGGCTATGACGAGAGCAAAGATGTAGCCCGCATCGAAGTGAATGTTGAGAAACCGTCACAGGAAATCGAGGCCTTTTCCATTGCCTTTACCGGAAGCGAAAAAGACGGGAAAATGTATCTTGCCTGGGAGAATCGCCAGGTGGCAATCCCTTTGAAGGCGACTGGAGACCTTTCAAATAATTAATTTAATCATCAGGTTAAGCGTTCGGTGCCTCCGTGGTGAATGATGGTGAACCACCGAGACACCAAGCATTTTGTCCAAAACGTTGTGCAACAGCTCCCGGATGGCGCAAACGTCCCGTGGTTGTTGCACAACTCAAGCATGTGCTTGAATTTTTATCTTACAGGCGAAAACCTCTGTGTCTCTTTGTGCCTTTGTACCTCCGTGGTGAAAAATGGTGAACCACGAAGACACCAAAACACAAAGAGACACCAAGCATTTTGTCGAAAACGTTGCGTAATGTCAACAATTTTTCCATTGTTTCTTCTTGCTGAGAACAACATGAATAGCCCTGTATTGCCTTTATGTTTTTGGTTTTCTGATGGCTTTAAAAATAATGACAAGTCCGGTTATTGCAATTATTGCCGTCAAAATTGACATTTCCGATTCCCATCCTTCAGGTTTTACATCCAATATCAATAAAAGTCCGCTTAAACAGGAAATTGCGGTTCCGATGTTCCTTAAGTTTTGATTCTTTTTGTTCATTTAATTTTTGGTTTAGTCGGTGGTTTTGCCGAAAACGCTTTAGCGTTTTCCTTTCTTGGGAATCAGGTTATATTGAAAGGCACAAATGCATTAATTCTCGGTGTACCTTTCAACTATTCAACTTGTTGACAAGATACCTGAGAGTTTGTACGATAATGCGGGCTTCTTCAATTCCTTTAGCTTTGATGGATAGCTTATCTAAAAACTTATCATCTTCATCGTTTTTTGTGGATTTGATCAGGTCTTGTTTACCCTTTACTTCAGCTTCCACCAATACTTCCCGCCCACGGGCGTTAAAACCGACCTTTGATTCATTAAGATCCTTCAGATTAAGTTCATAGCTTAGTTTGATATCTTTATCCACGTCAATCAACTCGAGGGTGATTAGCTCCGGCTTATTTTCTTCATAAAACAGCGATTGTTTATAAGTTTTATCATTCAGTGAGACATCTGTAATGTTTTGGATCAGATAGTCCAGTGACTCCTTTACTTCGGGATCTTTTTTGCCCTTGATGAGAAACTCCTGATTTTTCTCATTGCTTAACTGCACCAGTCTGACCAATGCCTTTTTCAAGGCGCGTGCCTGCTCTATACTTTCCGTGTAGATGTCAAAGGTGTTTTTGTAATTACCCAATTCACTGTTTTCATGGTATTGGATCAGTGATTTTTTCCCTTTGGTTTCGCAATTCACTACAATATTGGTTCCTTTTGTTGTGAAATCAATCTTTGCGCCGTTTAAATCAGAAGGATTGAATAAGTAGCGGCTTGTTTTGTCCCTGTTTTTATCACTGATTTCAAAGACCAATTGCTGATTTTGCCCGGAATGCTTACTGATAGTTTGCTCAAAAATGTCATCATTCCTGGAAACCTTTTTGACATTTGTCTGCAGGTAAGCATCGGTGTTTTCCCAATTGGCATTAGGATCAAACAACTCTTTCTGGTGCTGATCAGCCAGTTCCTTCAAATTAACCAGGGCCGCAGCAAGTTTTCTTCCTTCTTCGATGTTATTGGCTTTTAAGGAAAGTTTATTCTTGAATCCCGATATTTCACCGTTTTTTACATGTTCAATCAGGTTTTTTTTTCCGGTTGTTTCTGCTTCAACATAAACCTTATTGCCCCTGGTAATAAAATCAATGCGTCGCAGGTTAACGTCACCAAAATTCAGTGTCATTGATTCACGCGCGGATTTATTCACATCACTGCTAGCGAATGTCACTATTACGTTGTTATCGTTGTCAAATGAAAAGGACTGCTCGAAGACTTCATCATTTATTTTTACCTTACCCACCTGCTTTTCAAGGAAACTTAAAAGTGCTGCAAGATCTGTCTTCTTGGGGAAAAAGTCAGGCTGGCTTTTTCCGGCCTCTGCTATGACCGCTTTTAATTGATTATGTAAGCTTCTGGCTGCTTCCACACCACTGGCCCTGATCGTTATCTTGTTCAGGTAACTACCCAACTTATTATCGACGACATTTTTAATCACCTTTTTGTCACTTTTGGTGCCTATTTCAACCACAGCAACATTTTTTTTCGTGTCAAACTTTATTTTATTTTTTTCCAGGTCAAATAAATTGAAGCTGTATTGGGTTACCTTTCCCCGTTTAGATTCACTAATAGCTATAGAAATTATGTATCCTGATGATTTTTTATAAGTTAATTGTTGATCATACTCAATATCTTTTACCATTACCTTTTCGACTGATGACTGCAGAAGGTTTAATTTTTCTTCCAGGGACTGGGCACCGGCAGGGTAGCTGAAAACAATAACAAGGAAATAAAGGGTTAGATTTTTCATGATAAAACAGGATCCTAATTTTCATCAAATTAATAAAATTTATAAAATCAGATTACTTTATTTTAATAAAATTCATGACAAAATTATTGAATCAAATACGTCGTTTTAGTAATTGACAGCAGCATGATAAAAGAATATATTTGACCAGAGAATTGAACCAGCGGCGGAGATGCAGTAAAGAGAGACGCATAATTTTGCTGCTTATTGGTTTTTATAGAGATAAAATAGTAATATTGGCGTAAAATTTGGGGATTTACTTAAACAATAAATGGTAATGACCAATCATTCGCCAGTTTCTATTTATTAACAATTTTAATTCATTTAAATCAGACAATTCACGCTAAAAATGATCAACATGAAAAAAATTATTGTTGCAACCTTACTTTTTATTGGCTTTTTAAGTTATTCTCAAGGCACTATGGCCCAGGCTCAGTTAGGAGGAGGACTGGTTTTAGGTTTTGACATCGGAGCTGTTGGAATTAACTTGAGAGGTGATATTCCTGTCACCGAAGAAATTGATGTAGTACCCGGTTTTATTTACTATTTTGAGAGCGACGTCAATATTTTTGAGTTTAATGCTAACGGTCACTACAACTTTGAGGCGGGCGACATTGTACAGCCTTATGCCCTGGCCGGATTAAATGTTTCCCATGTCGATTATGATCTAGAAGTGTTTGGCAGGGATCTTGATGATACTGACATAGGACTCAACCTGGGCGGGGGCGTAAATTTTGAGCTGGGAAGTATCAATACCTTTGCCGAAGGAAGGCTGCTGCTGGGAGGATTTGAGGATTTTTCTATAACGGCAGGTGTATTATTCCCTATCGGCAATTAGAAGGTAGAACAATTGACAGTATTATAGTTGTCAATTGTACCTATTAATAAAACCATATAGACCTAAGAGGCTGTCTCAAAAGGGTAGCCTCTGATTTTTTTGCCAACTATTATTTTGCTTGGTTAAAATCTCACTGAGAATCGATAGAAAATAAGGGGTGTTTTACTCATATCTTGAGATAAATACCCATTCAACCTGTATCCTACAAAAGGATATTCGGTGTTAAAAAAGGCCATCTCACTTTTGAGACAGCCTCGTTTTTGTTTTTAGGGGGTCAATCGACAGTAACCAGATAATAGTTTCTGCGGCCTTTTTGAACCAGCAGGTATTTGTTTTGTAATAATTCAAAATCCATCTTTTGATCAATATCGGTTATTTTACTTTTATTGATACTTATACCGCCACCTTGTATCATTCTTTTGGCTTCCCCTTTGGAGTTGAAGATAATGCCCCGGGTAGTTTCAGAGAGAAAGGTGATAATATCATTTTCATTCCCTACCTGGCCTTTTGAGATTGTCACCTGCGGAACCCCTTCAAAAACCGACAATAAGGTGGTTTCATTGATGGTTGCCAGATCTTCGGTAGTTGATTTGCCGAAAAGTATTTGTGAAGCTTTGACCGCCATTTCATACTCTTGCCGTGAATGAACGCGCGTGGTTAGTTCTTCCGCGATGGTTTTTTGCAGTAACCTTAAATGTGGCTCCTGCTGATGTTTTTTTTCCAGAATTTCCACTTCTTCCTTTTCCAGGAAAGTAAAAACCCTTAACAATTTGGGGGCGTCTTCATCTGTGCAGTTCAGCAGGAATTGATAAAATTTGTAAGGTGAAGTTTTTTCCGGATCCAGCCATATGTTTCCTGCTTCCGACTTCCCAAATTTACTTCCGTCAGATTTGGTTAAAAGCGGCGTGGTAAGCGCAAAGGCATCGGTACCTGATTTTCTCCGGATGATTTCAGTTCCCGTAGTTATATTCCCCCATTGATCTGAGCCACCCATTTGTAGTTTTACATTGTAATGCTTGTTCAGGTGGTAAAAATCATAACCTTGAACCAGTTGATAAGAAAACTCGGTAAAAGACAGTCCGGTCTCCAGCCTGTTTTTTACGGAGTCCTTGGCCATCATATAGTTGATGGTGATATGTTTACCGGCCTCACGTAAAAAATTCAGAAAACCAATGTCTTTGAACCAGTCATAGTTATTCACCATTTCAGCCGAATTTTCGCCACAATCAAAATCTAAAAAATAGCTTAATTGTTTTTTAATACACGCTTGATTGTATTTCAGCTCATCTTCACTTAACAATTGCCTTTCCTGCGACTTTCCTGAAGGATCACCGATCATCCCTGTGGCTCCTCCAACGAGGGCGTAGGGCTTATGTCCTGACCGTTGAAAGTGTGTTAACAGCATGATAGTGGCAAGGTTGCCGATGTGAAGCGAATCAGAGGTTGGGTCGAAGCCAATGTACGCAGCGGTGACTTCCTTTTGTAATTGCTCCCTGGTTCCCGGCACCATATCCTGCAGCATGCCCCGCCATGTAAGCTCCTCAATAAAGTCTTTCATACCTTTTATTTCAATTAGGAGCTGCAAATATAGAAACTTTGTACAATTTGCGCGGATATTATCGGAGGGATGTTCCTATAAAAAATGCTACCAGCGATGAGCCGATAGCATTTTGAAGTTAACCATAATGAGACTTTAACTATAGATTTTAAAACTCATTAATTAATCTTAACTTGGGCATTACTGATTAATTAATTCTTTCTTCTGAACATTAAATACGTTTTTAAAACCTACGATCCAAATTTAGGACTTCGATACCAATATGTTAATTCAATATTTTCTAATAAGCTACCTGTAAAAGCAATCTATTTTAAAGGTAAATTTACAGCTCCTGCCGGTGTAAGATTTGGCGTGTATTCAAACAAAATTTGAACTATTTAAACAAATAAATGGTACTTTTCTTATAAAAAACATAGAAAATATACCGCAAAATTGCATGGCTCTGTTGAAGTTTCCGGGTTGAATCTTTTGGTTTTTCATTGGGTAAATTCGGACTTTTCACGATGACGAACCAGGTGACCGGCTGGTTTTGTTATTGATTGAACGGATTTATTACACCTCGAAACGGCCATTGTTTCTCAGATTAATAGCACCTAATCCGGAATTAATACCAAAAATCCCTGTGATTACTTATAGGTCTTTGAAGAAAAATCATTTCTTTCGAAATGGATCGATTCGGAAACACAAAAAAAATCCAACACTTAATTAGCTTTTTTCAAAAATTATCCTTATATTTAACAATTCAAATATTTTATAGGACTATTTAAAGTAAATTTCAAAACTTTTATTTTAATTACTTTAGGTTTTGAATTTTTTTATCAACATATTTGTAGTTAATAAAAAAGAAATAAAATATTTCAAGATATAAGTCGTTTTTTTTTAGAGTAGCAAAATCATTTGTCTCTATAAAAAACCTTTAAAAGTCAATTGGATGTTTTGGTTGTAATTTTGGTTTAAAATCCAATAGGCACGCGATCCCAACGCGTGCCTCTTTTATGTTTATACCTTTTTAGGCTCGATGCCCTTCCCCGGCCGTACCCCCTTCTCTGATTTCTCTCCCTGAAAGCTCTATTTCTCTCCCTTGACACGTTTCTCCCTCTTGATACGCCATCAAAAATCTTAGCGCCATAATGGGCTGGGATATACACCCTGGCTCACAAATTGACTGAATGCCTTTTTCACAATTTCCTTGTCCTCTTTGTAGGTAATACCAAACCATTTATCTTTACAGGTGAGCACCTCAATGGTAGCCATATCATTGACAATCATATTGTTGACCACCAAAGGGATGTAAAACTCTGCTTTGGGGTTATCGGTGTTCTGAGCTACAAAGTCTATAAACTGCTTTCTCAATTCATTAAAGATAGAAGGAGTAAACCCCCAGAAATTCATGGAGACCACTGTATTATCTGGCAGCTCATGTTTTTGACCACTATCATCTGTAAAGTAAATAGTTCCGTTTTCGGCCTGGATTTTGGTTCTTTCGGTGACACCTATCAAATGATTTTCATCGTTGGTTTCGCAAACACCTCTGGAAACGGAACCATAATCGGACAATGTATTTTTGAGTACGTAACCCACCATGGCATATTCATAACCATTTTTATCCTGAAGCTTTTGCGTGAACGTTGCCAACGCTTTGAAAGCCCCGCTTCCATAGAAATCATCAGCATTAATCACGGCAAATGGTGCATTGATTTTGCTTGCGGCTACCAGTAAGGCATGGCCGGTGCCCCATGGTTTTTCGCGTTTAGGCATGTTATCGATCCCGTCAATCTTCACGTCGATCTCCTGTATAGCGTAATCGACTTCGATCAAACCTGCAAACTTATTTCCCAGCGCTTCTTTAAATGCCTCTTCAATACTTCGCCTTATAACAAATACCACCTTTCCAAAACCAGCTTTTATGGCATCATATACGGAGTATTCTATAATGGTTTCCCCCGAAGGCCCTACCTGGTCTATTTGCTTTAACCCTCCGTAGCGACTGCCCATGCCTGCGGCTAATACTAATAGTGTTGGTTTCATTATTTACCTGTTTCCGATTATACATAATTTCCCGCAATATTTCAAAATAGAAATCAATAGTCCAACAAATGCCCTGAATTATTTTTGCCAGCGGAGATTTAAATCAAAATAAAAATATGAATATCACCTGATTTACTAATTATTTAGAATACATTGCTTATTTTTAGACGTTTTAAGTCCTTTTATTACATCATTAAAAGCAGGCGCGGATTTTGCTCGCATTTTAGGAAAACCAAATTATTTTGTTGTTAATAAAAGTTACTGCCCTATTTTATGAATATCGACGATTTTAAATCATTGTTTGATCAATATTATGAAGGAATTAAAAGCTTTTTGTATTATAAGATCGGCGATATTGAAGTAGCGGAGGATATTGTTCAGGAAGTTTTTTTAAAGTTGTGGGACAAAAGGAACGCAATCGAACTGAAAACTGTTAAAAGTTTTTTGTTCACCATTGCCAATAACATGGCTATCAATCATTTGAAGCACCGCAGTATAGTCTTCAATTTTGTGAGAAATGAGAACAAAACCGAAAAGGTGAATTCGCCTCATTATGAGCTCGAAATGAAGGAGTTCAAGGAGAATCTGGAGAGACTTTTAGCGGAGATGCCTGAAAACTACCGGATCGTGTTTTTGATGAACAGAATCGATAAGCTGACCTATAATGAAATTGCCGAACGATTGGAGTTAAGTGTGAAGGCCATCGAAAAAAGAATGAGTAATGCACTATCATTTTTAAGAGAAAAATTGAAGCACCCTATTTGACTTGAGTTTTTCCTTGCTTATATTGTTACGTATTTGAGATTTAATAAATGTAGCTATTATGTTGGACGAAACGTTTTTCAGAAGATGGCTGGAAGGTGAGATGTCTGATGATGAAGTTTCCCGCATAGGCAGGAAGGCTTTCGATGATGACAAGGAATGGTATACCTTCAAAAAAATTGTCGATGGCAGCCAGGGCTTGAAACCGCCTGAAAACAAAACCAGGGAGGAGGCATGGTCTCATCTTGTGACCAAAATCGATTCAAGGCCATCACTGCCCGATAATCCTGAAACAGTTATCCGGCCTCTTTATAAAAAGAAGATCGTAAAATATCTCTCTGTAGCCGCTGCAATCATTATTATTTTTGGCGTATACTCAATATTTTCCACAAAAAATCCGACCATATATGAAACGGCAATGAGTGAAATCAAAACCATTACCATGCCCGATCATTCGCTAATTACTTTAAATGCGGATTCAAAACTTTCATTTGTGGAAGGCAACTGGACGAAAGATCGATCCGTCTCGCTTGAAGGAGAGGCTTTTTTTGATGTAAAAAAAGGTACGAAATTTGAGGTAAACAGTGAAGTTGGTAAGGTAACCGTTTTGGGTACAAGTTTTAATGTAAAAGCAAGAAAGGAGCGTTATGAGGTTGCCTGTTTCACAGGTAAGGTGGCCGTGTCACTTTTCGATAATCAGTCAGAAAAAGTATTATCCGATGGTCTGGCAACCAAAATAATGAACAGAAAACTCCTTGAACCTTTTGACTTCAAACCGGAAAGTATTGCCGGATGGAAGTATGGGGAGTATTACTTTGAAAAGCAACCGTTGAAAGAAGTTTTTGAAGAATTCGAAAGGCAATTTAACCTCCGTGTAAAAATAAATACCGATATAAGAGGTCGCGTTTATTCGGGGTATTTTAACAAAGAGGATAAAGCAAATGCCTTGGAACTGATCTGCTTACCAATGAATTTGCAATTTGCAATTCAAAATGACACGGTCATCATTTATTAGTGGATTATTAATGTTTAGACTTCCCGTCATACTACTCTTCTTACCGCTGCTATTGGTCAGCCATGCCGGGTATGGCCAAAACAATACGCCTTTATTGATTAGTGAAACATTTTATGAAACCCCGTTGGTCAGGGCCCTGAAAAAACTGAAAAAAAAGTACAAAATTAAATTTGCCTATGATCACAAACTTCTTGCCCATCACAAAGTCACTCAAAACATCGACCAGCTTCCGTTGTCAGAAGCCTTAGCGATGCTGTTAGATGGAACCCAATTGAGATTCAGGGTAGATGGCCAGGGTGTAATCATTCTGCCGCCTACCCGGCATAAGACATTTCCTATCAGTGCTGAAATCAAAATCAGGAAACTGATAAATATTAAAGGAACTATCAAGGACGCCCAAACAGGGGAAACCCTG
This sequence comes from Agaribacillus sp. DX54, assembly GCF_056858335.1. Taxonomy (NCBI): domain Bacteria; kingdom Pseudomonadati; phylum Bacteroidota; class Cytophagia; order Cytophagales; family Splendidivirgaceae; genus Agaribacillus; species Agaribacillus sp. DX54. The sequence continues at coordinate 211,328 of NZ_JBXEQE010000005.1, forward strand.
CCTTTTGCTAATATCCGGGTGCTGGACTCAGATGTAGGTACTACTTCTAATGTCGATGGTTTTTTCTCCCTGCTGGCGGTGCCTGAGGAAGCGACAACAATTGAAATCAGCTACCTGGGCTATATCAATGAATACGTTGACCTCGATGCTTATGACATCCGTGGCCCGTTGATCGTCAATCTTACCAGCAAATCGGAGGTTTTAGATGAATTGATTGTTTATGATGAAAACGCGGAAATGCTGGACAATGGAGATGAAATAGGCCAACTGTCCATGAACCCTTCCCGGCTGCTCAGCCTGCCAAGCCTCGGTGAGGTAGACATATTCAGGACTTTGCAGTACCTGCCGGGAATCAGTGGCACGGATGAGACATCGGCCGGCCTGGTAATCCGGGGAAGTACTCCTGATCAGAACCTTATCTTGTTCGATGGTTTTACAGTTTATCATATTGACCACTTTTTCGGTGTTTTCAGTGCGTTTAATTCCAACGCTATCAAAAATATTCAGGTTTACAAAGGTGCTTTCGAAGCAAAATACGGAGGAAGGGCCTCCAGCGTGATTGATATTACCGGGAAAACCGGGAATTCAAATAAGCCATCTTATGGGGTAGGAGCTAACTTAATCAGTGCCAACGCCGTCCTGGAATTGCCGATTAACGATAAGTTATCATTGTTTATGGCCGGAAGAAGATCCCATACCGACATTTTGCAGACCGGACTTTACAAAGAGATTTTCGATAAGGTCATCATCGATAACAGGGCGATTATCAATAACCTGCGCAGTAACAATTTTGAAGATATTGAACCTGAATTCAACTTTTATGACATCAACGGAAAACTCACTTACCGGCCTTCCGGCAAGGATGTAATCTCCTTATCTTATTACAGCGGCAGGGATAATCTTAATATCGATGCCAACCGCCAGTATCCTGAACTGATCGAGGACCCGATTACCCACCAGGGGTTTACAGTAGATGTAGACTGGACGGTAGATGATGACTCCAGGTGGGGGAATAACGGTTTCAGTACGAGGTGGGGTAGACAGTGGAATCAAAAATTTTACAGCAATCTGAACATCGGCTATTCGGATTACAGCAGTGTGCAGCGTAACTCTGACCGGTTATCATTTTCCGTACAGACTTTTGAAATCGACACATTGATTCGCAATAAAAGGCAAACCATCAAAAACGGCCTCACCGATTTCAGCATTCGCCTGGATAATGAATGGAAAATAGGGAAGCGGTCAGAATTGGCTTTTGGTACCCTTTATACTAAAAATGAGATTAACTTTCATTATGCCGGAGGGGGGGTATCTGACAACCTTTATGACAGCGGCAGGCAACTGGCTTTTTATGTGCAAAACACTTTTTACCCATTCAGGAATTTAGGTGTGACGGTCGGTATAAGGAACACCCAATATAATGTCATCCGGGAAGATTTCGTCGAGCCCAGGGTTTCTATAAATTATCAGGTATCTGAAAGGCTCAGGCTAAAGGCTGCCTGGGGAAGACACAATCAATTCATCAACAGGGTTGCTTTTGAAGAAAACCTTTATGATGCCAACACGGCATTCTGGCTAATGGCCGATGGCAATAACATTCCTCACGTGTTTTCAAGGCATTTTGTAGGGGGATTCTCTTATGAGACAGAGGATTTTTTAATTGACGTGGAAGCCTATCACAAAGATACCGATGGTATCACCGATTTTTTGCCAAATGTAAAAGTCAACAACAATGGCAGGGAAGAGTTTGTCAATTTTTACCTGGCCGGTACCAGTGTGGCCAAAGGGGTTGATTTTCTGGTACAGAAAAAAACAGGTAAGCATACCGGTTGGCTGAGTTATTCCCTGAGCAAAGTGGAAAACTCCTTTCCCGATTTGAACCGGGGCAGGCCATTTGCTGCAAGGCAGGATCAACGCCATGAAATAAAACTGATAAATATGATGTCCGTAGGCCGTTGGGATCTGTCTTCTACCTGGATATACGGTTCGGGTAAACCCTACTCCGACCCGGGACAAGGGTCGCCTTTGGTTACACTGGATAGTCTGAATATCAACTATGTGGCGGCAGATAATATCAATACCGAAAGATTGCCAGCCTATCATCGTCTTGACCTCGCGGCCGCGTACAATTTTAACATCGGAAAGGGAACAGGACAGTTTGGAATATCGGTGTATAATGTTTATGGCCGAAAAAATGTTAAATACAAACGCTTTACAAGCCTGGATATCGATGGAATAACTAATGATAATTCAGGGCGCGGTACTACGCTTAGTAGAAGTGAACCCCGGTATGTAGAGTCTGATGTTTTACTGTTAGGATTTACCCCTAACATATTTTTCAATTTGCGGTTTTAAAGTTCCTCACACGGCTTATCGCCCAAAAAATCACGATCTTTGAATCTTGGGTTAGGATAATGATAAAACCCTTCCCCTGATTTAACACCCAATTTTCCCTTTTCAATCATTTGCTTCAGAAGTATAGCAAACCTTTTGCTTTTATCATCTTTATATTTTTTTACCACATGCCAGGCAGTATCGAGGCCAACAGCGTCCAGGATTCCAAATGGTCCGATTTCGGTTTTAAGGTTACCCATCCAGCTTTTGTCGATCGCTTCAACCGATCCGGTACCATTGGTTAACAGTGCTCCGGCACTTCCCAGGACTGACATAAGCATGTAATTAAAAATATAACCGGGGGATTCTTTTTCGATGTAAACCGGAATTTGATCCAGTACAGGCCCTAGCTGAATCAGTAAATCGACCACCCATTTCTCCGTATTGGCGTGTGGCATGATATCTACTACCCTGGCGTAAAAAACATCATGAAAATGGTATGCGCAAAACCGTTCCGGCCGTCCTGAGATTTCAGCAAACATAGAAGGCAATAAATAGGATGTGTTGGTAGTAAAAATAGTATGCTCAGGGCTCAATGCGCCAAACTGCTTCCAAACCCGGAGCTTTACTTCTACATCTTCGGTTACCGATTCATTGATCAAATCAGCGTCGGACGCAGCCTCCTCCGGTGAAAGGGTCCAGGAGATTCTATCCGTAACTTTATCAACATGCTGAGGGGCTAAAAGATTGTTTTTAACCAGATATTGTAGAAGTTGATCCTGGGTTTTTTGGGCGGAGATGAAAATTTTTTCGTCGATGTCATACATTTTTACCAGATAGCCACTTAAGGCAAATCTTAAACCCACCCGTGTTCCCAATGTACCACACCCCAATATCAGAACTTTTTTAATATCCTTGAGCGATAAAATCATGTTAATTTCAGTATAAATGACTAATTCTTTTCAGGTCTATGGCCCTTTCACCATTTTCTGCCATTGCTTTTACAACATGTATCAGGTTTTTAAATCTGGGATCATTTGTATGCCCTTTTTTATATCGGGCATATATTTGCTGAACAATTCCGGCCACTTTAAAACATCCGAAAACGTAATAAAACAAGATATCGGCGGTCGCCGGTTTTCTTTCGCTTAAGTACAGGTCCACCACTGATTCCCGGTTGAGGTTACCAGGGAGCCAGGTGAGGTTAAATGGTTTGAGCAGGTCATTGTCGCCAGGTTCTGCCCAGTAGGCCAGCGTAGTGCCCAAATCCATGAGCGGGTCACCTACTGTAGCCATTTCCCAATCCAATACGGCGATGATTTCATCCATTTTGTCAGGATTCAGCACAATATTGTCATACTTATAATCATTGTGTATGAATGAGGCCTGATAAGAATCCGGCATATTTTCGGGAATCCATTTTATGATTTTTTCTATAGATTTAATGCGATCTGTCCGGGCATTATGATAGCGATTGATCCATCCTTCAACCTGTCGCTGTACATATCCTTCCGGTTTACCCAAATCCACCAGCCCTGTATTATGAATATCCAGTTGATGAAGCTCAACGAGATTGACAACAGAGGCCCTGGAGATAAGTTCCATCCAATCAGGTGTAAGTGTAATGTTTTCAGGCGGTTTATCCCTAAGTATTATTCCCTTAACACGCTCCATGATATAAAACGGGGCCCCGATTACATCATTATGGTCATAGTAAAACAAGGGGGCGGGTATTTTTTTGTAGGTTTGGTATAGCAGATTGAGCACATCGAATTCCCTGCTCATGTCATGCGCGGATTTTATATTGGCACCAAAAGGGGGTCTTCTCAGCACATATTGCTTGTCTTTGGTTGATAATAAATAAGTAAGGTTAGAAAAGCCACCCGGAAATTGCAACACTTCCAAAATCTCTCCAAACGCCGGCCACTCTTCCTGTAAAAATTTATTTAATCTGTAAAGGTCGAGCTCCTCACCCAACCTGATCCTGATTGCTTCATCACTCATAACCGTGTTTTAAAATGGGATAATGATTATGTTTAAAAATGGAAAAACTCATGTTTACTTAGGTTTTAACCCATATCCTTTCAAAATAGACTGCGCTAGTGCACTTTTATGTACTTCATCGGGACCATCATAAATCCGGGCTCCCCGCTCATGCCGATACCAGAATGACAGTAATGTGTCATCTGTCATGCCCAGTGCGCCATGTGTTTGCAGTGCCCGGTCCAGCACCCGCATCAGGATATTGGCTACGTAAAACTTAATTCCTGAAATATCATTTTTGGCTTCCCTGGAACCGAACCTGTCAATTTTTTCAGCCGCCGCCAGCACCAACATCCTTGAAGCGTCAATTTCCACCCGGCTTTCGGCAATCCAGTTTTGAATGGTTTGTTTATGGCCTAATTTTTCCTCATCGGACAAGGATCTGGTGGCAGCCCTGTGACACATCATGTCGAATGCCCTCTCGCAGATGCCAATCCAACGCATACAGTGATGTATCCTGCCCGGGCCCAGCCTTTCCTGTGCCAGCTTAAATCCACTTCCCCGTGCACCTATCAGGTTACCGGCAGGTACACTGCAATTTTCATAAATGATTTCGGCATGACTATGGTATCCCTCTCCTGTTTCTCCCATGATAGGAATATTTCTTTTGAGGTGAAAACCCTCAGTATCGGTTGGTACCAGAACCATACTGGCGCGTTGATATGCCGTGGCGTCAGGATCGGTGATCGCCATAACAATAGCGAAAGAAGCGCCATCAGCGGCAGTCGTAAACCACTTGTGCCCGTTTATGATTATTTTGTCTCCTTTAAATTCAGCCGTGGTCGCCATGCTCACAGGATTAGAGCCAGCAAATGAAGGTTCGGTCATCGAAAAACAACTGCGTATCCCGCCTTGCATGAGTGGCTCCAGGTATGCTTTTTTTATCGCTTCCGGGGCATGCTTGATCAATAATTCCATATTGCCGATATCCGGTGCCTGGCAATTCAACACATAATGTCCGAAAGGAGTGCGGGCCAGTGTCTCGCTGATTGAAGCAAATTCCAATAAACTTAACCCCAACCCCCCATACGAACCGGGAAGGTGCGGTACAAATAATCCCCTTGATTTTGCCAGCGACCTTTTTTCCTGCAACACAACGGCCGCCTCATTGAATGGGATCTTCAAAAGCTCAGACTCCACTGGCATCATCTCCTTCTCCACAAACTCCTGAACGTCCTCCTGCAATTTCCTGATACGCTCCGATTGTCTATTTATCATGCTAACTTAGCTAATTTTCTCCTCCTAAACTCCTAATTCGCCGCCACTCGACTATTCCATCATGCCATTTCCCACCAGCCCACTTCTCCATGCTTCCACCATTCCATCACCCCAACATAGCACTTATCCTTCCACTATCCGCTACGCCATCCATACCAACCACACCTAGCCCCAAAAAAACTCAAACACCATACCCCCCATCAGCCACAAAAACACCCCCTGTACAATAAGAAGATGCCTCCGAAGCTAAAAACAATGCCAAACCAGCCATTTCATCAGCCTCACCGGCTCTTTTCATCGGAATTCTGGCCATAGCCAGCTTCATGATCTGCTCATTACCTGTCAGGGCTTCACTAAATTTGGTTTTTATTAAGCCCGGGCAAATCACATTACTTCTTATGTTATACCCGGCCCATTCATTAGCCATTACCTTCGTTAGCATGATCAGTGCGGCTTTGCTGATACTGTACATGCCCAGTCCATGCCCAGGTGAAAGTCCTTCGACACTACTGATATTTATGACCGATCCTCCACCCCGGGATTTCATGGAAGGCAGACATAATTTACTCAGCTCCAGGGGGCCTTTCAGGTTTACATCCATGATTTTTTCATAAGCCAGGTGGTCTGCTTCCTCCAGGGGACCAAAAACCGGATTGGTTGCGGCGTTATTGACGACGATGTCAATGCCACCAAAATGCGAAATGGTTTGGCTGACAAGATTTTCCAAATCCTCGGGCTTTCCGGTGTTGGCTGCAACGGGGATAGCTTCGACATTTTCATTGGAAAGTCGATGGACAACTTCCTGTATCGCCTTTGCTTTCCTGCTTGAAATTACAACCTTCGCCCCGTAAACACCCAATAATTTAGCAATTGAAAGACCAATTCCCTTGCTGGATCCTGTGATAACAGCTACCTTGCCATCCAGATCGAATGTTTTGTCTTCTTTCATATTGGAATATTGAAGTTTAAATATAGGTATTTCGATTTCAAATTATGAAAAATGTTAAAGTTGTTTGAAAGTTGTTTTTTTTACCGGGAAAATATATTAAGTTAATGGAGATATGTTATTTAATTGGTGAATTATTATAACGATTCCGAAAGCTTCATAGGGGTAACTAAAAACTTATTTTTTAAATTTGTTGGTTAATCACTGTTTAACTCGATGATCCATGAAATGCTAATCATAGAGGACAATGATATAACTCGTAAACTTTTGAAGGAAGGTTTAAAAGGAGCCGGTAAATCCTATCACCCGACAGCCGTTGGTTCCTACAAGGAGGCGAAAGAAAAGATGGAGAAAAATTCCTACGATGTTATTATTACCGATCATTATCTGGGTGATCATGATGGGTTTGACATATTAAAAATTGCCGGTAACATCCCGGTCATATTTGTTACCGGACATGAGGAGGTAGCAGTGGCTGTAAAAGCCATGAAACTGGGTGCTTATGATTTTATTCTAAAAGATGAAAAAAGGAATTTTCTTACAATTTTGCCTTTGATAGTCGAAAAGGCACTTCAAAGTAATACCGACCAGAAGCTTTTAAAAACTACTGAATTCAGATATAAAAATCTGTTTGAAAATACCAATGATTTAATTCAATGTGTGGATGAAAGCGGACAGTTTATTTATGTAAATCCCGCCTGGCTGTCGACCTTGTCCTATACGGAGGATAATGTTAAATCACTTCACTTTCAGGACATAATCCATCCGGACTACTTGAAGTACATAAAAACCAATTTAAGTCAATTAAATAAGGGAAAGGATGTGGTCCATGTAGAGCTGAAGCTGTCGGGCAAACACGGCGAAGAAATTTTTGTTGAAGGCAATATTCACAACGATTATACTGCCGATAAGACCAGGAATCAGCGGGCTATCTTTCGGAACATCACCGAAAAAAAACTCAATCAGCAAAAACTGGAGAAAAGTGAAAAATTATACAGGCTGTTGGTGGAGGAATCATCGGAAATATTTTATGAGACCGACATTCATGGAAATTTTACTTTTATCAATGATGTTGCCGTCGACATGATTGGCTTTACACGCCGGGAGCTCATTGGCAAGCCTTTTCATGCACTGATCAATGAAGAGTACACCACTGATGTCCTTGCATTTTATCAGGATCAGTTTGAGAAAAGGCTGCAAAGTACCTATATGGAATTCCCGGTTGAAACTAAAAAAGGAGATACCGTTTGGGTAGGCCAGAATGTACGACTTTTATTTGAGGATGGTGACAGTCATTTAATAAAGGGTTTTTCCGCAGTGGCCAGAAACATTACAGCGCGGAAAAAATACGAGCTTGAGCTTGAAAGACTATCCCTGGTGGTTAGCAGTACGGATAACTATGTAATGATTACCAACAAAAATGACACGGTGGAATGGGTAAACCAGGCGTTTTCCAACATTACCGGTTATGACCTGGATGAGGTCATACATAAAAAGCCGGAGTCATTTTTAAGGGGCCCCAAGACTGATAAGAATAACGCCAGAAAACTGAATGATACGGTCAAGGTACATGGCAAACCTTATGTCGGTGAGCTTTTAAACTATACCAAGACAGGGGAGGAGATATGGTTATCAATGACGGTAACACCAATTTTTGATGCCGCAGGTTTTATCAGCAACTACGTGACCATTGGTAATGACATTAGCGAAAAAAAACTGACTGAGAAAAAAATAAATGAGCAAAATAAAAAGCTTGAAGAGAAAAATAATCAGATCAGGGAAACCAAGATCCAACTGGAAGAAAGCAATAAAAAGCTGAAATCCATCAACAATCATTTGGAAGAACTGGTTAACCAAAGAACAAAATCGCTACAAACGACCAACGAAAAACTTCTGGATGCCAACAAGGAGCTCGATTTGTACGTTTACCGGGCCTCACACGACTTGCGTGGTCCCCTGGCCAGTTTATTGGGGCTGGCAAAAATCGCTCTATTAGAAAGTAATGAACCTGTGGCCAGGGCTTATTTTAACAGGATAGAAGACAGTACGCTTAACCTGGAGAATATATTAAGAAAATTGCTTTCGGTCAGTAAAATCAGAAAACATGTGATCAAATATGAATCGCTGGAAGTTGAAAAACTGGTTTTGGAAATCAATCGATCCTACAAGAATTTTATTGAAGCTGCCAATGTTTCGATTACTTTTAATTACGGGCAGGATGCTAAAATCTTCTCAGATCATTATCTGGTGACGATAATTTTACAGAATTTGATTGAAAATGCGATTTATTTCCGGAATGAATATCCTGAATTTAAATCTCAGATAAGGGTGTCGTTTGATGATGATGAGCACCGGCAAGTCATAGAGGTCTGGGACAATGGTATTGGCATCGATGAAATATACCACGAAAAGATATTCGACATGTTTTTCCGTGTCTCTGAAAAATCGAAGGGCAATGGTTTGGGGTTATTTATTGTGAACCTGGCCCTTGCAAAATTGGATGGGAGTATCACTGTGGAAAGCGAGCCTTACAATTCTACCTGTTTCAGGGCCACACTGCCATTGGTTACGGGCGCGGGTGGAGGAAAATTTCAATATGAAGGAATTAAAAAATAATTCGGTAAAATAAGGTAGAAAAGGAAAATTAAAGACCAGAACGTGATTTTGCAGGGTTTACGGAGATACGGGAATTTTTTATATCATGCTATACGGCATGTTTTTGTACCGGTAGTAGTATTGCTCGCAGTCAGTTGCCATGATCGACAAGATAAGGAGAATGTGGGCAAATCACCTCAGGAGGCAGGTGAAAGACTGGCAAGGCTGCATTGCGGGGGGTGCCATATTTTTCCTGAACCCGCCTTGCTTGAAAAGCAGATTTGGAAAGATAGGGTTTTGCCGGCTATGGCTCACAGGCTGGGGGTGGGGGATTCTACGGACCATCCCCTCATGAAGATACCTTATTATGAGCGATACGCCGTCGAACAGGCCAACCTATTTCCGCAAAACTCCCTTTTAAGCACCGAAGACTGGGAAAAAATTGTCAACTATTATCACAACTCCTCTCCTGAAAAGATATTGCCCGGTCCTGACACCGCCTCACTGGCACCCCTCGAGTTATTTGAACCCAGGCCTAAACCCAGGGACTCCGTAAACCTGCCGCTTACTACGTTAGTTCATATAGATACTGTTCACCGGCAACTGATCATTGGTAACCGTTACAATAACATTACCATCAACAGTCCGGAAGGAGTACAACTGGATCAACGGCCTTTGAGTAGCCCTCCGGTCGACTGCCAGGTCATCGGTGATACATTGTTATATGTATTGTCAATAGGCATCATGGACCCAAACGACAGGGATCTGGGTACAATTGAAAGCATTGGCTATCAAAAGGGCAGGTGGAATCGTAAACAACAGCGGGTCCTTGGTAAATATCTTAAAAGACCGGTAAACTTTTTGTTATCAGATTTCGACAAAGACGGTCGGACGGATATATTTATGTGCAACTTCGGGCATTACACCGGTTCATTCACTTTGTTTGAAAAAACAAACTCGGGCGCTTTTAAAGCAAGGCAGTTACTGGATAATAATCCAGGTGCCAGAAAAGCAGAAGGTGTGGGTTTAAATGGTGATGGATGGGAGGATATCGTTGTTTTGATGACCCAGGGTGATGAGGCCATCACCGCCTACATAAATAAACAAGGCAAGGGGTTTGAGCAACGGATACTCATGAGATTTCCACCGGTTTATGGCTCAAGTTATTTTGAGTTGACAGACTGGGACCATGATCATGATTTGGATATCATTTATACCAACGGGGACAATGCCGATTATTCTTTCAGTTTGAAAAATTACCACGGTGTACGATGTTTCATTAACCAGGGGGATTTGGAATTTGAAGAATTGTTTTTTATACCTATTTACGGGGCTACTAAGTCGTTGACCGAAGATTTTGATAAAGATGGCGATATGGATATAGCCGTTATCTCTTATTTTGCAGACTTTGAAAATACCCCCGAAAAAGGCTTTGTTTACCTGGAAAACACCGGGCAAAGCCGTTTTGTTCAGCGTACTTTTGAAGGCTCGGATCGTGGCAGGTGGCTCACAATGGACAAAGGAGATGTCGATGGTGACGGAGATGTGGATTTATTACTCGGATCATTTGTTTACAATGCTACGCCAGTTCCAAAGTCCATACAAAAAACCTGGATCAATCATGGATTGGAATTTATTCTCCTGCTTAATTCACTTGAAACCAAAGAAGTCCCTATGCCATGACAGACCGGTTAAAATTGGCAAAGAAATAGCTGACCGATAGCTTAGTTTTTAGCACATAAATGGTTAAATTACAGATTAATGTTTTCCTCAAATGTTTAAAACTAAGCTGTTACTTTTTATTCTTTTCATACCTTTTCTGCCAGCCCATCCGGGTATTGGAAGGCAACTTCCGGATAAAAAGATAAATTTTAAACATATTACCAAAGGCCTTTCCAACAGCACCATTACCTGCATTTACCAGGATAAATATGGCTATATGTGGATTGGCACCAGAAATGGGTTAAATCGTTATGACGGTGTGTCAACCAGGGTTTATGAAAATATTTTTAACGATACTACCAGCCTGAGCGACAACTATGTGACGTGTATTTATGAAGATAAAAAAAGCAATCTGTGGGTCGGTACTAGTTTTGGCGGTTTAAATCTTTTGTCAAGAGATCAGGACACATTTACAAGATACAAGGCAAACAACAGGCCCGGTGACATTAGTGACAATGCGATATCCGGTATTATCGAGGACCGTGACGGTAATTTGTGGGTGGCTACCTTAAATGAGGGGATCAACCTGTTTTTGGGAGAAGGTAAAGGTTTCAAAAGTTATAAATACAATAAGGATGATCCCTTCAGTCTAAGCTTTAATACTGTCTCGGTATTGTTTGAAGACTCCGAAGGAAATCTATGGATAGGCACAGAAGGGGGAGGCTTGAATCTGTTTGATAGAGACAACGACAAATTCATACGTTTTGAACACCATGGCAGCGCCCCCGGAAGCATTAGCAGCAATATCATTACCGACATCCATCAAAATAATAAGGGAAAAATATGGGTAGGTACAAGGGACAAAGGTGTTAATTTGTTGTACAAGGACTACAATGGCGATTACAGGTTTAAATGGTTTGTCCACCGGGAAAACAGCCAAAACAGTATTTCACACAATACTGTTTTATCACTTTGGGAAGGTGTTCAGGGAAAGCTTTGGATAGGCACTGAAAACGGTGGATTAAATTGCTACGATCCTATCACCCAAACATTCGATCATTACTACTATGATCCCAATGATAAAAACAGCATTAGCAACAATTCCATATGGTCGATTTATGAAGACATGTCAGGGATGCTGTGGATAGGAACTTATAACCAGGGTTTAAACGTCGTTGACATATACAGTGATCGCTTCAAACATTATGGTGTTAATGTGTTTGACCGTGTTTCTGTTAACAACGGTAACGTTACCTGCATTTACGAAGACGATTTGGGTAATCTTTGGATTGGCACCGATGGTGGCGGCCTGAATTTTTATGATGTCGATACAAACAGGTTCACCTATTATCGACATGACCCCAACGACAAAAACAGTATTGGCGCGGATGCGGTGATAGACATTTTTGAAGATTCGAAGAAAAACCTATGGATAGGTACATTCAACGGTGGTCTGAACCTTTTTGACCGGGACACCAAAACTTTCAAGCGATATAAGCATAACGAGCTGGATTCAACCTCGATAGGCAGTAACAACATTTATAGCATATTGGAAGATCGCAAAGGAAGACTATGGGTCACCACTTACAGTAATAGCATTGATCTTTACGATCCCGCTACGGACTCTTTCCGCCACTTAAAATTCGGTCTCGACGAGGTAGTCGACACCAGGAATGTATATGCCCTGAAGATTTTTGAGGACAGTAAAGGTTATCTTTGGTTATGCACGGAGACAGGTTTGATTAAACTTGAAATTGATAGCAGGTTAAATGTAAAATCCGTAAAATATGAATATAACGAAAAAGACGCCTATGGCTTAAGCAACAATCTGATTCATACGATTTTTGAAGACAGCCATCAGAATCTGTGGATTGGTACGGGCAGTGGGTTGAATTTGCATGACCGTACTTCTGACACTTTTAGCACATTCCGGACTGAAGATGGCCTTCCGAGCAACGTGATTTATGGAATACTGGAGGATGATAACGGTAATTTATGGATTAGTACCACTTCGGGAATTTCGAAGTTTAATATTGATAAAAAAACCTTCAGGAACTACGATGAACTGGACGGCTTACAATCCAACGAATTCCTGAGAGGCTCCTGCTTCAAAAGCAACAGCGGGAAGTTTTACTTTGGAGGAATTAATGGTTTCAATGTATTTCACCCGGACAAAGTAAAGGATAATCCATTTATCCCTCCGGTCTACATTGTGGGTTTGTCTATTGACAATGAGGAAGTTACAGTAAAAACAGAAAATTCTCCCCTGAACGGATACATCGCTGAAACCGAAGCGATCACCCTGACACATGATCAATCCACATTTAGCCTGAGTTTTGCAGCTTTAAATTACTCGCAAGCCAGCAAGAACAGATACCGCTACAAGTTGAAAGGGTACGAAAGCCATTGGCACGAAACAGTAAACATGAGAACCGCCCATTACAGTAAAATTCCTCCGGGCGATTATACCTTTTGGTTGCAGGGTTCGAACAACGATGGCCTGTGGAATGAACAGGCGGCCTCTATCAGGATTACCGTATTACCTCCTGTCTGGAAAACCTGGTGGGCTATGAGTATTTATGTGTTATTTATTGCAGGCATCATTTGGATGCTCTACAGAAACATTATCAACCGGGAGCGATTAAAAAGCAACCTGCGACTGGAAAGAAGTAACCGTGAGCACTCCGAAAAGCTGTACAGGTCCAAAATTCAGTTTTTCACCAACCTGTCGCACGAGTTACGTACGCCCCTCACACTGATCATAGGTCCATTGGAAAAATTGATTTCAATGCACGAAGGCAGCAGGTTTTTGAGAGAGCAACTGTACATTATTAACCAAAATGCCTACAGGTTGTTAAGATTGGTCAATCAATTGCTGGATTTTCGAAAAGCCGAGTCCGGCAATTTAAAGCTTAAGGTAGCTAAGGGAAACATTATCAAGTTTATCCGGGAAATTATTCTGTCATTCCAGGGTTATGCTTCGCAAAAACAAATTGAACTGAAATTCAGCAGCAGCCTGGATGATATCCGGGTTTATTTTGACCGTGACCAAATGGAAAAAGTAATTTTCAATCTTCTTTCCAACGCTTTGAAATATACGCCTGAGGCTGGTCAAATTAGGGTGGATATACATAAAATCAATAAAAACAAGTTCAATCATCACCCGGAAGCCCCGAGTCAAAAAAACACCTACTTCAAAAACGGTTACGTTGAAATTGCCGTGAGGGACAATGGAAAGGGTATTGCCGAGATACATCAGAAAGATATTTTCAAAAGGTTTTACAGCATTGACCAGCATGATTCCCATGAGGACATCGGAACAGGCATTGGTCTTTCACTGGTAAAAACTTTAGTCGAATTGCACCACGGAAATATAGAAGTTGAAAGTAAAGAAGGTGAGTTTACCTGTTTCCGGATCAGGTTACCCCTTGGCAAGCCAACTTATGATGATGACAATTTCCTGAAGGGCTTCAGGGACAGTGAGGATATTTATGGTTATCATAAAACTGAAAATGACCGGGGTGGGAACAATGGTGAACTCCTCGAACATCCTATGGTAGATGATTTAGAGCAGGACAATGAGCGGCCTATCCTATTGATTATTGAGGACAATAACGATGTCAGGAGTTATATCAACTCAATTTTTGAAGCTGACTACAAATTGTATGAAGCAAAAGATGGTCCGGAGGGCTATGAGCTGGCGCAGAAAATAATACCGGATCTGATAATCAGTGATGTCATGATGCCTAAAATGGATGGTATCAACCTTTGTCATAAATTGAAATCTGAGGTTAAAACCAGTCATATCCCCATTATTTTGCTAACCGCGCGGACTTCATTAATATTTAAACTAGAGGGTCTGGAAACAGGGGCTGACGATTACATTACTAAACCATTCAATGCCAGTATCATCAAAGTACGGGCTAAAAACCTGATTACATCCAGGAAAATACTCCGGGAACATTTCATGAATGGAGATGGTATGAAAATCGAGCCTTCCAATGTTTCTTTTACTTCCAAAGACGAATTATTTCTCAACAATGCTATCAAGATTGTGGAGAATAATATATCAGACACCAGCTTTACGGTAGAATATTTAGGCAAGGAATTAGGCATGAGCAGAATGCAGTTATACCGAAAGCTCAAATCGCTAACCGGGTTTTCCGCCAATGAGTTTATCAGGCTTTTACGATTAAAAAGGGCAGCCCAGCTTTTAAAACATAATCAAATGACCATCTCTGAAATTACCTATGAGGTTGGCTTTACGGATCTTCAATATTTCAGAAGTTGCTTCAAAAGGCAATATGGGGTTAATCCCTCCGAATACAATGAGGAACAAATGGTAGAGTAAACCGTCAAAATCGGAATTGACGCAACCTTCAGACAGTGCCCGGTGCTATTTACCCATCTCAAAAGGGAGATTTGTCTTTGTCCGGAACTATTATTTTTCACCAAATTTGGCCTACTCACGTAACACCGGAAAAGTTCGATACAGTCTGGGTGCAAACCGGCGTCATGGGTTGAATCACCCGTTTTGCCCGTGTAACAATCCGGAGCCGGGTTAATTTGAGGTATTAAGTTTAACACAAAACGATGGTTATACAATTTTTTAATCATCATCTGATCTGAGGTGAAGTGTCATGCTTCACCTTATTTTATGTCCTTGAGGAAAACTAGGGCTATAAAAAAAGGGTCTCATAAAGACCCTTTCGATACATCCGGCTTTTATACCAAATAACTAAACAATCAATTCATTGAAGGCGGCAAAATCACCTTATCTATCACATGGACTATGCCATTTTTAGCTTCAACATCTGCCATGACCACCTGTGCGTCGTCAATTTTTACTTTACCATTTTTAATGGAAACGCCTACTTTTTCACCCTGTACCGTGGCTGCTTTTTGACCGTTGGACAAATCGGAAGACTTTACCTTGCCAGCGACCACATGATACTTTAGTATGGAAGCAAGCTGATCCTTGTTTTCCGGTTTAAGCAACGACTCGAGCGTGCCCTCGGGCAACGCAGCAAATGCCTGGTCAGTTGGGGCAAATACGGTAAAAGGTCCATCACTTTTCAACACGTCTACCAGTCCACCGGCTTTTACCGCTGCCACCAACGTTTTTAAATTGTCATTCCCTGCCGCCAAGTCAACAATGTCTTTGGATTGGGATTTTACAGATGAGGTGAAGGCGAATACAACTATCATAGCTCCGATAAATACAATACCTGATTTTTTACTTTTCATTTTGCTTAGATGTTTGATTAATAATTATTCAATACATCCTAACTACGACTTGTCTGGGGGTTTTGGATTTTCAGGATTGTTTTTTTTTACAAAAAACCTTTGACATAGGTTTTTTCCACCGTAGCATGCGGGGTTCCTCCTTCCTTTTCGAGTGTCACCGCAAAAGCCATGACATCTCCTTTGATGACTTTCAACTTCTGGATTTGTTCATTATAATCAAAAATACCGGCGTCAATGGGTGATTGCCCTGGTTTTATGGCCCAGAGCTGGTACTGGTGCCCGTGGGGAGGTTCAGGCAAATTATCAACACTGATAAACACGGTATTGGTTTTTTTATTCCAAAAAACATGTGCAAAGGATCGAGGAGATATCTCCGATCCCTCCATGCGGACCCGGATATTGTCTTCGTTAGTGAAATGAGCTATTCTCGTTTCGGCATCATCCAGTTTCAGAGAGGCCGTTTCAACCTGCTCCGCCAATAGGGTCCGTTGAGTCGTCAATGATCGGATTTCTTCCCGGTTCTCTCTGAGTTTCCTAAAAAGGATCAGATTGAAAGTGATGCTTACCAAAAGTAAAACACTGGCGGCTACATACCATACCGGAAAACTTTTTATCCTGTTTTCAGCGGTATCCTGAAGCTTTGAAAGTCCGGCTTGTGTATCTTCCTGATCATCTTGCAGTGTTTTCAAGGCCGCCAGGAGCACATCAGGGTGAGGTCGATTACCTGTTGCCTCAGCGTATGTGAGTATACCTTTTCTTATTTTTTCCAGTTCCTGCCCGATGACCGGATGCCTGGCCGCCAGGCGGTCTACTTCCTTCATTTCCTCATCGCTTAATTCACCCATCAGATAGGACTCAAGCAATCCTGATTCTATGTAGTCCTTTAAATTCACTTCAAATAATTGATCTCAAATTTCTAATGGCCAACCTGATTCTTGTTTTTACCGTGCCAAGTGGCATTTTCATGAATTTAGCAATTTCCTTTTGAGTATAACCCTGGAAATAGGCCAAATCTATTAATTTTTGCTGAACTGAGGGTAATTGATCGATCATTTGACGCATATAAAGCTGTTCGGTTCGCTCCTCATGTGCAGCAAGCTCTGATATATTTACGAGGTCGACAGCGGTGTTGGATTTTTCGCTAAGCTTATAATCTTTGGTTCTTGTCTTGTCAATTGCTGCGTTTCTGCAAACCCGGGTAAGCCAGGTAAACAGACTCCCATTTTCGGCCTTATAAGCCTGTCCGTTTTTCCATATTTTAATGAGTACTTCCTGGAGTGTGTCCTGGGCCATGGGTCTGTCTTTTACGATACGCAAAATCATGTTTAGTAAAACCGGACCATAGTTTTCGAAAATCAGTTGAAGGGCTTTCTTATCCCTCGTTTTTAAGTAATGCACAATATCTGTTTCAACTGAATTTCCTTTGGTGATATTTTGAGTTGGAGGTGACACAACAATTAGGGTTAGGACAAATAAACAGGCTGACCCTCCAATTGTTCAATGCCAGCAAAACGGGCTGCTGCCTTTAGGAAGCCAGGCTATGGATAATAGCCACTGAAGAAGGTTAACAACACGGCAAATGGCCGGATTCCCAATCAATTGCAACAGGCAGGAGGAAGCAGAAGAACTGCGAAAAAAAATTCAATAGCCCCCGGTAGCAATACGAGATCAATTTTAGATTGTCGATAGTAACACAAAACGATGGTAACAGAAATGCCCGGTATTCCGGGCACTGCGGAAATGTCGGTTTTACGTTTAGAGGGTTTTTCCGACTCGTTCCAGTAATCTTTTGGTAGCTATTATGCCATCATCTTCACTCATCTTATTGCCTTCATATTCTATGCCTACATAGCCGGTATAGCCAGCCTTCTTGACAATTTTCATCATCCTGGTGAAGTCTGTCAGGATTTCATTGCCATTTTCATCGAACTCATTGGATTTGGCGCTTACACCTTTTGCAAAGGGCATTAGTTCTTCAGTACCTTTGTAGCGGTCATACTCTTCCAGACATTGACTCCCTTTTCTTTTTATGCAAAAGTTTCCAAAATCAGGCAGTGTACCACATGTTGGCATGTTCACTTTGGAGATCACCCCGGCCAGCCAGCTTCCATTCGATGAATAACCTCCATGGTTTTCCACAATTACATTGATGTTATAGTCTTTGGCAAATTCGGTAAGGCTTCCAAGTCCATCGACTGCCGCTGCTGCCACCTCTTCAGCACTACCCTGACCTGCGGCGTTGACCCTGATAGCATGGCAATCCAAAAATTTTGCAGCCTCGACCCATTTATAATGCTTTTCTACGGCCAGCTTTCTTTTGCTTTCATCCGTGCTGCCCAGATACCCTTCTCCGTCTATCATAATGAGCAGACTACTGACACCGTTATCAGTAGCCCTTTTTTTCATCTCTCCCAAATATTTGGTGTCTTTGGCTTTGTCTTTAAAGAACTGATTTACATACTCTACTGCTGAAATCCCAAAGTCGTTTTTAGTCTTAGCCGCAAAATCCAGGTTATCCAATTTTTTGTTGAACAAAGTTTTATGTAAAGACCACTGGGCCAGGGAGATTTTAAAGAATGGTGCTGCACCAGGCTGGCCACTTAACGTCAAGGGATTCAAGCTTCCCAATGTACCCATCCCAACCCCGTACATCATTGATTTTTTTAAAAATGTTCGTCTTTTTAGTGTCATTTTTCTATAGGTTTGTACAAAAAACATTCGATAATTTACAAAAAAAACGAAAAAAAACACATCTTTCGAAAATTTCCAATGAACTGTAAAACCTGTTTTTTGAATTTTTGCCTGTTTCTGATGTGGGGTTTTGTGGCTGAGGCCCAGAATAATGTCTCCGGAAAGGTCATGGATGCAGTGCATGGTGTACCTGTACGGGGTGCCTCGATAATGCTACACAATGGTCAGGGAACTGTCACCGACCATCTCGGAAGGTTTGTCCTGACCTCATCATATGCCGGGGATACAATTTTCATCTCAAGAGTCGGCTACAGGGAGTTACAGTTGATTTTAGATGACCGGTTACATTTTATCAACATTCAACTGACACCTGCCATTGTTCAATTGAGTGAGGTGATAGTGGCAGGTTCTAACCTGGACAGGAAACTGGTGGATGAACCGGGTGCTGTGGCCATCATTAGCCCTAAAGACCTTCGCAGGGACAATGACCTGGCAATCACCCCGGGCCTGAACAGGATCCCCGGGGTTTATATGCATTCCGGTGCTTTAAACACCAACAGGATCACCATCAGGGGCATAGGTTCCAGATCACTTTTTTCGACCAACAAAATCAAAGCCTATATTAATGACATTCCCTTAACCACAGGTGATGGTGAAACGACCATTGAAGATATTGATTTACAACTCATTGACAGGGTAGAAGTGATTAAAGGTCCGAACTCCAGCATCTTTGGTGCCGGCCTGGGCGGCACGATCAATCTGGCCACCACAGCCGCAAGATATAGAAACACATCTGCAGAGGTTGGTTTTTCAGCCGGATCATACGGGCTTAACCGGTATACTGCCAAAATGCTGCATGGTGATGATAACAAAAACCTGGCCCTCATTTACAACAAAACCCGCCAGGACGGCTACCGGGAGAACAATGAATATGACCGGGAGTCAATTACCTTATTGGCAAAGATTTTTACCAATGAAGGTAACTCCCTTCATATATTCGGCAATTTTATAGCTCTCAAAGCTTTTATTCCCAGTTCGCTCGATAGTGCTACCTTTACCGCCAACCCCCGTGCGGCGGCGTTTACCTGGCAACAGGCTATGGGATTTGAAGATTACAACAAATCGAACCTGGGTATTTCGTATCACATGGCTATCAACGAGCGCTGGCGCAATGAAACCAGCCTTTTCACCAATTTCAGAAATGCTTTCGAACGCAGGCCATTTAATATTCTGACTGAGTCGACACAGGCCCTCGGGGCCCGGACAAAGACCACCTTCAACCATAAACCGGGGAATCGCCCGGTACAATGGGTGCTGGGAGCAGAGTACTTTATAGATTGGTATGACTGGCAAACGCTTGAAAATAACAACAACCTCACAGGTTCGGTATTGAGTAACAACAGTGAGACGAGGTTTTACTTTAATGTGTTTTCACAACTGGACTACGAGGTATTTGATAACACCAGCATTTCACTGGGATTAAATTTCAACAGAACCAATTACGAACTAACTGATTTATTCGCCGATGACAATATTAATCAGTCAGGGGAGTACCGGTTTGAAACTATTTTGTCACCGAGGTTGGCTGTTCTTCACAAACTAAGGGAGAATCGGTCGGTTTATTTTAATGTCAGCCATGGCTTTTCACCCCCCACGCTTGCCGAAACACTTACCCCTGATGGCCTGATCAATCCGGATATAAAACCAGAAAGCGGCTATAACTTTGAATTGGGAAGCCGTGGAACTATGATGGGCAATAGGCTTAGCTACGATGTTTCCCTGTACACCATGAAAATAAGAAACCTGCTGGTGGCCAGAAGGGTAGGTGATGACCAATTTATTGGTATCAACGCTGGTAAAACTACCCATGATGGTATGGAACTGCAATTAAAATACGCATTGATTGACCAGCCTTTTCATCACCTGGATGGATTTGTCAATATGTCTGTAACAGATTACAGATTTGATGATTTTGTAGATGGGGAAAGCGATTTTTCCGGCAATGAACTTACCGGCAACCCTGACAATATTGTTAACTTCGGACTGGACTATGAAATGAATGGCGGGGTTTATGTCCACATCAACAGCCAGTATGTCGACCGCACTCCTGTGAACGATGCAAATACCATTTACGCCTCTTCCTACTTTCTGACCAATGCTAAGGCCGGGTATCGCAGGCCAATTCAAAGCCGGTGGGCACTTGATATTTATGCGGGTGTGAACAATATTTTTGATGAGAAATATGCTTCTATGATTCTGGTGAATGCCGGAAGCTTTGGTGGCAATGCCCCCAGGTACTTTTACCCCGGGCTGCCGGCGAATTTTTTCGGGGGAATATTTCTGAGTTACGACCTCGGGAATTACTAATTGTTTACAGCATCATAGGAAGTACCATCGGACTTTACCTCCCCCTAATCCTTCCCCGGGAAGATGGGCTTGAAACAATATTTCTCCCCGGGGAAGGGTGGACTTGAACCATTGCTTCCTTTAGAATAATTTCTTTGTGTCTTGGTGCCTCTGTGGTTAAAAAAGGGACACCACAAAGGCACCAAGACACAAAGAGACACAGAGGTTTTTGTTTGCGTTGTGTAACAGCCGCGAGACACTTGCGCCCTATAAAGTAGTTGTTGTAATAAAAAAAATGATCTCCGCGAGGCAAAGTACATCTAAATCTATTATTAAATTTTTCATTTAATTTATATATAATAAATATCTGATTAATAGATATATATAATACTATTTTTAGACTAGACTAAAATCCGGAATTCAATATTTTAGGTGCCACTACCCGCACTGTTGAATGCAAGCAACTCCATAAAACCCTCAAAGTTTTTCTGATAGATTTCAGCGTGCTCAGGGTTCGGATAAAAGACCAGGGGTTGCTTATTCAATTCAGGAGCCTGATCAAAATTGTTAATATAACCCAAAGCTTTCAAGGCCAGTACTACCGCCCCATAGGCAGAAAGATCTACCTGGGGAATCACATTGATTTCCACACCAAAAATATCAGCCAGCAATTGACAGAAAAACTCTGACCGTGCAAGTCCGCCGTTAAAGTTGATTTTCTCAATCTTGTCCGAAAGTTGCTGAATGATTTTCGCAATATTCAAAAGGTTAAAGCCAATGCCTTCCAGGCCGGAGCGCATGAAGTGTTGGGGCTGGTGGTGAAGGGAAATACCATAATAAATACCTTTCGCTTCGGTATCCCATACAGGAGCCCTTTCGCCCAAAATCCAAGGAAGAAAAATCAACCCTTCCGATCCGGGGCTAACCGCTGCTGCCTCGGCAAGCAGCTTATGGTAGTCTTTCCCATCTTTGCTTTGATTCATAAATAATGTTTGCAGCCAATTCAATACAATACCTCCATTGTTCACTGCCCCGCCGGCAGCATATAATTGATGATCGATGATATAGTTAAATATCCTTCTGGAAGGGTCTTTTAAAATTTTTTCGGAAGTAACTCTGACCGCACCGCTGGTGCCCAGTGTAAGGCAGCCCTGGTTCTTCTCTAAGGTTAAGGAACCCAGGTTGGCCATAGGGCCATCCCCACCTCCAATGATTATTGGCGTACCTTCACTGATGCCAAGGCTCCTTGTTTCTTCATTGGTTTTAACTTTTAACAGGTGAGTAGTAGGCACCGGGTGGGATAAATGCTCCGGGTTGGTACCGGCTGTTTCCAGGGCATAATCATGCCACTGTAATTTTTCAATATCAAAAAGGCCTGTCGCCGAGGCCAGTGAATGGTCCACCAAAAAGTCATGTCCCAACTTATGCAGGATGTATGCTTTTATAGAAATGAATTTATGGGTTTTTCTGAAGATCTCAGGTAGCGTTTGTCTGATATGGGCAATTTTGCATAAAGGTGACATCGGGTGAATCGGGGTACCTGTCTGCCGGTAAATCTCATCAGCCTTTTGGTTTGCCCTGATGATCCCGGCCTGTTTATTACTGCGGCTATCGGACCAAATAATACATGGTGTTAAAGGATTGCCCATCTTATCTACCGCCAGAAGACTGTGGAGAGCGCTACTAAAAACTATGGCTGCCAGCTTGTGGGGAGGAAGTCTGGTGGTTAGCGTTCGGCAGGCTTTTTTAAAAGCATGGTAGACCGATAAAGGGTACTGTTCATGTTGGTTACCATGATAATCAGTAGGGTAGCATTGATGAACACTGTCCAATATAGCGGTACTTTTGATATCGAAGGCAATGGCCTTGGTGCTGCCGGTACCAATGTCTATCCCTATAATAATCTCTGTCATTGGCGGAAATTAAATAAAAAAAATGTATAAAGTATAACCAGCCATAAACACAGGATTTTTATATAAAGGTCAAAATCCGGCAAAATTTGCCATAAATAACGCAAATCAGGGGGTAATGTAACATTTACCCCCCGTTATTGTGAGATTTCCCATGGTTCCGGTTCAGTTATTTTCACCAAATTTTGGAAGTGTTATTACAAGAAAATTAACAGTTATATAGTTGAATACAGCGAAAAGAATTTTTTTGATATTTAAGCAAAAACAATCACTTATTTTAAGATTTGGCAATAACACTACACAATACACCAGTCTTTTTAAAAATTTAAAAATATTATTATATTACATATACTAATGCGAATTCATGTTTAATTTAAACTCTAATGTAACTATGGGAAAAAACTACTATCACTACTTTCTTGTCTAACATTTCATTTGATTTTTTTGACACAGCTTTTGCTGGTCTTCTCACCTGATTCTTGGGGGATGACGGTGGGGGATAAAATTCTTTATTTCAATGATTGTCATTGAAATTGTTTGCTTGTATTGGAATAAAATTATTTAACTAAATTTTTAACTAAACTTTCTTATGAAAAATAAAGTTTACCATTTCTTGGGAAAGGCGACGCTTGTTGTACTTTTTATGTTTTTCTATTCGACCGCTTATACTCAGAATAGGGTTGTGAAGGGTAAAGTTACGGATGCAGAAAGCAATGAGGGATTGCCAGGTGTTAATGTATTGATCAAGGGCACGACTGTCGGCGTTATTACCGACGCCAATGGGAATTACTCGATTAATGTAAATTCTGATGAAGATATACTTGTGTTTTCGTTTGTCGGCTATTCTACACAGGAAATTACCGTCAGTGCTCAATCGATCATCGATGTAATTCTTGGTTTTGATTTTCAATCGCTTTCGGAAGTGGTTGTGACTGGTTACTCCGTGGATGATCGGAGGGAAACCACGGGATCGGTGTCGACTGTTGACTCAAGGGCACTTCAGGTGGCACCTGTTGGAAACATAGAGCAGCAGTTGCAAGGGCGTGTAGCCGGGGTAACCGTTATTACCAGTGGCCAACCGGGTACAACGAGTATAGTGCGTGTAAGAGGTTTCGGGGCTTTGGGTGGCAATGAACCACTTTACATCGTTGATGGTGTTCCCGTACAATCCACAGAATTCCTTGCCCCGGAGGACATTGAATCTACTACCGTTTTGAAAGACGCCACTGCCGCTTCTATTTATGGGGCCCGCGCGGCAGGTGGTGTAATTGTTTATACAACCAAAAGGGGTAAGAAAGGCAAACAACCGTTAAAAGTAACTTATGATGGTATGGTAGGCTTTACCGATCCGGGAGAGGGACCTCCCATATTAAATCCACAGGAACAGGCTACGTGGACCTGGAACGCCATTAGGAATGCTGCTATTCAAAACAACGCAACCCCCGAGTTCAATCATCCTCAATATGGTACCGGACCGGAGCCAATAATACCTGATTTCCTGTTGGTGGGGTCACAATCGGGTGTAGTTGGATCTGTTGACCTTGGAGCGGAAGCAGAAAGATATAACATCGACCCTGATGCAGGCTCCATTTATCAGGTTATCAGGGCCAATCGGGAAGGTACGGATTGGTACGATGCCATTACCCGCAACGCATTTGTCCAAAGACATAATATCGGCGTTGCAGGTGGTGGTGAAAACAGCCGGTTTTATATGGGATTAGGTGTGCTGGATCAGGAAGGTATTTTACTTCATCAGAGATTACGCAGGTATTCGGTCCGCATTAATTCGGAATTTGACATAATACCCGGTAAAGTACGTATTGGTGAAAATATCCAGGGTACTTATCGTTCTAACCCTATTTTACTTGGGGCTAGCGGGGGATCTGGTGCTTCAGGTGAAGAAAATGTGATTCTTGACGCCTCCAGAATGTCACCCATCATTCCCGTTTTTGATGAGTTCGGTGGATACGCCGGCACTACGGCCCCTGGCTTTAACAATCCACGAAATCCAGTGGCTAACCTGGACGGTCAGGAGAATGATGAGCTATTCTGGGCTGAGGCATTTGGAAATGTTTACCTCGAAGTAGAGCCCATTGAGAATTTGATACTTCGCACCAGTTTTGGTGGGCGCTGGTTTTCGCAACACGAAAGAGCCTTTATCCGGCGTCAATATGAAAACTCTGAAAACAACTCCGCATTTGGGTTCAATCAAAATTCATTCTATGAAACTTCGTGGGTATGGACCAATACCATTAATTATAAAAAGGTATTTGGAGATCACGGATTAGATGTATTATTAGGCCAGGAAGCGCTAAATCAAGGTTCGAGGAGTGAGATTTTAGCGTCTGGTATTAACCCGCTTTCTCAAGATCCGGATTTTGTCACCTTGTCGACAGTCAATTTACCTATCATCAATGGTTTTAATGAGAATGGCGTTAACTTCTCCTCTTATTTTGGAAGGTTAAATTATGATTTTCAAGATAAATATCTTGCTTCTTTCGTGATACGCCGAGACGGTTCTTCCCGCTTTGGCAGGGATAATCGTTGGGGAACTTTCCCTGCTTTTTCAGCAGCATGGCGTATTTCATCCGAAAGCTTCATGGATGGCCTGACCTGGATCGATGACCTGAAAATCAGGGCAGGATATGGGATTATCGGTAATTCCAACAATGTTGATCCGGATAACCAGTTCTGGCTTTTCACTACGGGTATTCCTCAATCCACCTATGATATTACCGGAAGCAATTCCGGGGCAGCCCAGGGCTTTTACCGGCAAAGGTTTGGCAATCCTTCCGCTCAATGGGAAAAGGCAATTACTACCAATATCGGGTTCGATGCACTTTTGTTTGACGGAAAATTGGATTTGATTGTAGACTTTTGGCTAAAAAACACCGAAGACCTGTTGTTCAGGTTACCACTGACCGTACAGACCGGTGATTTTGCCGATGCTCCCTTTGTGAATGTCGGTGAAATGCAAAACAAAGGTATAGACCTTAAAATCGTTAACAAGGGCAAGATCAGTGAACTGGATTATCAAGTTACACTGAACGGTAGTTTTCTTAGAAATGAAATTGTGGCATTGGCAGATAATATAGAAAATCTTCCTGGCCGCAGTGTAAACTACCGGGGTATAACACCCATATTAAATCAGGTAGGACAACCATTATCTGCTTTTTTCGGATACGAGGTAGTGGGACTATTCAGGGATCAGGAGGAAGTGAATAATGCCCCTACTCAGGATGGCGCGGCCCCCGGACGTTTCCGTTTTGCCGACCTCAATAATGATGGCGTAATCGATATAAATGACCGTACAACATTGGGTAATCCCGTGCCGGATTTTACAGGAGGAATGACTATCAAACTCAATTACAAAAGATTTGAGTTAGAGATGTATTCTTTTGCTTCGATAGGCAATGAAATTTACAATATTTCCAAATTGTTTACAGATTTCTATCCGCTTTTTCCGGGAGCTGCTATCAGCGAACGGGTAAAGGACTCCTGGACTTTTGAAAACCGTTCCGGGGAGATCCCTATATTTGAAAATATTTCAAATTTCAGCACGAATACACAATCTAATTCTTTTTATGTGGAAGATGGATCGTTCTTCCGTATGCAAAATGTGACTTTATCCTATAACCTTCCTCAGCCCTTTTTAGACAGACTGGGCATGGAAAAATTCAAGGTATTCGGTAGTGTCAATAACCTTTTTACCATTTCCGGTTACGACGGGCTGGATCCGGCAGTTGGGGGTAATGCCGATACCAATTTCGGGGTTGATTTAGGTAATGTTCCGATTACCAGAACCTATACCATGGGTGTAAATGTGGCCTTCTAATGGGTTTGACTTTATTCAATATTTAACTGTATATGAAGACTTTCACGTATTTGAAATAAATAATTAAGATTATGAAAATAACGAAAATAATCGCTTTAACCTTGTTGATATCGATGGTAATTGTGATGGCTTGTCAAGAATCCTTTTTGGACGTAGCACCTACTGGCTCGCTTCAGGAAGAGCAACTTACCAGCCCGGCCGGTTTGGAAGTTTCATTGATTGCTGCCTACAGTATGCTTTTAGGCCGATCAGGATTTTATTCCGATGCCAGTAACTGGTTTTGGGGAAGTATTCTGGGAGGGGAAGCCAATAAGGGTTCTAATGCCGGAGATCAATCGCAGATGAATGAAGTGCAGGCTTTTGATCCGCAAACAAATAACATATCTGTATTGCAAAAATATACATCGACTTATGAAGGTATAGCACGATCCAATGTTACTATACGACTGGTAGCGAATGCTCAGCCTGTTGTGACAGAAGAAGTAAAGACCAGAATAGCAGCAGAAGCCAGGTTTTTGAGAGGCCATTACTACTTTGATCTCAAGAAAAATTTTGACAATGTGCCTTATGTGGACGAGAGCTGGGATGAGGTTACGCCCGTCAGCAATAACGTGGACATCTGGCCCTTTATAGAGGCGGATTTTCAGGCTGCCTTCGATAATCTGCCTGAAGAGCAGGTAGATATTGGACGTGCCAATAAATGGGCTGCCGCCGCTTATCTTGGAAAAGCTTATTTATTTCAGGGAAAATTCCCTGAAGCCAAGGCTATATTTGACCAGGTGATCGAGGACGGTGTCAATTCTGATGGCGAGAAATATGACCTGGTTGAAAACTATGCCAACGTCTTCAGATCTACTAACGACAACAACGCAGAAACTGTCTTTGCCTCCCAGGCTGCGGCCGGAACCGGCAGTGTTCAAAATGCCAATCCCGGCATGGTGTTAAACTTTCCTCATGGTACTGCGGGGCCTGCAAGGCCAGGAGGTTGCTGTGGATTTTTCCAGCCGAGTTTTGATCTGGCTAATTCTTTCCGTACCGATGCTAATGGATTACCTTTATTGGATAACTCTTACAATGATCCGGCTAATGCACTGGTGACAGATATGGGCTTACAAAGCAGTGATCCTTTTTCTCCGGACACGGGCAATCTCGACCCGAGAATAGACCACTCTATTGGCCGAAGAGGTATCCCTTACCTGGATTGGGGGCCTCATCCCGGTTTCGATTGGATACGGGACCAGCCTTATGGAGGACCTTATTCTCCTAAAAAGTTTATTTATTATCTTGAAGGTTCAGGTTCAGAAAATGATGCCAGTGACTGGACTCCGGGTTATACTGCTGTCAACTATAACATTATTCGTTTTGCAGATGTACTTCTGATGGCCGCTGAGGCCGAGATAGAGGCGGGTACCCTGGACAAAGCCCTTGAATATGTCAATAGGATTCGTGCCAGGGCCGATTCTTCACGGCTTATGCTTGATGATGATGAAGGAGAAGCGGCCAACTATGTGATTGGCGCATATACTACTTTCGCCTCTGAGGAAGAAGCAAGAACGGCGGTACGCTTTGAACGCAAACTGGAACTTTCCGGTGAAGGCCACCGGTTTTATGATCTCGTACGATGGGGCATTGCCGGAGAAGTATTGAATGCCTACCTGGATCATGAAGACCAGTTGCTGAACTCACCATTCGCAGGTGCCTCCTTTACCGCTAGCAAAAATGAGTTTTTACCGATTCCACAAGATGAGATTGACCTCCAGGGGCAGAATATTTTAATCCAGAACCAGGGGTTTTAATCCTATTCCAATATAGCTGAATTTTAGAAAAACCCTGGCGTACTGCGCCAGGGTTTTTTATGGCCCTGTGGCAGTAGCCATAATTTTCCCGAAGTCATAGCATGGCTCAAAGCCATACTATGACTAATTACGTCCTCACCATGATTACGTCTTCACTCACTTCACCAAAACCATTAACAGCATTGTTTTTACCGTATTAAATTATTTATCCCAACAAAACCCTGGCCCGTGAAATTTTTTTATTGATTTAGCCAATACTTCGCTGAAATTGTGATACCCCACCCATCTTGGTAAGGCCGCCCCCGGACAGGCGGTTTTGTGGAAATTTCCTTTTTATCCTTTTACCGGAAAAAAACACATTACCGTGATGAGTTGGCTGCGAATGCCGAAATTATCACAGAAGACATGCATTTATTGGAACGGTTTTACTACAAGATTATGCAGCATATGAGGAAATAAATAGAAAATCTCTCCATTATTTTGTTTCTTTGTTAATGGTGCGACTATCACTTGGACAAACCATTAACTATGAGAAAGGTATTAAATATTTTGGCAATCGGGCTTTTTGTGTGTATATCTTCCTGTATCGAAGATGGCGTAAATGTCGAACAAGAGAGCGGGAAGGCAGTAACATCCATTTTTAACAAATTATCCCCCGAGGAAAGCGGCATCACTTTTACCAATTACCTGGAAGAAGACACTATTATCAATTATTTTACCTACCCTTACATCTACATGGGAGGTGGCATAGCGGTGGGTGATGTGAACAATGACGGTTTACAGGATATATATTTCACTGGAAACCGGGTGAAAAACCAACTCTATTTAAACAGAGGCAACCTTCAATTTGAAGCTATTACCAGTGAAGCTAAAGTTGGGGGAGATGACCGGTGGGTGACCGGCGTAACCATGGCGGATGTCAATGCGGATGGCTGGCTGGATATTTATGTCAGCGTTTCCGGAAAATTTGCCACCACAAAAAACATGCTTTACCTCAACAACGGCCTCAATGAAAATGGCATCCCGGTATTTACCGAAAAGGCTCAGGCCTGTGGCATTGCAGATGAAGGGCATTCCACACAGGGGGTCTTTTTCGACTACGACAGGGATGGGGATTTGGATTTGTATGTAGCCAACTATCCTTACACCAGTTTCAAAACGATGAATATGGCCTACAAGTTTAAAATGGATAAAAAGGACCCGGAACACTCCGATAAGCTTTACAGCAACAATGGGGACGGAACTTTTGAAGATGTCACCAAAGAGGCGGGATTGCTGAATTTTGGTTTGTCACTGAATGTCAGCGTGGGCGATTTCAATAACGATGGCTGGGAGGACATCTACGTTTCCAACGACTTTGCTTCTCCCGATCATTTTTATTTTAACAATGGGGATGGCACATTTAGCGATAAGATCAAAGCAACCACCCAGCATACGGCATTTTTTGCCATGGGAACAGATGCAGGTGATTTCAACAATGACGGTTTGCTGGATATCATACAAATGGATATGACCCCTGAGGATAACCGTAGAAATAAGGCCAATATGGCCAGCATGGACCCTGCTGGCTTCTATGAGATTGTGAACCTGGGCATGCATTACCAATACATGCAAAACACCCTGCAACTCAATAACGGTATCACGGCAGATGGCCTTCCCCATTTTAGTGATATTGCCCGGATGACCGGAACTTCATCCACAGACTGGAGTTGGGCAGGCTTATTTGCCGATCTGGATAATGACGGCTGGAAGGACATTTTTATCACCAACGGTACCAGAAAAGACATTAATAACAAAGACTATTTTACCAAAATTGACAAAGCCAGCCGCAAAACCAGGGAAAGCTTTGATTTTCTGGATTTAAGCCTGAATATTCCCTCGGAAAAGGTTGATAACTATGCTTTCAGGAACAATAAGGATTTAACTTTCAACAATATTATCAAAGAGTGGGGACTGAGTCACGAAGGCTTTTCAAACGGTGCGGCCTATGCCGACCTGGATAATGACGGTGACCTCGATATTGTCATCAATAATATCGATGAGCCTTCCCTCGTATTTCAGAATAAAACCGTTGATCTTAAGCTCGGAAATTATCTCAGGTTTAAGCTGTATGGAAGTGAAAAAAATCCTCTGGGTTTAGGGACAAAAATCCTGATTAAAAACAAAGGCGAAATACAATTTCAGCATCATACATTAACCAGGGGTTTTCAATCATCTGTAGAGCCAGTTATTCACTTTGGTGTGGGGCAGGAGCATGTGGTAGCAGCGGTAGAGATTACCTGGATTGACGGGAAAATTCAGACTTTGAACAAAGTCAAGACCAATCAGGTCTTAACAATCGATTACCGGGATGCCCATGATAGTGCGTATAGTCAGCCGCTTTTAGCAGAAAATGAATTACTGTTTGCCGATGCCACCAGGGATTCGAATATTGACCATCTGCACCGGGAAAACAATTACAATGATTTCCAGTATGAGGTTTTACTTCCTCATGTTTATTCCCAAAGTGGCCCCGGTCTGGCTGTGGGTGATGTCAATGGGGACCAACTCGAAGATTTCTACGTAGGAGGGGCCCTGGGTAGTGCCGGAGCCCTGTATTTGCAAAATGAGGAGGGGACTTTCAGCATTTCAAAATCCGACGTCTGGCAGGATGATCGCGGTCATGAAGACATAGGCGCGACATTTTTTGATGCAGATGGCGATGGGGACCTGGATCTGTATGTAGTAAGTGGTGGCAACGAACGCAGTGAAGGGACCCGGGGATTACAGGACAGATTATATATCAATGACGGTAAAGGGAACTTTAAAAAGGCGCTTTACGCCTTGCCGGAGATGTTAACAAGCGGCTCCAGGGTCAAGGCCGCAGACTATGACAACGATGGGGATTTGGACCTGTTTGTCGGTGGCAGGATAGTTCCCGGATCTTATCCCTTACCTGCCAAAAGCTACATGCTGCGCAATGACGGGCTTGAAAACGGCGAAGTTAGATTTGCTGATGTTACGGAAGATATTGCACCTGATCTGGTCGAAGCCGGATTAGTAACCGATGCCATATGGGTCGATTTTGATCAGGATGACAGGCTGGACCTTGTTGTAACAGGGGAGTGGATGCCTGTGACTTTTTTGAAAAATACCGGAAAAAGTTTTGTGAACAAAACCAGCGATTTTGGTTTGGAAAAATTTACCGGGTGGTGGTACAGTATTGTAGCCGGGGATTTTGATAAGGATGGAGATATGGATTTTGTGGCAGGTAACCTGGGGTTGAACTATAAATATCAGGCCAGCGAGGAAGAGTCTTTTGATGTATATGCTTACGACTATGATAAAAACGGGCGTATTGATATCGTTTTGGGGTATTACAATAATGGAATTCAATATCCGGTAAGGGGCAGACAGTGCTCGGCAGAGCAAATACCGAACATTAAGGTTAAATACCAGGACTATAACTCATTTGCTGAAGCTTCACTGGTGGATGTCTACAGCATGCAAGATCTTGAAGCCTCGTTGCACTACCGGGCCACAACCTTTGCCAGCAGCTATATCGAAAACAAGGGTAACGGTATTTTTGAATTTCGGAAGCTGCCTAATCAGGCCCAGGTATCCTGTGTAAATGGTATGCTTACGGAAGACTTTAACCAGGACGGGCATCTCGATATCCTGGTAGCCGGAAACCTTTACGGTGCTGAGGTAGAAACTACCCGCAATGATGCAAGTTATGGCAAATTTCTGGCAGGAGATGGCAAAGGCAATTTCCGGGCAGTACCCTTTTCGGAAAGCGGTTTTTACTTAAAGCATAATACCAAAGATCTGGCCAGGATTCAAACCCCCCACGGTGTTGTCATTCTAGCCGCCAATAACAACGATTACCTGAAAGCCATCAAAGTAAATAATACCTCCAAAAAGAAATCCCTTGCCACTTTCTAGTGCTAACCCATTTGTACGCCGCAGCTTTAGGGAAGGGGTATGCGATACTTCTTATATTGACCGTGTTTGCATAAGGCTTTAGTGGCTTTAGCAGGCACAATGTTAGCATGGGTCTTTGGGAACGGCGACCTGGCTATAGAACAACTATTCTTTTGCTACTATATTTTAAATCCGAATCCTTCCTCTATCTTTGCATAAACAAACAGTCGTATAGTCAATGAGTGAACATGCAGAAGTGAAACCTTCTTTGAATTTTATAGAAGAAATCATAGAAGAAGATTTAAAAAAAGGTAAAAACGAGGGCCGGGTACATACCAGGTTTCCTCCGGAACCTAATGGATTCCTGCATATTGGACACGCAAAATCCATTTGTCTGAACTTTGGCATAGCGGAAAAATACAATGGATTGTGTAACCTTAGATTTGATGATACCAACCCGGAAAAGGAAGAACAGGAATACATTGACGCTATAAAAAAAGATATTCAATGGCTGGGTTTTAATTGGGATGACAGGGAATACTACGCTTCTGATTATTTTCACAACCTGTACGAATTTGCCATTCAGCTTATTAAAGAGGGCAAAGCCTATGTGGATGATCAAACGGCAGAAGAAATTGCCGCCAGCCGGGGCACACCTACGGAACCAGGCCGTGAGAGTCCTTTCCGTGACAGACCGGTAGCGGAAAACCTGCAACTGTTTGAGAAAATGAAAAATGGCGAATATGATGAAGGTGCGAGCGTGCTCAGGGCTAAAATCGATATGGCCTCCCCCCATACTTATCTGCGAGACCCGGTAATGTACAGAATCAAGCTTGCCGAACATCCGAGAACCGGCAATCAATGGTGTATTTATCCAACCTATGACTGGGCTCATGGGCAGTCCGATGCGTTGGAGGAGATCACCCATTCACTCTGCACATTAGAGTTTAAAGTACACCGGCCCCTGTATGACTGGTACATAAAAACATTGGGAATTTTTCCCTCCAAGCAAAGGGAATTTGCCCGGTTGAATCTGGCTTATACCGTACTTTCCAAAAGAAAACTCCGGCAAATGGTGGAGGAAGGTTACGTAAGTGGGTGGGATGACCCCAGAATGCCCACACTTTCAGGCATGAGAAGGAGAGGTTACACCCCCGGGTCGATTAAAAACTTTTGTGATACGATTGGTGTTGCAAGAAGGGATGGTGTGGTCGATATGGCATTGCTGGAACATAGCATAAGAAATGATCTCAACAAGGTGGCGCGCAGAGTGATGGGCGTGCTGAGGCCGCTGAAAGTTATAATAACCAATTTCCCCGAAGGGGAAGTTGCCATGTGCACCGCCATCAACAACCCGGAAGATGAAAACGCCGGGACCCGTGAAATACCTTTTGCCAGGGAGGTTTACATAGAAAAAAACGACTTCATGGAGGACCCTCCCAAAAAGTTTTTCAGGCTGGGACCTGGCAGGGAGGTACGGCTAAAATACGCCTACATAATCAAGTGTGAAAGTTATGACAAAGACCCGGCAACCGGTGAAATTACAACTGTTTATTGCTCCTATGACCCCGACACCAAAAGCGGAGCGGATACCAGTGGTAAAAAAGTAAAAGGCACTTTGAGCTGGGTTGCTGCGGCTCATGCCGTGGATGCTGAACTGCGGTTGTATGATCGTTTGTTTTCAGTGGAAGATCCGGAAGGCGATAAGGAAAAGGACTTTAAAGCATTTATCAATCCCGATTCGCTGGAAATTTTAACAGGCAGTAAGGTTGAGCCGGGTTTAAGGTCGGCCTCGGTTTTGGAGCATTTTCAATTCGAGAGACAAGGCTATTTCAACGTGGATCCTGACTCCGCCCCCGAAAAACTCATTTTTAACAAAACGGTTGGGCTACGCGATAATTGGGCCAGGATGCAGCAAAAGAAGCCATAAAAATCGGTATACCAATGCTCCGGGCCTGTAAAAAACTAATGACCGGGGCTGTCCGATAAGTTTGATTGAGTCAGTAAACGGCGAATTTTATTGGGCTCAGCGTTTGTTGACACCTCCCCGCCTCCCTCAAGGGGAGAGTTTTTATCCATGGCGACTACCGCCAGTTGAGGTGTAGTCAAACCTTACACCCTCCTTGAGGAAGTCAGGAGTGTGTGCCGGTCGTTGAAGCAAATAAAATTTAGTTGCAGGTCGAAACTTCTCCACAAGTGCCCTTTTTGTTTTATAGGCAAAACCAAGGTTGATCTGCTGTCCAATAATCGTCCAACTCAATGCTTCAAATAAATCTTTAATACCAATCAGGCGTAACCCCCAATATTTGTCTATCAGGGGATTTAAGATGGGATATCTTGCGCCAATATCATAAAATGCCTTCAAGTCCGTTTGCAGGTCAAACCACCGGTTAATATAAGATTTGATCAAAGCTTGATGGTTTGGAGATGAATCCCCCCACAGTAGGCTCACCTGTAAAACACTCTGGTTATAAGTAATCGAAACAAGCGAAATATTATTCTCAATATTAAGTGCTTTGATGATTGTATTTTTGTTAATTTGATGCAGACAATCGTCAAATCCCCGGTGTAGGAAACTCAGACATTCCTGGTAGTTGAAGATCTCGGGAGGTTTGATTTTTAGGGTTGTCATACAATCGGCTTACTGTTTGGCATTCAAAACCAAATAGGCTGGAAATATACAAAATCACTGTTAAATTTTTAATGCTGAATTTTATGCCAAGGCCCTACATTTTATCAGAAACAAATTGGAAAACCGTTAAATACGCAGACTACGAGGTGGCCGTATTACCTTGGGGCGCCACCGAAGCCCACAATTATCACCTGCCCTACGCTACTGATAATATACAATGTGACTTCATCGCAGCAGAATCGGCACGGATGGCCTGGGAAGCCGGGGCGAAAGTCATCGTTTTGCCTACTGTGCCGTTTGGCGTCAATACGGGGCAACTGGATATCAAGCTTAACCTCAATCTCAATCCTACCACACAATTGGCTATTATCAAGGACATTGCAGCTACCATTCAGAGAAGCAAAATACCCAAGTTGGTGATTATGAACGGCCATGGCGGTAACGATTTTAAGCAGATGGTGAGAGAAACCGGTCAGTTTTTCCCGGATTTATTTATAGCATCCCTCTCCTGGTTTAAAGTGGTGGACGGAAACGGATATTTTGAGGATTTGGGAGACCATGCTGGCGAGATGGAGACCAGCTTGATGATGCATTTTGTACCTGAAATTGTGCTTCCATTGAGCGAAGCGGGCGATGGTAAGGCAAAACGTTTTAAAATAAGTGCTATGCAGGAAGGCTGGGCATGGGCTGAAAGGTCATGGTCGCAGGTAACCAGGGATACAGGAATAGGCAACCCTTCAAATGCTAATGAAAC
Organism: Agaribacillus sp. DX54; assembly: GCF_056858335.1. NCBI lineage: Bacteria > Pseudomonadati > Bacteroidota > Cytophagia > Cytophagales > Splendidivirgaceae > Agaribacillus > Agaribacillus sp. DX54. The sequence goes on from NZ_JBXEQE010000005.1 coordinate 247,240, forward strand.
AAAGGGCAAAGCCTATTTTCAGGAAGTAACCAAAAAAATTGCCGGGTTTTTTACAGAATTAAGTAAACTTGATAATAATGACCTGTACGAATAAATGGTAGCTGAATGATTTTCATTGTTGCCTGAATGCTCTGACTGAGTTGCTGCCGGCATTTTTCATATTCGTTAAAATTTTTGGGAAAAAGAATATTTGTTTAATTTAATAATGCATAGGGTAATTGGAATTATTAAAGGGAAATAAATAGATTTATTGCATATTTGTTTATGGATGCTATTCATACCACGATTGGACTTTTTGCCATCCTGGCAGGATTCATCATTTGTTATAAGGATAAGGGTACAAGAAAACATCGGCTTTGGGGAAGGATTTATATCATCAGCCTGATATTATTGGGGATTACTACCTTTCTGTTCCGGGATCCACGGCCAGGAATCGGTGCATACAAGATGTTTATCATCCTGAGTCTTTTATTTATCCCTGCTGCCGTTTATCCCCTGGTTTTTCGCAAATACATCAAAGTTTGGGTGGTTTGGCATTATACTTTTATGTTATATTCGTTTTTATTTCTTTTAATTGCCTCCGTTACCCTTTTTATTGATGATTTAAGGGACTTTCTGATGACCTTTAAAATTATCGAATCAGAGGCTAATGTGGTTAGCAGGGTTTTGTTTTGGTTTCTTCCCTTTATTATCGGCACCATTTGGATTTTTAGCAAGAAGCGTGCCTATGAAAGCAAGTTCAGAAATCTGATGATGCGCCCTCCGAAGTAAACAGGAAAGTCAGCAACTTCAGAGAGCGACAGTGGTTGATTGGACACTCAAAACTGACTCCGCCTTAGAGAAGGGCAGGAGGGTGTTCCTATCGCCAAAAGCAAATAAAACTTGATTACAAGTCGAAACATAATAACTTACCGGACAGCCCCATGACGCTTTTAAAATCAAGAGCCAGCGATAAACCGAGCCACGGTTCTGGCGATGATCTTGGCACCATGGGCATTTGGGTGGATGCCGTCAGGAAAATGTTGTGGTTGGTTAGACAAGGGACGGTAAAGGTCTATCACAGGGATGGACAAATCCTTACCAACACTGTCGATTTTTGGGATTACCTGTCTGGTGATCACCGTATCGTTGATATCTTTGCCGGCAAAATACAGGGGCGCAGGAAAACATATGTAAACCTCTGGCCGTGCAGGCAGGTTTTTAAACGAATTGATCATTTCCGTATAATCACGGACAAACTGATCCTTGTGTGTCCAGTTATGAAACTTGGCGTCATTGGTTCCCAGTTCGATCACGACAATGTCGGGGTTGTAACGGATGGCTTCCATATATGCCGATTCAACCCAATATGGAAAATCGCCTGTTTTCAGAAGAGTACGCCCTGATACACCGAAGTTTTTTACTTCGTACTTTTCTCCCAGGATTTTACTCAGTTGGGCTGGGTAAGCATTTTCATCCCTGTTTTTGATACCCATACCGTAGGTAATACTGTCACCAACGCATGCTATTTTGATTTTTCCCTCGTCATTTTTATCCTGGTTTGGCATTTGGCAGGATGGAATTAAAAGCATCAAAAACAGAAAAAAGTAAATCCGGAGGTTAAAAGAATGGGATACTAACATTTCATTATAAGCAAAAATCACACCAATGATACAAATTTTTTATCTTTTTTAATAAATTCTCTAAAAAAAATTGAGGGTGATTGTGTTTTGGTTTGTATTATTTAACAAACAATTTCCGGTATGTAAAAATTCTACATAATTCTTTTTTGTGTTTTTAATAAAATGGTGATGAATAGCAATAAAATGTGTAGAAGCCGGAATGGTATAATATTCTTGTTTATAACTTTGTTTTTTTTGAGTTGTAGTGACGATGATGTAGAGGAGGTAATGGAACCGGTTGCCTTTGCTAATGTAGATGGGGAACTGGTTCCATACTTTGAAAGGTTTCAGGAGGAAGCGGCGGCAAGAGGCATTTCGGTGGATTTGGCTACGGCAGAGATCGAAGGGGTGATAGAAGAAATTGATGAACAGCATGTGGCCGGTCAGTGTTCTTATGGCCGATTCAGAAACCCCAGGTTAGTTACTATAGATGCTTCTTTTTGGAGAAGGTCTTCTGACCGGTTCAAAGAGTTTATTGTGTTTCATGAACTGGGCCACTGTTATTTGAATCGTGGTCACCTCGAAAGTGCTTTTTCAAATGGCGTTTGTGTAAGTATTATGAGAAGTGGTGTGGGTGATTGCTTCGATAACTACCATGTCAATACAAGGGAGTATTACATCAATGAGTTATTTGAGCAGGAGTTCGCACGCTAGGTTGGTTGGTTTTGAGGTTTGAGATAAGATACCGGCTTTTCCCAAAAAGCCGGTATCGAAACCTTTTTGCAATGAATTATTGCTTAAGCAACAATTTTTCTTCAGTGGAAACCTCAAAAGATACCCGACGGTCTCTTAAATTTTCCAGGTTGTAGACACGACTGAAACTCTGTTGAATATCGATGGTTTCAGAAAATATTTCATTTTTATTATCGTTGAAAATTCTGACAAACACGGCTTCGTTAATTACACCCAGCACATCTAGTTTCAGTTTATTTTCATTCTTTTCCACAGGATTCAGCCTTGCCCTGATAATTTTGTTTTCAGTGGGCGCTTGCAGTTTGTACTCTAAAACTTTTTCTGCCATGCCTTCACAATCGGTTATTTCAAACCTGTATTTTCCTGCAACCAGTTCTTTGAAATTATAAGGCCGCACAAATCCGTTTTTGTTATAGATTTTGTCGGTGTGAACCAATACATTTTCGGCATCAAAAATGCGAATAGTGACTTTTCCTTTTTTTTCTCCCTGGTAAAACAGTTTAACTACCGGTTGGCTGGGATTGGCTACTAATTTACTGCTCTTAGCAGGATCCACCCCATCGACTCCCCCTGCCAGGAGGTATCCCGGAAATAAAATCATAACCAGGAAGACTAACTTCATTGTGTTTTTCATTTTGAATTTTAGTTTAAATGTTTCAGTTTAAATTTGCTGCAAATGTAGGCTTCTTCCGGGTTGCCTAAAACAGGTTTGTATTATCTAATAGTTACTTATAGCCAGCCATAAACGGCCTGGGCGTAATATTTTGGGCCATTCAGGGGTTAAATGCCAGGTTTCAAATTGTTGACAAATTGCCAGCGACCAAAAACGCGGTAAGAACGATGGGTTATTATACGGGTTTCAAAATTTTATTGGGATCAGCTGAATGGTGGCAGAACGGCACAAATTTAACGATTAGGTAATATCATGTAATATTCAATATACCTTTTCTATACAAATAAATGGACCCAAAAGTAAGATTTGGCTATAAAAAAAGAACAGTTAGCCGGGAATCCATGCTAACTGTCTTTTAAAGTTTATAAAACTTATTACTAATGGGTTTTTTTTAATGAAAAAGCTTGGTTTTGGTAACCCCTAATTTTATAATTAAAATATTAAAATCACCGATTAGCCCCGGATGAGACCGGAAGATTTTGTAATATTGGACAGCACTATTGAAGTATTTATGAACACCGAACCTATTCAACGCAGCAGAGCCCAGGAGTCGAGGTCTGCTATTGAGAGATTATATATTATCATGCGCCACCTTTTTATCAGAGGTGGCTATAAACCTCTTGGAATTTCCGGAGAATCATTGGTGCAGGCATTATTAACCCTGAGGCCCGAGATTTATGGCCTGATTGCCGATAATGAAAGGGTTGAATTGGATGGGTTGCTTTATGTTATTGACCGGCTTCCCAAGGGGATTGAAGAATGCCGGTTCATCAGATTGATTTCCAAAGAGGGCCTGGACAAAACCAATTTCCAGGCAATAGTTCCCCTCAAGAGGCGAAGAAACTGCTACCGGATAGATAAGGACCAAATGTACATAGAGCTAACCCGCGGGAGAAGTGATATTTATGACATCCTGACCCACCTGACTTTTCTTTACATAGAGGCCGAAAAAATTAAATTGCATGGCCTGGATCAAAAAGGTGGGAAAACCCAGGCGTGGCTAAAACTGGAGGAAACTATCACACGTGAATATCAGGGCAAGGAATTTAACAAAGAGATCGCTTATACCTATCTGAGTACGGTTATTGGAAGAACATACGAAGAAACTGCCAGAGCAGGTGAAAGTTTTTATGAAAATGAGAATCGTCATAGCCTTTTTCACACGATTTATTGGTTAGGAAAGCTGGCTATTGATGAGGAAAAAGGTAAGGGGGACAGGGAGATCAATTTTTCAGCGACCTTGAGAGAAAGGATCGGACATCATGTTTATGGTGAGCTTTGGGCTGATAACATTAAAAACTATCTGTGGGAACACGATTTGATGCAGCGGCCGGTACATATTATTAGTTCTAATTTACACAGTGTGATTAATACCTTGTATGGTTATAAGGTGCTAAGAAATACCCTCAAAACTGACAAGTTGGAAATCATTGCCCGCCAGCTTAGCATTTTGAAAAATGAAAAATCCCGTGAAAAGGTGAAAAAATATGCCAGGGAAAACGGGCTGTACGAAATCCCTGACCAGTCGGGCACAAACCTGGCTGTACAAATCATTGACATGGCCAAACTTGATCTCAAATCTTTGCCTAAAGAGCTTTCGGTTGATGAAACTAAAATCAAGGACCATCAGCCAATCATTCTGGTGATGGATTATGCTTTTGGTGAACAGGCGTTCGAGACCATGGATGAATTGCTGAAACCTTTTGAAAAAGACGGTAAAGCATATCCGTTAAAAGTGGATTCTATCTCAATAATGGGTAAAGCCGGTATATTGACTGGTAAAAAAAGCGATATCATGGTGCCAAGCTCCCACATTTTTGAAGGTACTGCCGACAATTATCCTATTGACAACGAGTTTTCTTGTAAAGATTTTGAAGGTCATGACCTGCAGGTATTTGAAGGGCCCATGGTCACTGTTCTTGGCACGTCATTGCAAAACAAGGATGTGCTTGAATACTTCCTTGATTCATCCTGGAAGGCCGTAGGATTGGAAATGGAAGGCGCCCATTACCAAAAGGCCATTCAGTCGGCCTCCAAAATCAGGAACAGCATCAAGAAAACCGTAAAATTACGATATGCCTACTATGCTTCTGATAATCCGTTAATCACTGGCAAAACCCTTGCTTCCGGCAGCCTGGGCCAGGATGGCGTAAAACCCACTTATCTGATTACCGTGCAAATTTTAAATAAGATTTTAGGTTAAAAGCATCATTCCATCACCACAACAGCCAGCTTTTTGTTATTGGCACTTACTGTCGGCCGGTTAAACTTTGATGTAATCCCGTAATCAGATAAATCCGCCACTTTAGACCAATTGATGTCCGTTTTAGCATTGTATTTAAAGAGTGCGTTACCCTGTCCCATAAGAAACGTTCCATCATTCAAAATGCAAAAGTCTTCCGAACCGGGTAATGTATCGATAACGTCAGTCATCACCAGATTATCGGGGTTGAGGGATTTAATCACCCAGTGGATTGCGTCTTTTTTTTGGACAAAGGTTAGCAGGTTTTCGCCAGGCATAGGGTGCAGAGCCCGGCCAATCTTTTCTGTAACCCGGAGCGAATTGCCAGTGATGGTATTGCCAATCTGTAAAGTATTAGGCTCGCCCGCAATGAACAATCCCAACCTTTGGTCGTCAATCCAGCAGTGATAACCCACAAACTTAATGTGTTCGAAAACGGGGGATCTTCCCCGCCCATTCATTTTGTATTTCCATAACCGCTGATCTCCGTTTTCTTCTACCATGATGCAGGTAAAATATTTGTCTTTTTTGATAGGAATAGGTGAATATTCACTTACATAGGTGTTAAAGATCTTCTTTGTTTTTCCTGACTTTAAGTTGTAACTATAAATATTAGTGTGATTACCCGCCTCCATGGATGTGAACAGTATCTTTTTTCCTTTATGGTAAAAATGTGGCTGGTTATCATAACCAGGCCGTTCTGTAATATTAATAGGATTGGCAATCGAAACATTGTCAAGCGCAATTGCTAAGTCAAAAAGGTAAATTTCACTTCCCTGTTGTCCATATATATATCCTGATGAAAAAATCAGGATAAAAAAAATGTGCCGGTGCATAATGAAATTATTTTGATTGGTATTTTAAGATATCCAGTTTTATTACCCGAATTTAGTTAAATTGTTGTTACTACATTCTGAAAATAATTTTATTTTTCCCGGAACCCTTGCCCGGGCCTGATAGGGTCGACAGGGGAGCGGTCTATCAAAAACAGTGGAAAAGTGTTGCTGTTGGCAGATTGGATTTGAGAAAAGGTACGCAAACCATCATCATAAACAGGAATGCCGTTGATCCGAGCGGGCAAATAGCACTAAAAGCTTTGTTGTTAAAGAAGCAAATTAATGAGGATGAAGCTATGTAATGTCAAAATATTTAATATTTTTAATTAAAGTTTAACCTAAAAGACATGGGCGACCTGAATGTAAAACTGGTGACTACCCAAAAGCAGCTCAATGATTTTACAAAGCGGCTTTTGCTGGATGTGCAAGCCCTGGAGAGGATGATAGATGAGGACTGGTTTGACGATAGTCCGGCCCGCATTGGAGCCGAACAGGAAATTTGCCTGATAGATCGGTATTATAAACCGGCCCCGGTGGCCATGGAGTTACTGGATAAACTGGGAGACGATAACTTTACCACTGAGCTCGCCAAATTCAACATCGAGGCCAATCTGCCACCTCTGGATTTTACCGGGGGGTGTTTTTCTACGCTTGAAAATAACATCGACGCATTGCTGAACAAGCTCAGAAAGACGGCCAATGACATGGACATAGATTTTCTCATTACAGGAATACTTCCTACCCTGAGAAAGTTTGATATGGACCTTGATAATTTAACACCCCTGCAACGTTATCACGCCCTGATGAAAGCCATCAGTAAGTTAAGAGGCAGGATGTATGAGCTAAGGATCAAGGGGATTGATGAGCTTAATTTGAAGCATGACTCTGCCATGTTGGAAGCCTGCAATACCAGCTTTCAGGTACATTTGCAGGTCAGGCCCGAGGAGTTTGTGGAAAAATACAACATTGCCCAGGTACTTACTGCCCCAACCATTGCCATTGCCTCAAATTCGCCATTGTTGTTTGGCAAAAGGCTTTGGAGTGAGACCCGTGTCGCCTTATTTCAGCAATCGATCGACACCCGCACTGCCGGTGAACACCTCAGGGACAGGAGCCCCAGGGTGACTTTTGGAAATCAATGGCTGCAAAACTCCATACTGGATTTGTACAAAGAAGATATTGTTCGTTTCAGAGTGATGTTAATGACACAGCTCGAGGGTGATGTTATGAAATTGCTCGACGATGGGATTACACCAAAGTTAAGGGCCTTGACCATCCATAACTCCACGGTTTATCGCTGGAACCGCCCCTGTTATGGAATAAGCAGCAATGGCAAACCGCATTTCAGAATAGAAAACCGGGTACTGCCAGCCGGGCCAAGTGTCATTGATGAAGTTGCCAACGCAGCCTTTTGGCTGGGGTTGATGAATGCCTTTGGCAACCACTACCCAAACGTAAACCAGCTAATGGATTTTGACGACGCCAAGTCAAATTTTATGGCTACTTCATTTAATGGTATTAATAGTGAAATTACCTGGTTTAATGGTAAAAAACTGGGGGTCAGTAAGTTGATTAAAAATGAGTTGTTGCCTATTGCCCGTGAAGGACTGGAAAACAACAACGTCAGCAAGGGAGATATTGACCGGTACCTGTCGGTTATAGAAGAAAGAAATGAGGTGCGGCAGAATGGGACAGTCTGGCTGCTGAATTCCTTCTCCAAATTGTCAAAGGAACAACGAACCAGGGAAGAGGTGATGATTGCTATTTCTTCGGCCATGGTTGAAAATCAAAAAAAAGGAGTTCCTGTACATCAATGGAAAGATGCCTGTGTAAATGATATTAATAGCTGGCATCCTTCCAAGATTTTGGTGGAAGAGTTTATGACTACCGATATATTCACAGTACATAAAGATGACATACCGGAGTTGGTCGCTGATATTATGGACTGGCAAAAGATCAGATATACCCCTGTTGAGGATGAAAAAGGAAAACTGACGGGGTTAATTACTTCCAGGACGCTTTTACGTTATTTTTGTATCAAGCATAAGCTGGGAGAAAAGCTGGAAAAAACGGTAAATGATTTAATGATTAAAGATCCGATATCCATTTCTCCTAACGCGACCATTATTGAGGCCATGAATCTGATGAGAGAGTCGGGCATTGGTTGTCTTCCTGTGGTCAACAATGATAAATTGGTTGGTGTAGTAACCGAAGGAAATTTTATTAACATAACGGGCAGTCTGTTGAATATATTAAAAGAGAAAAGGATAAGCTAAACCACCAAACCACCAAGATAAACAAATAGAGTTAATAAATAAATAGCGTTAAGGTGATAGAATAAACACAATAAATTTCATCCAATAAGCCAGCCTAACGGTCTGCATAACTCTAGGAAGAACGAAAGTGGCCAGGCTTTCTCTCTCACCTTTGGTGCTTACCAAGCCAGGGCCACTTTTGTTGAAAGGAAATTAATATTTAACTTTCACCTAAACTATAATTCCCGGTTTTTTTATACGATGCGTTTTTCTATGTATTTTTAACTATAGGTTTTACAATGTCATTGATTTACAGAATATTATGGCTGTATTCCCAAACTCTGTCGAAACTTAACATTTTTACCTGTGACAACAGATCTTAAAAATTTACCAACCTATTCCCAAGACATGGTGAAACCTAAACTCCGATTGATATTTTTCCATATGTTACATTTTTATACTTTTGAAAATGAGTCAAGAATGCCCCGAAATAGGGCATCCTTTGGTAAAAGAGCTCTGACCTGATTACTAACCTAACTTTTTACCCCAAGCCAAATTCGCTTCTTACCAGCGATTCTAAAATCGCAACTATCCCCCAATAATTGATTTGTTTGAAAATAGTAGTAAAGGATTCGGATAGGGCTATACTTTCAAGTTTAAAAAACTGACCTCCAAAATGTTTAGTTAATTTTAAATTTTAATTAAGTTTAAAAAATTAAGCCCTATCCTTTTCCTTCCCACGATTAAATTGATGTTTAATCAACAAACCATTTTACGATGTTGTTAATTGATGTTGTAATGTTAAAAATAAATAACAATAATGTCAACAAAAAATTATAAAAAAAATAACACTTGGTTGTTTTTCTGAAATTTTTTACAATAAGTAATTGATAATCAGTTTAATAAGAAAATTATACATAATAATATCACACAGACTATTTTCCCTGGCATTCAGATAGCTTACGCTTCCTTTTGACATGCCAAGCGCTTACTGCGCCAGATTTCCAACGCTCAGACAATTCAGGGACCATGAAGTACAGAATGGACAAGTTACCCTGTGCTTGTTTGTGTAGTGCGTAGTTAATTGCTACAAACTTTTTTGAGTATGGGGCCGGCACTTTTAATGCCCAGTTCGAAAGCCTTTTGAAGATCGGGACAAGCCGCAGTAGATGCTTGGTTATTGTACCTGGCAATGCCCCGGTTAAAGTAGGCCAACCCGTAAGAAGGATGGTAGAATATAGCCATATCGTAGTTTTGAATGGCTTCTTCGTATTTATCCAACTTAATCAAAACGTTGGCCCTGCTCAGGTAGGCTTTTTCATGATCAGGTTTCAGATGAATGGTTTGGCTGAAGTCACTGTAGGCTCCCACAAAATCTTCTGATTTTTCTTTGGCCAACCCCCGGTTCAACCAATTTTCAGGGTTGGACTTATCAAGCAATATGGCAGAATCATAGTCTGCCAGGGCACCTGAATAGTCTCCGCTTTCCATTTTGGCAATACCTCTTTGGGTATAGGCATAGGCAAGTGTCGGATCTTTTTTCAGCACTTCAGTGTAGGTTTTTATAGCCAGTTCGCTATTGGTTGTCTGTACCGCCAGCACACCGAGATTATAGCTGGCCAAAGCATTGCCCGGATCCAACTGTAATGCTTTCTCGTAATCGGCAATGGCTGCCCCGATGTCTCCCAACCCTTCATGTGCTATGCCGCGGTTGGTAAGGTAGTCGGGCTCACGACCGTTTATCTGTATGGCACTATCGAAGTAATGAATGGCTGGTTTGAAGTCATTTAGTTTTGTGTGGGTCAGGCCCAGGTAATTGTAGATTTCGACACTTGTCCCCTGAGCGGTCATGATTTTATCAGTGCCAGCTTCAAATAGGGAAGACCGGAAAAACACGGTGTTTGTTTCACCTTTTGGCAAAGCCAGAAATCTCAGAAAGTCTGCTTTCGCCAGTTCATATTGTTGCTGATTGTATCTGAGAATGCCCCTGGCCATAGTACCTTCTACATGCCCTGGTGCCAGCTCCAGCAGTATATTATAGTCGGTTAGCGCCGCTTTTGATTGCTTTAACCACTCCTTGGCAGTTGCCCTGGCGTAATAAGCTTCCAGGTAAAGATAATCCCTGTATAAGCACGCATCAAAATGATCAATGGCCTTTTCAAAGTTGTTGTTGTCCAGCGCTTTCATACCCAGTTGATAATTTTTTTCTGCCGAATACTGGAGTAAATCCTGCCGTCTTTGATTCTGGGCCAGACCGGTATGAATGAACGAAAGTAAAAGGAAGCTCAAAAAAACAATTAATTTAGAGAACATAGGCCCATTGTTGCCGAAACACTTTTAGTGAAATGTCAATTATCAAATGTCAAATGACAATCGGAGATTATTAGTGAGTAAAATTGATTCATTCTTATTGACATATACGTATTTGAATTGATTTTGATCTATGCTTTTGTATGAACTATTTTATTCAGGATCATCTGGTCGGTACGGCATTTTCCGGTGTCTGTAAGCGAAATGACAAGGGCAAGCACAAAATAATTAAATGCTATTTCACCTTCGGTGAAGTTCAACAGATTGTAGGCAAAAAGTACGGCAACCGCCATATTGAAAGTCAAAATCATAGCTACCGATTTAAGACCCATTATATTAATATAGCGGTTACAAACCCGCTTCCCTGAGAGAGATAGCACATCATTTCCACTATCTTCCTAATGAATAAATTGGCTATTGGTTTGTTTAAAGTTATATTTTGGTTATCAGGCCTTTCATTTACTTAAATAGATGTCTATTATCAATGGCTATCATATCATGTTTTTCCGCCAAACTTGTACAAAGATTCTATCACTGCCTCGTGACCGGTTCCTTATAATACTTTTGCCGGTGTATTCCCATTATTATCTTTGCTATTGGGATCTGCCTCTGAAGTTATTAACCTGATTATTACTTCCTGCTGATTTCTGATATTACGTCCTTTCCCGTTGAGCAGTCCGTGAACGACCCACAGCAATGGCGAACACCCAAATTCATCTTGCTGCCGCCGTGGCGGATCAGTGTACGAACCATTTCCAGACCAGTGGATTCGTAGATTTTATTTTCAAATACGCAATCACAGATAAAGTTGATGGGATGAACCTGATGCTCATGTCCGGACCCAAAAGTTATATTTTCATTTACAACCTGAGGTGTTTTTTGGATAGTGGCAATTAGTTCGTCAATTTTTCCTTGTTCGATGGCATGCTTTATCTTTGTATTGGGCTAAGCAGAATTTTGACTCATTTTTGAGCATTAAAACCCGGAATGGGTGAAGAAATATCTATTATTTGAAATGCCTGACGGGGGTTTTTAATCATAAGTTGATCTATGTCTTCTTGTGTAAGTGAGAAGCCCAGCTTTTTGCCAGCCATTTTCTCACTAACGGTATGAAAAAAACCCTCGTCAAATTTCTGGCTGATTTGGCAGTAATTGAGGATTAAAAGCAGCAAGGTTGTCAGGGCTAAATTTTTCATATGGGTATGGGACTTTATTGCCTGGTTTTTGGTGTGAAAATCAAATTTAGCAAAAACATTATATTTATTTTAGCGCCTTTGGTTAGGGCGCTGTATGGCGCATTGCTTGAACCAATTGCCTGATGTCCCAATCAATTTGAGGACCTATCATCCGTATTTACCAAAACCTGTTGATAGTGAAATTAATCCGATGGCTGTTACCATGACATTGCCGGTGTCTGTAAGGTAGAGGAGAATAATTATTTTTTCATTATATTTTTAGATATGTTTGAAATTTTATATTTTGTTAATCTTAATTTACAACCGGTTTAAAGCACATGGGAAGCGTAAAATCGATCATCAAACTTTTTGTATTTTTTGTTTTGCCCTGGCCTCTGAACGGGCAAGGACAGGAGATGCCGGATTCTTTGATTATGGAGTTGGAGAGGACTTATAACAAGGAGCGAAAACTAGAGATTTTGTGGAAGGTTGTCAGAAAGACTTATGGAGTTTCTGATTATGATACAACGATGTTCTTTGCTAAACAACAACTTAATTTAGCTAAAATACTTGAGAATAAGAAAAGATATGCAGATGCTACAGCGAGAATAGGCATGCTCTACAAATTAAAAAAAGATTTTCATAACGCTGGTGCTCATCTATTTCAAGCCCTTCATCTATATGAACAATTGGGTGATAAAGACAACACAGCAATGGTATTGTATAATATAGGGCAGGTTTTTAAAAAAGGTGGCGAATTCGAAAAAAGTGTATTGTATTTACAGAAAGCTCTAGACATATATAAATTTCTCGACGAAGAACAATTCGAAGCAAAGACTCATTATGAACTAGCAAGAGGATATTTGGAATTAGGAAATCATAACAAATCTTTGTTTCACCTTAATCAGTGCTTAAAATTAAATGATGTCAACGAAAATCAAGGACTTACCAGTAAAGCCCATAATTATCTGGGGATTAATTATTATCAGTTGAAATTATATGACAAGGCTATTGAGGAATATAGCAGGGCCAGGGACTATGCCGTAGGATTGGCAGATTATGACAACAAGTTGGCCATCGCTTTTAATAATATTGGTGAGGTGTATGTGGAGAAAGGTGATTATGAGAAGGCCAGGTCACATTATGAAAAGGCTTTGGCGCTTAAAAGGGAGTATGGAGACCTGGAACTGCTGGCCGGCACATTGATTAATCTCGGTAAGTTGGCCTTATTAGAAAATCGACCTTCAGGGGCAATTCTCTATTTAGAGGAAATAATATTTATTCTGGATAAAGACCGCTTGAGCGATAATTTAAAGGAGGCCTCGGTCTTGCTGGCAGAGGCCTATAAAAGTAAGCAAGATTTGACCTCAAAAGACTTACAAAAGATTATGAGTCTCAATGAACAATATGCCCGGCACATCCACGATTTGAAACAGACTGGATTTCAGCAGTCGATGGTTTTGACCGCTTCCAAAAGTATGCTGGAACATGAAACCCTGTATTTAAAAAATAAAGTTAAAGAGAGCCATAACCTCACACTTTGGATCATCGGCTTTTCAATAATTATCATTGTGGGATTTCTGCTGTTATTATATCACCGGGAGAGGAAATTCAAGCTTTTTATTCAAAAGATGTGGGAAGATATAAAAGATATTTAAGGTTTTTTGATTGACGTTTTTGATATACTGTAAATCTAATGTTTCATTAAATTTAATTAGCAATCAGGTGAAATTCATGGAAAGCACAAAAACTATAGTAGCACTTCTCACATTTTTAGCATTTTTATCACCCTTGAAAGGGCAGGAGCAGTATATGCCTGATTCATTGATTATGGAGATGAAGAGGACGTACAACAAGGAGCGGAGATTGGAGATTTTGTGGGAGATTGTAAAAGAAACTCATGAATCTAATCCGGATACGGCAATATATTATGCTAATGAACAACAAAAACTTGCAAAAGTATTAGGTAACGAAGAAAAATTTGTAAGGGCTATATGGGCGCGTGGTATCATTCATAAGTTAAATGGCAATCTAAAAGAAGCTGTAAATTGCTTTTTTGAATCTCTTGATTTATATCGTAAAATGAATCGCACGGAAAAGATCGCAATAGCCCTATACAATATTGGGCAGGTGATCATGGAAGGAAAGAATTTCAGTAATGCGCTTTTATATTTTAAGGAGGCATCAAATCTAAATAACGAGAGAAAAGATTATCAGAGGGTAGCTAAAGCCCAATATGAAATAGCACGATGTTATCTGGAAATGGCAAATTATAATAAATCGCTTTTTCATCTTAATCAATGCCTTAAAATGAATAAATCAAGTGAAAATCAAGGCTTAACCAGTAAGGCACATAATTATTTAGGAATTAATTATTACAAATTGAAAGAGTATGACAAAGCTATCATGGAATATAGCAAGGCAAGAAGGTACGCGATTGGATTGGCGGACTATGATAAAAAATCAGCGATAGCCTATAACAATATTGGTGAAGTCTATGTAGAAAAAAAAGACTATCAAAAGGCGTGGTCAAATTTCAACAAGGCCTTGGCCCTTAAGCGAAAACTTGGAGACCAGGAGTTGTTGGCCGGCACTTTGATTAACCTGGGAAAGTTGGCCTTGTTGGAAAATCGACCCTCAGAGGCAATTTCTTATCTAGAGGAGATAATTTCCATTCTGGATAAAGATCGCTTGAGTGACCATTTAAAAGAGGCCTCGATTTTGTTGTCAGATGCTTACAAAAGTAAACAGGATTTGACAACCAAAGACCTGCAAAAGATCATGTTACTCAATAAACGATATGCCCGGCACATCCATGATTTGAAACAAACAAGCATTCAGGAATCGATGATTTCGACCATATCCAAAAATGAGTTGGAGAATGTCGCTTTACATTTCAAAGAAAAAGCAAAAAAAACATACTACTTCACACTTTGGATCATCGGCTTGTTAATTATCATAATTGTTGCATTTTTGGTTTTATTACGTTACAAAGAGAGAAAATTTAAATCATTTATCCAGCAGATGTGGAAGGATATTAAGGATATATAATTGCTTGGTTATACGTTATCCCAATATCCACAACTTGCTTACAGCAACTCTATTTTTAAGACTCAATTGATCTTTGATCAAAAATTTCTGTTGGTTTGCCTAGGCAAACTCATACTGGTTGCACTTCCCTGAAATTATTAGTTTGCTCTAGCAAATTATTTGGAGTCAATATACTTTTTAACGTTAGATTTTATCCGGATTATGGATAATACTAATCTTAAAGGGTATTTCAAAAATCATATCTGAACTTCAATAAATATAATTAAGCAAATCAAGTTTTATTTAATTCCCCACCATCAGTTATAATCTTCACAAGATTTGGTATATTCAATACGGTTACGGAAATACTGGAAGAGTGTCAATTTTATCAAAGACACTTGAACGATGATTATGTTTAACTTCTAAAATTAAAAAATGCTATGAAAAATCTATTAATGCTAATGTTTGTGATAGGGTTCTCACTTTCATTTTCTGCTTGTGAAAATGATCCATTAAAGGAAATACAGCCTAAATTTGATTTGCCAGACGTACAGCTTACCGATGGGGAGGATGAAGGTACTGGAGGAGTGGGTAACACGAGAAGGTAACGGATACTTTAGGTGGCAGGAATTTCCTGCTACCGTATTTTTTTTAAAAATATTTATGGTATATTAGTAGATTAATACCCCTGGATCGCGTTTATATTTCCTAGTGTTCGACTCTTTCGACATTTGTGCCATGAATATGAAGATATTTGTTTTTTTGCTGCTGCTATCAACCCAAGCACTGAGTTTGAGTGCTCAAATTCCAGTGAAAAAAATAATGGAATTAGAAAAATCTATGAGCAATGAAGCTAAACTTGAACTTTTATGGGAAATTGTAGTAGAAACTTCAGAGTCTCATTATGATACAGCATTGTATTTTGCTAGCAAACAACTCGAATTGGCAAAAACTACAGGAAATGATGAGAGGTATTTGAATGCGGTCTGGGCCACCGGTTTGATTTACAAATGGAAAGGTGCTTTAAAAAATGCTGCAACATATTTGTTTGAAGCGCACCAACTGTATAGTAAGGAAGGAAATAAGAAGAATATTGCTACGGCACTATACAATATTGGACAGGTATTTAAAGCTGGGAATGATATTGAAAATGGAATTTTATATTTAAAACACGCATTAGATTTATATCAAAAAATTAATGATGATCAACTAGAAGCAAAAACTCATTACGAACTTGCCCGAGGCTACATGGGCGTTGAGAAATATCAAAAATCGTTATTTCACCTTAATCAGTGCCTTTTGTTAAATGATAGCAGTAAAAATCAATCTCTCACTAGTAAAGCTCATAACTACCTTGGCGCCACTTACTTTAATAAAAAAGAGTACAACAAAGCCATTGAAGAATATTTTTTATCTATGGAAGCCGCCGAAGGCCTGAAAGATTTTAAGAAAAAATCAGCGATTGCCTACAACAATATTGGCGAATCATATTTGTACAGCGGGGATTTAAAAAATGCGGAGATATATTTATTGAAGGCTTTGAAGCTGAAAAAGGAGCTAGGTGATCATGACTTCACTTTAAGCACGCAGGTATTGCTAAGCCGGCTGGCCACTAAGAAAGAGGAATATGAGAAAGCACTGGCCTATCTGCAGGAAGGCATTATGTTAGCGGATAAGTCTATTATCAACACCAACTTAATGGACGCCCTCGATGAAATTATAGCACTGAACGAACAGCAATCCACCGTAAAGATCCCTTCTGATCAAATCATTTCCTATTTTAAGATTGAAAACCGACAGGCGAGGCTACTGCGCGGACTCAACGAGGAACTGGGCAGTCTGAATAGCCAGTATGTTTTGAAAAATGCATTCGAAACCTACCAGTTATCTGAAGCTAACAGCAGTTTAACTGACAAACTTTCACAATCCAAGGTGATTATTATACTGACCGTGCTACTTTCTTTGTTTACCGGCATTTTATCCGTCTATTACGTCAGAAAATATATCGTCCTAAAGGAATTCAAACAAGAAACCACCCTTGGTTTAGAATTAATATCCCACCAATTAGAACGCACAATAAAAATGGCTTCCAAAAAATAATATCAAAAAAAACCTCAAACCCCACACCCAAACCCACACTCACACTCCAATTACTAATTGTTCCCACACGGGCACCCTCCCCAGGGAAGTAGTGGTCTCTGATCAGTGGTTGAAAACCAGGGTAAAACTTGCACCCTGGCCGGGTGGGGAAGATACTTTGATGGTGCCGTTATGGAGGTTCATGATTTGTTTAGACAGGCTTAATCCGATGCCGGAGCCGTTGGGTTTGGTGGAGTAGAAGGGAACGAAGATGCTGTCCAGCTTGGTGTGGTGGATGCCTCGGCCGTTGTCTTTGATGGTTATCATCTTTTGACGGTCGTGGGTATTGGTGCTTATGTCGATGGTGCCGTGTTGTTTGTGCTTGAGGGCATGAATGCTGTTGGTGATGATGTTGATGAGTACCTGTTCAATCAATTTGCGGTCAGCTTTAATGATTTGGCCGGGTGGGGAAAGGCTGAGGGTAAACCGGATGCCCTTTTTGCCGGCTTCTCCTTTCATGAGCGTAATGATGCCTTCCAGCAGGTTTTTCATATGAATTTCTTCCGGCTTGGGTTGAGGAATTTTGGTGAGTTTACGGTAGTCATCCACAAACTTTAGCATGCCATCACTTCTTCGCTGGATGGTCTGCAATGAAAACCTGATATCATTGATGTCTTCACTGTTCAGGGATTTGGAGGGTTTTTGATGGGGGATATGTTTTTCCAGCAACCGCAATAAGCTATCGGTTAACGATGTAATCGGAGTAATGGAATTCATAATTTCATGGGTAAGAATTCGGATCAACTTATTCCAGGCTTCTAGCTCTTTTTGTTCTATTTCCCGCTCAATATCCTGAAAGATAACCAATTTGTATCGCTGGTTGATTAAGACCATCGAGCTT
Organism: Agaribacillus sp. DX54; assembly: GCF_056858335.1. Taxonomy (NCBI): domain Bacteria; kingdom Pseudomonadati; phylum Bacteroidota; class Cytophagia; order Cytophagales; family Splendidivirgaceae; genus Agaribacillus; species Agaribacillus sp. DX54. The sequence continues at coordinate 265,095 of NZ_JBXEQE010000005.1, forward strand.
ACCCCTACTGACAATTGTATGCCGTTACCTAGTGTTATTAGCTGCTTATCGTAGTCACTGGCATTTTCCACCCTGGTAACCAAATCCGGGTGGATGGTCCCCAGGTCATTCCAATGTTTTAGCGCTCCGGCTTTTAGGAGGACGCTTGCTTGCTTATTGATGAGATAAATTTCATTATCCTCTTTCAGGGAAATGATCCCAATTGAGATTTTATCAACCATCATTTTGAGAAATTGATACTGTGCTTCTTTTTGGATTTTAGCCTCTTTGATGGTATCTATCATATTAAAAAATGCCTGGTTTAGTGCTTCGAACGAGGCTCCTAATTTGCTGTCTTCATAATTTACGGAATAGTCGGCATATTGGATAGCCATCAAAAATTTCGATAACTCATAATTGGTTTTAGAAACAAACCTCAGCAACTCATAAACCTGGATACTTATCAGGCCCAGCAGAATGATCTGGTTGAACAGTAACTCCTTTCGCCCAAAAATAAAGGCAAACACGCAAAGGGTAAACAGCAATAGCGCAATTCTTAAAACAACCTTAAAGTTAAACCTTTTAAATAGCATATGATGTGATTTAAGGAGGGTTATATCCCGTATTTTTCCAATTTACGGTACAATGTGGCCCGTGTTATGCCCAGCTCCCTGGCCGTGCGGCTCATGTTGCCGCTATGGTGATTCATGGCCTCCCTGATGGTTTTTTCTTCCATTTCATCCAGCGTCACCGGCTTGGATGGCTTTTTGGAATCATGAGCAGGGGTTACCAGGAAGTCAGTGTCACTGAGCTGACTGTCTTCGCCCAAAATCACTGCCCTTTCCACTGCGTGTTGCAATTCCCTGACATTGCCTGGCCAAGGGTAATGCTGTAGCTTGCGGAGGGCAGATTTATTGGCTTTGATGTTGTCCTTTTTATACTTTTTGCTATAAACCTGCAAAAAATAGTCAATCAATAAAGGAATGTCTTCTTTACGGTCCCTTAAGGGGGGAATCTGTATTTCAACAGTATTGATCCTGTACAATAGGTCTTGCCGGAAGGTTTTGTGGGCCACCATGTCATAAACCGGCATGTTGGTGGCGCTGATCAGCCGGATATTAATGGGCTTATAGGCATTGGCACCCACTCGTTTTACCTCCCGGTTTTGCAGCACAGTCAAAAGTTTTACCTGCAGGGCTTTGGATAAATTGCCAATCTCATCCAGAAACAAAGTACCCTCCGAAGCCAGTTCAAAACTTCCGGGCCTATCTTCTTTGGCATCGGTAAATGCCCCTTTGACATGACCGAACAACTCACTTTCAAACAGGCTCTCGTTGATTGCTCCCAGGTCGACTTTGATAAATGCCTGGTCTTTGCGTAGCGATTTGTTATGCAGGGCCCTGGCTACCAGCTCTTTGCCTGTGCCGTTTTCACCGAGGATCAGTACGTCGGCATCTGTAACAGCCACCTTGTCGATCAGCTCGAAAACCCGCTTCATCACCGGTGACCGCCCTATAAAGCTGGCAAAACTTTTGTTAATACCGGCAGCAAGGTGTTGCTGGGTACCTTTCAGTTTTTCCACCTCCAGCTTTGATTTCCTCAATTGTAAAGCAGACAGAATGGTAGCCAGCAGTTTTTCATTGTTCCACGGTTTCAGCACAAATTCTACAGCCCCCTTTTTGATAGCGTCCACGGCAATATCGATTTCACCGTAGGCGGTGATCATCACAACGCTCAGCGCCGGGTCTAACTTCAGGATGTTTTCGAGCCAGAAAATGCCTTCCGAACCGTCATGGTCGCCTTTTTTATAGTTCATATCCAGCAGTACCACATCAATGTTTTCTTCAGGAATGATGTCGCTGATATCTTCCGGGTTTTGGCAGGTTTTAACGCCTGAGAATTCCTGCTTTAAAAACATTTTAGCGGTGTGCAGCACGTCGGCATCGTCGTCTGCTATTAATATATTGGCTTTGTGTTTTGGCATCGTGTTTATTGGTAATTGACAATGGATAATTATAAGGGGGTGATTTGATGGTTGATAATTAGCATTGGACAAATAGTGTTTGTTGGCGTTTAAGTTAGGTAATTGTATTATAATTATACAGTTATTTGTTTAAAAATTAAACACAAATTTTGTTTCAAATGCAGAGGTTATTTTTTAAACATATGATAATCAGATAGTTGAAAAGATGGCATTTGTTTTGACTAGTAACTGTTGGATAAGTTTCCTGAACGGAATGTAACTTAACAGTTTACAAAACTCCGGAGACATTTTTTGCATGGTTAACTTTCAATAAATTCAGTGATGATTAAAAACTACCTGATTACCGCCTTACGAAATTTATCGCGTAATAAAACTTATGCGGCCATTAATATAACCGGCTTGTCGATTGGTATTTCCTGCGCGGTTGTAGCTTATCTAATGGTAAGTCACATGACTGGCTTTGATAAAAAGCACCGTAAAAAAGATCGAATTTTCCGGGTGGTTACCATGTCAAAACAAGATAATAGGGAAGAACGTAATGCTGGCGCACCATTGCCCATGAAGGAAGCTCTCATAGCGTTTTTTCCTGAATTTGAAAAAATTTCCATACTGCACAAATATGATGGTGGTCTCATTACAGTGCCTTCGGCTGATGGTGATCGGGTCAGTATTCAGGAGGAGGATGGTATTGCTTTTACTGATGAAAATTTTTACCAGATACTAGACAGGGAATGGCTGCAAGGTAATCCGCTGCTTGCTTTAAAAGCACCCAACAGTGCCATTTTATCGAAGTCATTGGCAGAAAAACTTTTTTCCGGTCAGGAGGCATTGAACAAAACAATAAACCTGGATAATAAATATGATTTTAAGATTACAGGTGTAGTAGCCGACCTGAATGACAACAATACGGATTTTAACTTTCATTTGCTTGCCAGTTTTGCAACCATAGCCGACGAAATGGAAGTGGAAGATTGGGGTAATTTATCCAGTGATACACAGTGCTTTGTGTTAGTACAGGATAACGCAGTTTTACATGATGCCGAAACCAGAATGGCGGAATTGATTAAAAAGTATTATGAACAGGATGATCAGGCAACGAAGTTTCATCCGTTACAGCCCTTCGCAGACATTCATCACAACAGGGCTTATGGGAGTTTTCACAGAATTGCTCCCAAAAGCGACATCTGGACCCTCATCTTTCTTGCGCTGTTTCTAATTATAACAGCCGGCATCAATTTTGTGAATCTTGCCACGGCCCAGGCCATAAAAAGATCAAAAGAGATCGGTGTTCGGAAAGTATTAGGCAGCTTTAGAACGCAAATCAGGTGGCAATTTCTGGTTGAGACCATGATGATTTCCCTGCTGGCTATTGTCATCTCCTTGGGTTTCGCAGAGTTGCTTTTAATCAAGTTTAATCAATACCTGGAATTGTCATTAAAAATTGATTACCTGAATGATCTGAAATTTTGGGGATTTTTGCTCATCGTATGGATATTTGTAACGATACTATCAGGTTTATATCCTGCTTTTGTTTTATCCCGATTCAGGCCTGTGGCGGCCTTAAAAAATTCAATTACCACTAAAAACGCAGGAGGAATGCCTTTAAGGAAAGGGCTAATTGTATTTCAATTTGTGATTTCACAGGTGTTAGTGATGGCTACTATCGTAATCATGTATCAAATGCATTTCATGAAGAATCAGGACATGGGCTTCGAAAAAGAAGCCATTTTGAATATTCAGTTACCGAACAAAAATGAAAACAGTCGTAAAGCATTCGTTCAAAAGTTAAAGCAAATGCCGGCTGTATCATTTGTTACAAGCGCAATGGATTCACCCGCTTCCAACTCGATTTGGAAGTCGAATTTTATTTTAAAAACCGACAGCGGCGTTGTTGAAAGCGATGCCCAGATTAAAGTTTGTGACCAACATTATGTTCAGACCTACGGGCTTACCCTACTGAGTGGTAAAAATTTGCTGCCAAGTGATACGATCAATGGATTCCTGATCAACGAAACGCTTGCCAGATACGCTGGTTTTACCAACCCCGGAGATGCTGTAGGCAAGCAGTTTAAGTTTGGCTGGGACAATGAGTTTTATCCGATTGTCGGGGTGGTTAAAGACTTTCATACTGCTTCTTTCAGAAATGAAATCAATCCTACCGCGCTTTTTCAACATAAGGAAGAGTATCAAATGGTGGGTATTAAATTAGTGTCAGCCAACTTTCAAAAGGATTTGACAACCATTGAGAAACACTATCGGACCTTGTATCCTGAATACAATTTTGAATACCGGTTCATGGATGAGATTATTGAGCGGTTTTACAGGGGAGATGAAAAAATGTATCATATCCTTCGTGTTTTAACTTTGATTGCTATTTTTATCGGTTGCCTCGGCTTGTATGGTCTGGTTTCGTTTATGACGAATCAAAAGGTAAAAGAAATAGGCATCAGAAAGGTATTGGGGGCTTCTTTTACGAACATTCTCCGCTTGTTTTCCATAGAGTTTTTGAAATTGATTGCCATCGCGTTTATCATCGCATTGCCGCTGGCCTATCTGGGTATGAGCAACTGGCTGCAAAAGTTTATTTACAGCATTGACCTGGAATGGTGGATATTTGTCATAGCGATTTTTGTGACAATCGCGCTGGCTTTGCTAACGGTAAGCTATAAGACGATAAAATCTGCTTTATATAATCCTGTGGATTGTTTAAAAGATGAATAATGTTTAATGGCAGTTGAACCTTCGTGAAGTATAAGACCATGTTACTTATTTTAAGATAGCTTTGCGACCCATAAAAAGACAGCAATTTTACCATCAGGGGAAATAATAATTTCGAAAGTGTGTTTAGGGAAAACAACGTCCGGAATGCAGAAAAAGATTTTTTCAAAGTATTAAATTTTGCCTAAACGGGAACGTTTCCTATCTTACGGAAAAAAACTGAAAATTGGCAAATAAACTGAACGTACTCGTAGTAGGCTGTGGTAACATGGGGGCATCCCACGCCAGGGCTTATCATAAAATTCCGGATTATAACATTGTAGGATTGGTGAGCCGTGGCCCGGCCAGAAGACAGGAGCTGATGGATCAAATCGGGCCATATCCAGGTTATGATGATTTTGAAGAGGCGCTGACAGCCACGCAGCCCGATGTGGTTTCTATCAACACTTATCCGGATACACATGCTTCATACGCGATAAAAAGCCTGGAAGCCGGTGCCCATGTTTTTCTGGAAAAACCGATAGCTTTAACTACTGAAGAAGCGCAAAAGGTGGTTGACTGTGCGGTTAACAACAATAGAAAACTGGTTATCGGCTACATTTTGCGTGTGCATCCGGCCTGGAAAAAATTCACTGAAATGGCACAATCCCTGGGAAAACCCCTGGTTATGCGAATGAACCTCAACCAGCAAAGTGCCGGTAAAAACTGGCTGACCCACAAAAACCTGATGCAGTCCATGTCGCCGATTGTAGACTGTGGCGTACATTATGTCGACGTAATGTGTCAGATGACAAGGTCAAAGCCTGTGAGCGTCAGCGCTATTGGGGCAAAGTTGACAGAAGATGTCGGGGATGACATGTATAATTACGGACAGTTACAAGTCAAATTTGCCGATGGGTCTGTAGGTTGGTACGAAGCCGGATGGGGCCCTATGATGAGTGAAACGGCTTATTTTATCAAGGATGTAATTGGCCCGAAAGGCGCTGTCAGTATTGTAGAATCACCTAAGGGGGAAGACTCCCAGGACATTGATGGTCATACCCAGACAGGCTGTCTGAAAATCCACCATGGCGAGCTGGACAATGCAGGTGAATTTGTAAAAACCGATGAATTTTTTGATACCTCCGATGAACCCACCCATGATGAGCTTTGCGAACTGGAACAATTGTTTCTATTGGATGCTATCCAAAATGACAAGGATCTGTCCGACCATATGGTCGATGCGGTGAGCAGCCTCCGGATCGTTTTAGCTGCCGATGAGTCCTATAAAACCGGTAAAACGATTAATCTCGATTATTGATGCTACTTTAATTGTGGGAACATTGGGAACCTACTTCTTCCAGGGCATAACCTTTACGTGGATGTCGCACAATATTTTCGACAAAACTCTTCGTGTCTCTTTGTGTCTTGGTGCCTCCGTGGTGAAAAATGGTTAACCACAAAGGCACCAAGACACAAAGAGACACGGAGGTTTGGGGCGATTTGATGGCTAAAAGAATAATGTGACCTTAGTGCCGGCGCCGGTTCTGGAGCTTACTTCGATGGTGCCATGGTGGAGGCGCATGATTTGACGGGACAGGCTGAGACCAATCCCCGAACCTTGATTTTTGGTGGTGTAAAAGGGAACGAATACATTTTCCAAGACCTCTTCAGGAATTCCGGGACCATTGTCACTGATCTCAACGCATTTTTTTCCATCATGATTGACAAAGCAGGAAATAATAATCTGTGGGTTGCTTTTGTTTTCCAACGCGTCCACAGCGTTCAACAACACATTGATAATAACCTGTTCAATTAAGTCCATATCCGCCTTAATCATCATATCGGTACTTTCCATCTGATATTTTAGCCTGATGCCGGAGCTTTTAAGCTGGGGTGTCAATAGCTGTTCAACATTCTTCAGTAGGGACAAAACCTTTACTGATTTAATTTTTGGTGGCGGAATTCTGGTGAGATCATTGTAGGCTTTCACAAAGTTCACCAAACCCTTACTTCGGCTGGCTATGGTCTTAAGGCTGGTTTTGATGTCTTTTAACTCTTCCGGATCTACGGTGCCCAGATCTTTTGGTGTGTCGTTCTCGCCGATTAATTGTTGGTAAGTGACGTCTGTCAAGGTAGCTATAGGAATAGCCGAGTTTTTGATTTCATGGGTCATCACCCTGATCAGCTTTTGCCAGGACTCCAGTTCTTTTTCTTCCAACTCAGATTTTATGTCTTGGAATGACACCAGTTTATAATTATTATTTTTTATTCTGAAAGCCGTGGCCTGCAATGACAGGTGCATCAACTTGTTTTGGATAACGATTTTTATCAGGCTCTTTTGGCCGGGTCTCAATGACTTCAACAGATCATAAAGTTCAGGATCTATCTTTTTTAGGGCGATAATGTTTTTCAAGTAAGGCCGGTTAAACAACTCACAGGCCGCCTGATTCAGCAAAGTTACCTCTCCCTGTTCATCGAAGCAGACCAGTGCCACTTTCACATGCTCAACCACTGTTTTGAGATATTGATGCTCTGATTCCTTTTCCTTGTTCAGCCGCTGGAATACCTTGAGAATTTGCGTCTGGGCATATTTCAAATCAATTTTATAACTGGATTGTTGTGATGAAGTTGTAAAATCGTTTTGCTTGATAGCCAGCAGGAAATTGACCATTTCCCTTTGCGATTTTTCCAAATGACGGATTAAATTCACAGTGATCAGTGCTATAAATACCAAAGACCACAATGATATGGCCCAGTAGGGGGTAAGCAACCAAAAATAGACGACAGCAAAACATAGCACAAGGATAGCGACAATCCTTAATAGTATGCTGATGTTATTACTTCTGTAAAATTTCATACAATATAGTCCCCTGATGCTATATGGTTATTCCATACCTTCTCATTTTTCTGTACAAAGTGGTACGGCCTATTCCCAGCTCTTCAGAGGCTTTGGTCAGGTTGCCATTGGCCATGGTAATGGCGGTTTCAATGGCATTTTTTTCCAACAGTTCAATGTTTAGCGTATCGGGTAAATTTCTTTGTCTGCCTGCCTCCGGATTCTTTAAAAGAAAATCCGAGGGTAGTAATCGATGGTTGTTACTCATGATTATGGCCCTTTCCACAGCGTGTTGTAGCTCCCTGATATTCCCCGGCCATTGATAGGCTACTAGTTTATCCAGCGTATTCCGGCTGATTTGCAGCCGCTCTTTTTGATACTTAGCCGCATAAAGTTTCAAATAATGATTAGCCAATAGTGGAATATCTTCTTTCCTTTCCCGCAAAGGTGGCAGGTTTATTTCCACGGTATTGATGCGATATAATAAATCCTGGCGAAAGGTATTTTTGGCAACCATCTCATAAATATCCCGGTTGGTGGCACAAATGAGCCGGATATCGATCGAAACGGGTTTATTTGAACCCACCCTCACGATTTCGCGCTGCTGCAGGGCTGTTAACAATTTAGCCTGCATAGCCGCCGAGGTATTGCCAATTTCATCCAAAAACAAAGAGCCACCCGAAGCAATTTCAAACCTTCCGGCCCGGCTTTCTTTGGCATCGGTAAACGCCCCTTTGGCGTGGCCAAATAATTCTGAGGAGAACAGGCTTTCGGTTATCGCTCCCAGATCAACTTTGATAAAAGATTCTTTATGACGGGTCGATCTTTGATGAATGGCCCTGGCAATCAATTCCTTCCCTGTACCATTTTCTCCTAAAATAAGTACATTGGCATCTGTTCCGGCAATTTTGTCTATGGCCCTGAAAATATGCTGCATGGCCTCCGAGTGACCGATAATGTTATCAAATTGCCGGTTTAAATCCTGATTTAATATTTTGGTCTTGTTTCTTAGCTGATTTAGCTCCTTTTTAGATTGGCTTAGCTCGAATATGGAAAGTACGGTTGACAGCAACTTTTCTTTTTCCCAGGGTTTCGTAAGAAAATCCACCGCCCCGGCTTTCATAGCCTGTACGGCAATGTCAATATCTCCGTAAGCGGTGTTGACCAATATATGCAAGCCAGGATCGGTTTGCCTGATTTTTTTTAGCCATGCCAGGCCTTCCTGCCCCGAGGTCACCCCCCGGGAGAAATTCATATCCAGGACCAATACATCCACATGGTGCCGCTTTAGATAATCTGGCAGGTCATGAGGCGAGTTAAATGTCTTTACTGCTGAAAAATGTGGCTTTAATATCACTTTCGCCGTATGAAGTACTCCTTCATCGTCATCGATTACCAATACGGTTCCTTGTTTTTTTGTCATGGCCTTTTACCGCTTATCATCTAAATTTATGCATCGTTTCATTATGATACAAACGATTGTTTTATAATGAAACAATATTTTTTTGAAAAAGTGAATTTTAAAATATGCATATTGTTAATTGACAATTGATAATGAACAATTGACAATTCAGGCGGTATAAAAATGAAACGCTGAAAAATTTTCTCAAAATATTATTTTGAGAAAAGCCGATGAAATGAGTATATGTTACTTGCTTTTTCATTCAATTAACTAAAACAGAATTTAATTTGGTTGTTTTTGGCAACATTGTTGTTTTCACACAGCCTGAATTGGCGATTGGGTATTTGGTAATGGATAATTGGGTATTATGATTTGGAGCTACATTATTGTTGCCGCAAGGCAGATTTTGAAAAACAGGATCTAATTTTCATTGACTAATGAGCCTCATCAGTCCCGGTGCACCAAAAAACCGTTGTAATTCATAATTCTGAAATAATGACTATATGCCTTAAACACGATTGCCATGATGGTAAAATACATTTTTTCCCCTTCAATGACATCATATGGGTACAGGCATTTGATTACTATGTGAAAATACATATCAATGGCAGGTTTTATCTGGTTCGCGAGCATTTAAAAAAGATGGAAACTACGTTGCCCGGTGACATGTTTTTACGCATTCATAAATCCAGCCCGGTCAGTATCGCTGCCATTCGTAAGTTGACCCCTCATTTCAATAACGCGTATATTGTTACCCTTTTTAACGGAAAAAAACCAAAGATCATCCAAAGCTATCGCTAGAACCTGAAGGATTTGCTTGATTTTTCACGAAAACAATCACACCCTACCCCCACCTACAACCCACACCCAAACTCACCCCCACACTCAAACTCAAACTCAATTCGGTAGGTATTTGTCAGGGATAGGATTTTTTTCGTTTTCCGATAGCCAGTAAATGTTGACTACCCACCATCTTTTTCCGTCATTAAGCAATTGAATACTATTAATGCCACGGGAGAACGGCTTTTCATCGTGACGGCTGTGACGGGATTCATAGGTGCTGAAAATGTGGGTCAGGTTGCCGAAGGTTTCAGTAACCCGATGAATTTCATTTTCGTGGAATCCGTTTTGCACCAGCCAGTCATTGGCATTTTGGACATATTGCTCCGGTGTACAGGTGCCAAGTCTGATATTGCCGGAACTGTCTATACCGGTAGGAATCAGTCGGGCCTCTTCGACAAATAGTTTCCTGAATTTATCCCAATCCCTGGGTTCTCCCTTTTCTCCGGAAATCGAAGCATACAAAGCGTTTACTATGTTATCTAAAGAAGAAACATCTTTGTCAGCGCTGCTATCCTGACCTATGGAAACAGAAACCTGTACTGATAAAAGGCTTATCAGCATAAGCGCAGTTAAGGGGTTTGGTTGTGTATTCATGGGCTTTTTGCATCAATATAAGAAAAAAAACCACATCTTTTTGTATTTTTAAGCAGACCCTAAACTTTAATTCAATGAAAAACTCAAAACAATCAATCTATTTTTCTTTTCTATTTTCATTCCTATTTTTTTTTCTGCTAAGTTTTAACCTTCGGGCACAGGATGAATTGAAGATCAAACTGGCTTCAGAGGATTTGACTATGGATGTGAACGAAACCAAATCCATAGATGCGTATGTGGTGGGCAAGGATGGCCGAAAAATCGAGGGTAGGAAAGTGATGTATTATTCCAGGAATGGAAAGGCCCTGGAAGTGGATTCACTGGGAACACTGAAAAGCCACGAACCTGGCATCCATAGCTTAATTATTATCAGTCCTGATCCAAACGGGCGGTTTTTAAGAAAGGATGTGGAGGTAAAAGTTAATTTTCCGCCACTGGCGAAAGTTGAGATCAGGAATGTACCTAATAAAATTTATGCAGGCAGTACCATTTTGTTGGACGTTAGAATATTTGACAAGTCTGGTTTTGAGAGAAAAGATCTGAGTGCTACCATTACCAGCTCCAATGAGGACGTGGTGGTTTTAGATCAGTTTTATCACCTTACCGCTTTAAAGCAGGGAAAAGCTTCAATTTCTGCTACCATTGAAGGGATATCCGGAAAGGTCAATGTCAACATTCTTGAGAACCCGGTGGCTGACATTGATTTAACTGTAAACACGGCTGAAGCCAGGACCGGTGATGTCTTTCGTTTTACCGCCATTGCCAAAGATAAAAAGGGTAACAAGGTAGAAGACGCTCTGATCACCTTCGCTTTTGAAGGAAAAGCTTATGATGTTTCTTCCAGTGCCTCCGGCCTGATTAAGCAAGATGGCCGGTTTGTTGCCGATGAAGCCGGATTATATACCATTACTGCCAGCAGTGGTCAGTATGTGGCCAGAAAATCCGTTCATGTTGTCAAAAGGAATGTTAAAAGAAAAATTGAGCTGGTTGGTAAGGGTCTGGTACGGGATAAGCATACTTCGGATTTTTGGATTTGGGAAGGTGTGGATGGTAAGGACTATGGTGTCACAGGCACCTGGGGCGCTGATGGCACTGCGTACTTTTGGGATGTTACCGACCCGGCCAACATTGTTAAAATCGATAGTGTGCAGGTAGATGCCAGAACCGTCAACGACGTTAAGGTTTCAGAAGACGGTAAAATCTGTATAATCAGCCGGGAAGGAGCCTCAAATCGTAAAAATGGGATCGTCATTCTGGATGTAACCGACCCACATCAGGTTGAGATCATTTCAACTTTTACAGAAAATCTTACCGGGGGTGTTCATAACCTGTTTATTTACAAAGATCATGTTTACGCCTTGAGTGCAGGTCAAAAATACTACATCATCAACATAAAAGATCCTGCCAAGCCTTATATTGTCAGTAAGTTTGAGTTGGAAACCCCTGGCCATGCCATTCATGATGTTTGGGTGGAAGACGGTATTGCATACTCCTCAAATTGGTCCGATGGTATACAACTGGTGGATGTAGGTAACGGCATTGCCGGTGGCTCACCGGAAAACCCTGTGAAATTTGCCAGCTATGCTTATCCAAGTGGTGCCAATCATGCTACTTTTCCTTTTAAAAGCAAATCGACCGGGAAATTTTATGTAATCGGCGGAGATGAGATTTTTCCCTATGGGTTGAATCTGGATGGCCCGAATATAGCGGGTGGGTTCCTGCATTTTATTGATTTCACCGATTTGGAGAATCCTGAGGAGATTGCGCGGTTTGAAGTACCTGGAGCCGGATCGCACAACTATTGGGTAGATGGGGAAACGTTGTATGTGGCGTTTTATAATGCCGGGGTAAGGGTAGTGGATATTAGCGGGGAGTTAATGGGCGATTTGTACAAGCAGGGCCGTGAAATAGCTTTTATTATTCCGAGTGATCCCGAGGCATATATTCCCAACTCACCTTTCACCTGGGGGGCGCAATTGCATAAAGGACATATCTTTTATTCAGATTGGAACAGTGGTCTTTGGTCGGCTAAACTCGAACCGGAAACGCCCTCGGATACAAAACTCGAAAGCCGTTAAGGTCTTTTAACAACAAATTTTACAGACATGAAAAAGATATTAATCATTGTTGTAAGCCTGATTTTATGCTCGGAATCTGTATTTTCACAAAACTATTACGTTTACGCCACCGCAGAATCCGAAGACGAAGTGGCACTGATCAAATTTGATGGTAAAAAAGCGGAAGCCATTCATAGGATTCCGGTAGGGGTGTGGCCGGCTGAAATAGAAGGTCCCCACGGTATCACGGTTGGCCCGGAAGGCAAATTCTGGTACCTTAGCATGGCTCATGGTAATCCGTACGGCACGTTGTATAAATTTTCTACTGAAACAAACAAGGTGGTGGGGCAGACAACACTCGGGTTATTTCCTGCCACGATGCAAATTTCAAAAGCTACCGGCTTACTTTACTGCGTGAATTTTAATTTACACGGGGATATGGTCCCCAGTACAGTTTCGGTAGTAGATCCCGAAACCATGACTGAGATCAAACAAATTACGACTGGTGCTATGCCCCATGGTTCACGGATATCTCCCGATGGCTTAAAGCACTACTCTGTAGCGATGATGTCGGGAGAATTGTTTGAGATTGATGCCATTAGCTTGCAGGTTAGCAGGGTTTTGAACCTGGATGAAGCGGGAGAGTCAGGCAAATCGGAGCATGCCCAAATGGATCATAGTAAAATGGACCACAGCAAAATGGATCATTCCAAGATGAATCGGCAAGGTAATAAAATGATGGATCATAAAATGCATCATTCCAGGATCAAGCCCACCTGGGTAATCCCCCATCCCGATGGAAAAAAGGTATATGTAGCGGGCAATGGCAGTGATGAGATCCTGGAAGTCGATTTGAAAAAATGGATGATTACACATCGTTTTCCCGGAGGAAAAGGACCCTATAATGTAGAGGTAACGCCGGATGGAAACAAAATGGTTGTCACTTACAAATCGGCTGCCAGTACCGGGGTATGGGACTTAAATACCAAAAAAGAATTAGCTGAAATTAAGAACAACCGCCGGATTTCGCATGGCATTGCCATCTCACCGGACAGCCGTTACGCATTTGTGTCGGTGGAAGGGGTAGGAGGAGAGCCTGGCAGTGTTGATGTTATTGACCTTGAGGCCCTGGAAATCGTAGACACCGCAGAACTTGGGAAACAAGCGGGAGGTATACACTTCTGGAAAATAGAGGAAAATAATTAAGTAAAAAAAAGATGAACCACGAAGGCACAAAGACACAAAGGAGGTATGGAGGTTATTCTTCTTAGTTATTATATAAAAAGGCTTCAGCGTTTCTGTCCAATTGTTTGGCTTTAAATGATCTTACTCCACCAAACATAAAGTTCAGACCGATTTGTGCACCAATAGCCAGGTTAGCCCTGCGGTCAAAAAGCCCATCCAGGTTACTGCTTTTGAGTAAATCTACCAAATCTCCGTTTCTCATATCGGTAAAGCTGTAATTAGCCCTGATCAGTGTTGACAAATAAAAGTACTTGGAAATATCAATATCGACCCCAAAGGAAGCGGCAATCTGTAATTCTGTTTCATTGAACTTGTTTATTTCCTCGTTGGCCGAAGTGCTTAGCAATTCTGTTGAAGGCAGTGCCGGCACATCATAGCTTCCGTCGGCATTCAAAGTTGCTCCTTCAGGTAATTCATTGGTGTTTTCAATGTTTTGAGTCGAAGCTTCGTATTGGATGGTTTCCACCCCATTTCTAAGAATAGAAAGCTGCGGCCCTAAAGAGAAATTTGTGCGGGCTTTGGTAGCTTTTGCGCTCATAAATTTAAAAAGCAAGGGTAGCTGAATGTAGCTTAAATCGATCTTGCGTTCACCAACCGCTGTCTTTGCTACATCGAGCACCTCAAAAACCTGGCCCTGGTTCGCCAGGATAGATTCCAGTTGTATGCCAAACCCGTTGCTTATGTCCACACCGAATGAAAAGCCCGCAGGAGCAAAATTGTAAGTCATCTGGCTATTGTACCTGGGATCTTCTGAAAGTCCTTTATCCAATACAAATGTACTGTTTACACCACTTGTAACGCCAATATGTACCTGAGCCAGTGTTACCAGTGGTGAGAAAAGCAGCAGCAGTAATAATAGTTTCCTGTTCATTTTTCTCATAGTGAATTGTTGTTTTAGATACTACGCAAAGAAGAAAAATGGCTGTTCCCGACCAAATTCAGGTTTAAAAGCTGATTGTTCTTTTTTAAATCAGTCTTCTTACCTGACACTTCTTTCCTATTTATCCCAGCGTAATCGGCGCTGTAACCATGGGAAATTGCTGAGCCTGGGTGTGCTCATGTAATAATTACCGGAAAGAATACAAAATAAGTCAGGAATACGAAATTTCGGATGAAAACAACATGCAAGGCACCGGGGTTAGATGATGGAGACATGGTAGGTGCCTTGCATTGTTCTACGATTGGAGGGATTTTAAATCGTGTTGTTCTGATTAAGTATTATTGCTCTGAGGTTAAATCTTTTATTCTGGTGAATTCACCTTTACTCTCAATCGGATTACCTTTGGGGTCAGTAGAATGGGCGATGACTACAAACTTATCGTTGCCCAGCTTTTTGGTCATACGGGTAGCCTTTCCCTGCGGACCGTACCAGGTCATTTTTATCATATCGCCTTCTCTCATACCTTTTCCTTTGTACATACCCCGAATGTTGTCTATCCAATATCCCATCATTTCCATACTCTCGGGTTTTAATGTAATGGCACCATATCCCTCGTACTCCCAATCTGCTCCCATTTTGGAGGTAGCTGAAACCATCAGGAACTGTTTTTCCAGTGTATATTCATATTTCAACCATTCTTCGGTTTCCCCCATTGGGCCAACCATTTTTCCTTTCCATTCGCCAATCATCCAGGCCATCAGGTCGTCATTAAGAGGGGCTGGGGCAGTGTAACTTTCAGTTTCCTTTGCCTGTTCTTTTTCTTGTGATATTGCCAAACAGGAAATAAAAAGGAAAATCAGGGTAAAATAAACCAGCTTTTTCATTGTAATAGGTTTTAGGTTGTAAAATTATTGACAGTCAATAACTTATAAAAGTTAGCCAAACAATGGATAAAAGTCAAAATATTTTTATATTTCTTTTTTAGGATTAATATGCTCTTGGCTATAGATATTGGTAATACAGATATTGTATTCGCACTGAACAATAAGGATCAATGGATACATCATTGGCGCGAAAAAAGTGATATTTCCCGATTACCGGGGTCCTTCGCTCTGAACTTAAAAAACCACTTTCTTGAAAACGATCTGAATACTTCACGGGTCAAAACCGTCGTTTTAAGCAGTGTTGTACCGGCACTGACTACCATCATCCATAATATGATCGAGGTAGTATTCGGTTTTGAGCCGCTGGTGGTTGGCCCTGACATTTATGACCGGATAACGATAAAAACCAATAACCCCCAGGAGATAGGCACCGATCTGGTAGCTAATGCTGCGGCGGCTTATGCCCGGACCAAGGACTACTGTATCGTTGTGGATTTTGGCACTGCCCTGACTTTTACAACCATCAATAACCGGGCTCAGATCCTGGGAGTTGCCATAGCCCCTGGCCTGAAAACGGCTGTGAAAAGCCTTTCAGGAAACACAGCCCGCCTACCGGAAATTCCTCTTGAACTCCCTGCATCTGTATTGGGAAAAAATACCGTACATGCCATGCAGGCTGGTATATTGCATGGGTATGTGGGTTTGGTAACAGGTATGATTGACAACATTCGAAATGAACTTGCCAGGCCCTGCCAGGTGATAGCCACCGGCGGATTATCTGCCATATTGACCCCACTGCATTCATATTTTGATGAAATCAATCCATTACTCACCCTGGATGGCTTAAAAGTTATTGCCGGCGAAGTAAAATTTTTGTGAATGGACATTAGCTATAGCAATGGTTATCCTGATTTGTTAAAAAAGCAGTGGATAAAAAATAGGGCATTTTTATTACTGCACTCATACATAAACTGTATTAATGCGCCATCGATGAGTTTAAGATTAAATGCGTTTTCTTTCAGGCATTCCTCATAAAGTTCATCATATGAAAGATTTCGTAGGGCAAAAGAGATATTTTTGAACCCTTCCCAGGCAATCATACCATTTTTATCTGAAACATAGTTAAAATCAATCTGGAAGCTTGTCTCAATAAATGAGGTTGTAATATGCCTGATCTGCTTTGTGATGTATTTACTTACGTCCATCTTTTTTTATCAAGACTTTTAATGTTTCCTGCATATCTTCCGGATAATCTTCTATTTGAACCTGTCCGGAATTTATACGCTCCACGATTTGCTTTAATCCGGTTAAAGACGCTAAATCTTTTTTAGTTGGGTTTCCTCGGTTTCACTAATGTCCCTGCTTATTACATTCATTTTTTCAATTTCTTCAGGCGTGGGATATTTAAAGGCAAGCTCAAAATCCCTTTTTTTTACTTCATCAAATTCCTGAGAAAGGAATTGCATTCTTGCATCAGTTCCAAATACTTTTACCCATGCCTTACTCCTCGTAATTGCTGTAAACAAAATGTTCCTTCTTTCCCTTAAACCTCTATTGGTAAAGTGCAGACCGGAATAGCAATCTTGTCCATTCATGATATACACAAATGGGACTTCGTTTCCCTTAGCCCTGTTTATTCCTGTAAATGCAATGGAATTGGGTTTGAAAAACTCATCCCTATCCACATCTCCGGTTATATGGCTTTTGATTCCTTTTTTATCCAGGGCTGCTCTCACTAAGCGACTTCTTTTTTGGTGGTTAAAGCAAGGGGATTGATGACTATGATGTCCTGATGCATTAATTCTTCTTCCTTTAAATTTTTTTCGATATCATGTGCAATCGCTTCGGCCTGTTCAACTTTTGAATTACAGAAATTGAAACTGATAATATCATCGATGTTTGTTTCTTGTTCAAGAAATTTATGAGTAGCTTCTTCAGCCCTGAAAAGCGTGACATCGTGACCGCCTTTTAATTGTCCTTTTTTAACCAGATATCCCAGATCTTCCCATAACTCAGGTTGGTCAAAAAACTGAACCAATCCTCCGTCCCTGTATATACCGAATCCCAAGGCGTGGGCCGTAACAAGCACCGGCCTTGGATTTCTATAGCATTTTTTCAGTATTATGTCGCTCGTGTCGGTTTCTTCACTGAATATTTTTTTGGGGTTTCTCAATGGTGAACCCTCATTTAATTTTTGCAACTCATCGTAAGCGTAAATCAATCTTTTATTTTTGCCTTTTAATTGTAAATAAACCAGGTTGAGAAAAGATTCGGATAAATCCTGGGCTTCGTCTACCAAAACAGCGTCATATTTCCGGATAATTTTGTTTTTATCTACCTCATCCAAAGCTTTTTGACAAACTGCGTCGAACGGCGTCCTGTTAAGTCTTTCCCCTAATGTCTTGGCGGCCCTGAAATCCAGGTATTCTAAACCATTGTCTTTACAAAACTCATAATAAATACCCGTGCTTGAATTACTACCCCATGCCTGAATTACTCTTATTTTATCTTCGACCGGTTTTCTTCCCATTTTTTGAATACAAAACAATTCAATCAATTCTTTAAATTGATTCTTCAATGCCCTTGTATTAAATGTAACCACCATGCTCCAATCAGGGTTGATGGCGTGGAGATAGGCGGCTTTCAGGGCAATTACTATGGTTTTCCCTGATCCGGCCAGCCCCCTTATTCTTTGCAGGCCATCGTGATACTCGATGATGGCTGTTTCCTGCTGATTATCCAAATTTGCGATGGTCTCTTCCAGCCGTTTAATGATGGCTCCCCTGGAATTCTTTTTTTTGATGTAACTTCTGTCAAACGGAGTTTTGATACGTATTACCGATTGGATAACAGAGATTGTTTTCTTTAATAATTCCTCAGATGTATTAACCCAGTCCTGCACTTCTTCATTTATAATCTCAAGCAGTTCACGTTCATTGGTGGCTGTATAGGGGAAAATATTGTTATGGGTACAGGCCGGGGCATATGTAACCACTTCTATGTCTATAAGCAATTTTCTTCCTTTGTTTAACGCTTCATATTGCTTTAATTCTGACTCCACCTTATAGATAGCCTAATGCTTTCACTATTAAATACCTGAAGTCCTCGGTTTTAAGGCTCAGCCCGGACCTGACAGGTTTAATTATCACCTGAAATGAGATAATACACTGGACAACGGCAGAGTGGTGGTGGTGGTGCATGTGGATACCGAGATTGAATATACAATTAATCAAGGAATAAGCCTGGCAGGAAAGTGTGTAAAAAAAAGCGCTGTGAAATTTTCACAGCGCTTTCATCTAAACTTTAACTAAACCCTATACAATTTCAAAGTAACAGCTTTTTATTTTCAATATCACGGAGAAATATTCCTTATGATTACCCAGGTAAGTTTATCCACACCGTTGATAATTTCCAACAGTTCGTTTGCCTCTCGGCAAACTGGTTTGCCGTAAGAACTTTTGCCCGATGGCCTTAAAACAGCAGGTTTTTTGATTTTCATTAATTTTTTTGATGATTGCTGACGGGAGTAATAAGTACCCGTCGCGTAAACGTAGTGGCAAAAACCGTAACCTGGGGATGGCTTATATATACATTAGCCATCCACCCAACAACCTACCATTCCACTCCTCCATCATTCCACTACGCCATCCATCTTCCTGTCAAACAACCCAAACCACAATCAATATCCCTCCTCGACCTCAATCATCTCCAAAATACCCGCCAACTCATCAAAATCCTTATACCCCGGCTTTATTTCATCCCCACCTTTCAGCGCGATACCAGCCAAGCTGGCTGTCGAAAGCAGTTGATCCACATTATGGCTCCCAACCCACGATCCCAGCACTATACTATAACGTTTGGCCAATGCCATAATCTCCTGTAAACGCGCCGGGTTTTCCTCCTCCCGGGTACTATGAACCAGGAAGTACTCTACAAATCCATGGCCGTAGTCAAGCACTTTCTTAAGTGCCATTTCATCAATGTAGTCGTCCACATTCAAGTCTAATATGACTGGTAACGGCAGTCTGTTGAACTCGTCGAGAAGCTCCACGCGATTTGTCTGAAGCAAATCAAATTTGTAACTCCGTACAACTTCCAGGGCATAGTCCGTAGATTGATCACCTAACTCTCCCACAAACCGGACCCCGGCTACCCATCCGCCAATTTCTTTGAACTTTTCGCTGTCTACGAATTGGGGATGATCCGGCACTACATTGAAGCCTAATTGATCCACTCCCATGCCAGCGCAGTAACGGGCATCACTCAGGTTGTTCACTTCACTGATTTTTACAAAGGTTTTTAAAGCCATAACTATGTTATAATTTATAGTAATCCGTTATGCAAAAAAGTGACAATTGACGAAATAAAGCAAACCGTTTAATTCGGGGAATTTTATTTGAATTCCACCAATAGCTTTATATTTGCAATAAAAACATTCTATTCTGCTATTTTTTGCATATGTAAGGATGACAAAAAAGAAGGATAGAAAACGATAAATCTTTTCGTACTTTTAATTGTTAAAAACAAGAAAACAAGGGGATCAACCTGAAATAATCAAGGTGACACCCTGGTATAGGAGATAAAAATGAGTAAAAAAGGAAGAGTGTTAGTGGCTATGAGTGGGGGTATTGACAGTTCCCTGGCGGCCGTTTTACTGCACGAGCAAGGATATGAAGTGATTGGTATGACCATGAAGACATGGGACTACGTTTCTTCCGGAGGCAGCAAGAAAGAAACCGGCTGCTGTAGCCTGGATTCAATCAATGATGCAAGAAATATCGCCGTGAATTTGGGCTTTCCACATTATATCCTGGATATCAGAGAGGAATTCGGTGACTATGTAATAGATCATTTTACCGAGGAATATCTGTCGGGAAGGACACCTAATCCTTGCGTTTTATGTAATACCCATATTAAATGGGACGCACTTTTGAGAAGGGCAGATAAGTTGAAGTGTGATTATATTGCTACAGGACACTATGCCAATATTCGTGAAGAAAATGGCAGGTATGTGATAAGCAAGGGAATGGATTTAAGTAAAGACCAATCCTATGCCCTGTGGGGCATCTCTCAGGAGAGCTTAAGCCGTACCATTTTTCCATTGGGCCAACTTACCAAAGCCAAAATCCGGGAAGAGGCATTGAAAAGAGGATTTGTGGAATTGGTCAATAAGTCCGAATCTTATGAGATATGTTTTGTGCCCGACAATGATTACCGCGGATTCCTAAAAAGGCGGGTTGAAGGCCTGGACAAGCAGGTCGAAGGAGGGGAATTTGTGTTGGAGGATGGGTCTGTGATAGGAAGTCACAAAGGTTATCCCTTTTATACAGTAGGACAGCGGAAAGGGTTGGGAATAGCTTTGGGTTATCCTGTTTATGTGACTGAAATTCAAAAAGATACAAACAGGGTTGTACTCGGTACTTTTGATGAGCTTGCCAGGGATGGCATGTATGTAGACAAGCTCAACATGGTGAAATATGAAAATATAGACGGGCAAAGGCTCGATACTATCACAAAAGTCAGGTATAACGACCCGGGAAATCCGGCTGTGATTGAGCAGGCAGGTCATGTTATGAAGGTTTTTTTTGGTAACGGTGTGCATGCCATTGCACCGGGGCAGGCGGCAGTGTTCTACGAAGAAAATGATGTTATCGGTGGAGGATGGATTAAATCAAGTTTCAGACAAAATGAAGTGCGGTAGCAGATATGTAATTGTTTTTTTACTAACATTCGTCTTATTTACATCGTGTGATAGCGATACGCCGGAACCGGATGCATCCAGATTGGGTTTTACCTTTTTTCCATTGGAAACAGGGATTTTCAGAGTGTATGACGCTGAGGAAATCCGGTACTCCGTTTTAGGCTTCGATACCATAAGATACCAGTTAAAAGAGCAGGTAGTGGACTCATTTCTTAACCAAACAGACACATATACGTACGTAGTTCACCGTTTTTCAAGACAGGATGAAAACACCCAATGGGGGTTGGATTCGGTCTGGACTGCACGGCAGACACCCATGCAGGCTATTTCAATTGAAAACAATGTGCCGTTCATTAAACTTGTTTTTCCGGTAAAAGAAGATGTATCATGGGATGGAAATGCCTTAAATGCCAATGAAAGCGATGATTACACCATCAGGGATCCGTTTGAATCAAAAACTTACAAAGACGAAGAGAAGAGAACGGTAACTGTGGTGCAGGGGGATGAAGAAGATTTACTGATCAAGGATGAAAGAAAAGAAATCTTTGCCGAGCATATTGGTTTGGTGGAAAAAACGTTTATAAAGTTAGCGTTTTGTAACGATTCGGCATGTTTCGGGCAAAAGGTCATAGAAAGGGGGAAAGCCTTACAGTTAACCCTGATTGATTATGGTAAAGAATAACCTGTCGTTTTTTTTGTGTATCATTTTCTGTAATGTTTTTGAGGCATCAGGTCAGGAAAACAGGTACATTGTTTACTTTTCTGATAAAAACAATTCGATGTATGCCACAGACCGGCCTGCTGAGTTTCTTTCCGAAAGATCTATCCAAAGAAGACAAAAAAATCAGGTAAGCATTACCGAAAGTGATTTACCTGTCAATCGATCCTACCTGCAGCAGATTACAGCCATGGGAGCAGAGGTTTTTTATACTACGAAATGGTTAAACGCGGCGCTGATCGTATTACCCGAATCCAAAGTCGATGATATGAGAGTATTGCCGATCGTTGAGGATGTGGAGTTGGTAGCACCGGGAAGTCTTGCCGGAGCGAGACATACCCATAACACAAAGTTTGAAAGAAGCCTTACAGGTGCAAACAACCGGCAACAGGCTACTCATGCGACGGATCCGCAAAACAGAATGTTGGCAGTTACCTATATGCATGACCTGGGCTATCGCGGTGAAGGTATATTAATCGGTGTTTTTGACAGCGGTTTTCGCCATGTGGATAATCTGTTTTACTTTGACCATCTGTTTGCTGACAACCGTATAAAGCACACCTTTAATTATGTAGGTAACAATGAAAACGTTTATGCGTTGGATGATCATGGAACGGAGGTACTTTCTTGCGTTGCGGCATTTGGTGAGGGGCAGATTACAGGTACGGCACCCGGTGCGGAATATGTCTTGTATATCACCGAGGATATTGGCAGTGAGTACCGCATTGAGGAGTTTAACTGGATTTTTGCCGCAGAAATGGCAGATAGCATAGGGGTTGACATTATAAATACCTCCCTGGGCTACAATACTTTCGATGATCCTGCTATGGATTATGATATTACCGATATGGATGGTCAAACCACCATTATCTCCATAGGCTCGCAAATGGCAGCCGATAAAGGTATATTACTCGTCAATAGTGCCGGCAACTTGGGGAATGACCTTTCCTGGGAAATCATCACTGCACCCGGAGATGTTGAAGACGGAATATCCGTCGGTGCTATACGATCTGACTCGGCCAGAAGCAGCTTTAGTTCTACGGGCCCGACGGCAGATGGACGGGTAAAACCTGATGTAGTAGCTCTCGGCTCGGGCACGGTAGTGGGATTTAACGAGTTTACTGAGACGCCAATAGCATCTTCCGGTACATCGTTTTCCACACCATTGGTAGCAGGATTGGCGGCAGGCATTATGCAGGCCTTCCCTGATAAGACTAAAAATGAAATTTTACAGATCATCAGGGACTCAGGACACCAGTCGGGCACTTCAGATAGTGAGCTAGGTTTTGGTATTCCCAGCTTTGCAAGAGCGCGTAATCTTATTGTGGGTATAGATGAAGCGTTGGACCCCGCATTTAACTTTTTTCCCAATCCTGTTGACAGTGAACTTTATCTGCAATGGGAGTCCGGCGATTTTCCGGGGGAAACCAAGATCCTTATTCTCAATAGCATGGGTCAGATTGTTTATGAAAACGACCCGCAAACTTTTCCTCAAGGTGAGCCGGTAAGAATCAACACCGGCGATTTTACACCGGGGTTATACATATTGAATGTGATTAACAAAGGAAAGCGTCTGTCTGTTAAATTCTTAAAAAATTAGCTACTTTCACTTTTTTAACCCCTTTTATATATTTGTTTAATGAAACCATTGATAGCACCTTCCGTTCTGGCAGCGGACTTTGCCAATTTGCAAAGAGATATTGAGCTTGTAAATGACAGTGAGGCCGACTGGATCCATGTTGACATTATGGATGGCTCATTTGTGCCCAATATCTCATTTGGCTTGCCGGTTTGTGAGGCCATTCAAAGACATGCCCAAAAACCTATGGATGTACACCTGATGATTGAGAAACCTGAAAGATATATAAAAGCTTTCAGGGAAGCTGGGGCCTCTGTGATAAGCGTACACTATGAAGCCTGTGATCATCTGCACCGTATTTTGCAGGAAATCAAGGGGTTGGGCTGTAAAGCCGGTGTTGCGCTTAATCCTCATACTAATGTGACACTACTGGAAGATACCTTGGTGGATATCGATTTGGTGGTAGTAATGGCCGTAAATCCTGGTTTTGGTGGCCAGTCACTTATTGAAAACACCTATCGAAAAGTTGGCAAACTTAAAAAAATGATTGAAAACACCGGCTCGCAAACATTGATCGAAATCGATGGCGGGGTGAACAGTGATAATGCCAAATCCCTGCTTACCGCCGGTGCGGATGTGTTGGTGGCAGGAAGTTTTGTATTTAAATCCCCTGATCCTCAAAGTACGATTCGTGATTTGAAGAACGTTTATACTGTTGTTTGATTTTACATGAATCTCAACTATATTCTGTCACTATTTCTTATAGTGTTTTTGCACACGGGATCTTTGTTTGGTCAAAATCTGGAAATAAAAGGAATCGTCAGAGATGCGGAGACGAGACCCATAGCAGGGGTAAATGTGCTGATAAAACCGGCTAATCTTGGTACTTCTACCAATGATCTGGGGCAATTTGAGATTTCTATACCTTTTGCAAACAATCTTACGCTTGATTTTTCGCACATCCGGTACCAAAACCTTTCACAGGATTATATGGTTGATGCCGGTCAGCGTGAATTGACAATAGACGTAACGTTGGCGCTGGATATCAGGTATCTGAAAGGGGTGGATATAGTTGGTGAAGGAGAAAACCCTTTAGTCAGGCAAGAGGTAAGTGTATATAAGATTGATCCGAAAAGTGCATCCGTTTTGCCCTCACCCTTTGGGGATTTCAATAAAATAATCAGTACGCTGCCAGGAGTAATCAGTAATAATGAGTTGTCATCAAACTATTCGGTAAGAGGCGGTAACTTTGATGAAAACCTGGTGTACGTTAATGATATCCTCGTTTATCGTCCCTTTTTGATCCGTGCCGGACAGCAGGAGGGCCTTAGCTTTGTCAATCCCGATATGGTATCATCTGTGGAATTTTCTGCCGGAGGATGGCAGCCAAAATATGGGGATAAACTATCATCGGCACTTAACATTCGATACAAAAAGCCGGTGAAAAGTGCAGCCTCCCTTACGCTTGGCCTTTTGGGAGGCACGGCCCATTTTGAAGGGGCGAATAGAAAAAAGACTATCGGCTATATTTTTGGTGCCAGGCATAAAAGTGCTGCTTATCTGCTTGAAACGCAGGAAACCCAGGGAGGATACAGGCCCAGGTTTACAGATATTCAATCCTTTGTCAACTTTGATTTGAGTGGGGGTGGCCACCCATCGAAACGTACGGAGTTGGGTGTGCTGTTTTCCTATGCCAGAAACAGGTACCAGGTGGTGCCTGAAACCCGTGAAACTGACTTTGGTGCAATTAATCAATCCCTCAGGCTTCTGGTGGCCTTTGATGGACGTGAAACCTTGCGGTATGACCTTTGGCAGGGTGGGTTGAAGCTGACCCACCGGTTCAATGAAAGGTTAAGCTCAAAGCTGATTGTATCCGCCATGCGTTCGGGAGAAAGAGAGTATTTCGATGTGGAAGGTGGATATTTGTTGTGTGATGTCAACAATAACCCAGGCACTTCAAACTTCAATGAATGTGTGTCAGTCAGGGGAGTAGGTACCAATTATGATTATGGCCGTAACAAACTGGAAGCCAACATATATAACATTGAAAACCGTAACGTTTACTGGATCGACGAAAGAAACACCATTGAATTCGGTATCGGCTACAGCCGCCAGGAAATGGAAGATGAACTCGACGAATATTCTTTTATCGACTCTGCAGATTTTGTAACCATCACCAGGGTATTAAATACCCAATTGGACCTCAATACCAATATAGCCACTGCGTACCTGCAACACACTTTCAATCTTGACGAACAGCAAACCCTCACCTATGGAGCGAGACTAAACTACAGGGATGTCAATGACCAACTATTAGTCAGTCCGAGAGTTCAATACTCCATCAAACCGGACTGGCAAAGGGATGTCCTCTTCAAGGCCGCAATTGGCGTATATCAGCAACCGCCTTTCTACAGGGAGATGCGCGACTTTGAAGGAAATCTGAATGAAGATCTCAAAGCGCAGACTTCCATACATTTTATTGCTGGCATGGATTATAACTTCAAACTTTGGGGGCGTGGATTTAAATTTTTGACAGAGGCCTATTATAAGCGGTTATCGAACGTGGTGGCATACGATCTGGATAATGTGAAAATCAGATATTATGCAAACAACCGAACTACAGCCTTTGCCACCGGGATGGATTTCAGGGTGAGTGGTGAGTTTATTCCGGGCACTGAATCCTGGTTTAGCCTGGGCCTTCTTAACACCAAAGAAGATCTCGAAGATGATAATCGCGGCCGGGTCCGGAGACCTTCTGACCAGCACATCAACCTCGCTATTTTCTTCCAGGATCATCTGCCGAATGACCCCACTGTAAGAGTAAATTTAAGCCTGCTTTTTGGTGGTGGCTTACCTTTTGGCCCCCCTAATGATATTGATGACAGGACTATCTTTACCGGCAGGGCTTACCGCAGGGTGGATGTAGGCTTTTCCAAGTCTATTGTGCTGAGGAATAAATTGTTGAAATCCCTTTGGTTAGGGCTTGATATATTAAACCTGCTGGGTACTGATAATACAATTTCCTACACATGGGTTGAAGACTTTTCCGGCATCGAGTATGGCGTTCCCAATAACCTTTCCCAAAGGTTCTTTAATGCCAAAGTACACGTTAAGTTCTAAGCGAACATCTGTGGCTGTTGCACAGCATTTTCGACAAAGTTCTCTGTGTCTCTTTGTGTCTTGGTGCCTTCGTGGTTAACCATTTTTCACCACGAAGGCACCAAGACACAAAGAGACACAGCCGTTTTCGCCTGTAAATAAAAATACAGGCACATGCTTAAGTTGTGCAATAGCCGCGGACGCTCGCGCCATAGATGTTTTTCTTAAACCGACGGCTGTGCCTTCGAGGGGGGCAGGGGTGTGTACCGGTTGTTGAAGCAACTAAAATTTAGTGGCGAGTCGAAATGTAATACGTATTGGACAACCCCTCAGCAAAACCGGATGCCCTCAGCGAATACCAGTGCCCGTGACAGAACCATATGCCTTCAGCCCCAACACATGAATCACCGTGCTTCTTTATCGTTAAAAACCGAGGATTTGTAGGGTAAAACCCTCATATTCATCGTTTTTGATTACAATGTTCACCTATTGTACACCTGTTTTTTTAGCTAATATTAGATATACCACGTAAGTTTTCACGTAATTGATCATTTTGGTCATAGATATACATAGGCTAATGAGGGGTTTTTTGAACTAACCTAATCTTATAAGTATGATGAAAAACCTTTTCCTATTATCTCTGATATACACCTTTGGAACTGGCACGCTATGTGGCCAGTCACAAACTATTATCGACAGCCTCAAGCATGCGTTGAATGTAACTGTGGACAGCGATGTGCGAACAAAAATTCAGATAATTAATGACTTGTCGCAGGAAATGATCGCTGCTGACCTTGAACAAGCCATGAACTATGCCAATCAGTCCCGGGAACTTTTGGTCAATTTCTACGATTTGGGGCTGGCGGTGGAAAATGAAGTCACCCTGGGAATTATTCAAAAAGATCTGGGAAAATACAGACTGGCACTGGATCATTATGAAACCGGGCTCGAGCTGATAGACAAACTGATCCGGGATTACCCGGATAGTGTGAAGTATCGTAGGGCAAGGTCCAAAATATTGGAGAACAAAGGAGTGGTATTCAGGCGACAGGGAAATTTTGAAGACGCCCTGAAACAATACCTGCTGGCTCTTAAAATATATGAAACGCTAAAAAGCGGTAATCCCGATTCAGATACCTATCAATTGGAGCTGGCTAATGCTTTTAATAATATAGGCGTGGTGCAAAGTTCCCTGCGGCACAAAGAAAAGGCTATCGATTACCTGACAAAGGCCATAGAAATTTATGAATCAAAAGGGGATAGCCTTGCTACCTTGTTCCCCATACATAATCTGGGTTGCGAATACAAGTTAAATGAACAGTACAATGAGGCTTTAACATTGTTCAGAAAATCATTGTTGCTTGCGCAAAGGTATAATTACGAAGGGGTAGTCCTGAGAACATATTTGGAGATGGCGGAGATTTTGGTCATCCAAAAGGCATTCAAGCAGGCCTTAAACTATTTTAACCGATCCCTGCTGATTTCCCAAAAAAGAGGAGACAAAGAGAGACTCGCACAATCGTATAATGGGATTGGCACACTTTATATAGCACAAAAAGTCTTTGAGAAAGCAGAAAAGAACTTTTTGAAAAGCCTTAAAATAGCAGAGGAACTAGGGGCCAAAACCCTGATTTCCGAAAACTTCGGTAAACTGTCGGACCTATATCAAGCTGTCGACAACTTTGAAGCCTCCCTTAGCTACTATAAACGCTACAAAAATATGAGTGACAGTATCTTTAATGAGGAAAGTGATCGTGCTATTGCCAGGCTTGAAACCGAATTTGCCACGGAAAGGAAAGAAAGTGAACTCATGCTTCGGGAAAAACATATTCAACTGCTTCAAAGTGAGAAGGAACTCGATGCTTTGTGGCATAAGATACTGATTATCGGACTGATTTTTTTTGCTATGGTTGCTATTGCAGTTTACTATTACCAAAGAGTCAGGCTCCGCAAAAACCAGGAGTTATATGATGCCAGAAATAAGTTAATGGAATACGAACTGGAGAATACCAAATTAAAAGAGAAAGACCTTGAACAGCAATTGGCATACAAAAACAAAGAGTTAACGACACACACGCTGAACCTTGTGCAGAAAAATGGCATCATGGAAGCGTTGAAAAACAACATCAGCCAAATCAGCAGTGAAGCTGAACGCGGATTTGCTAAAAAACTGAATCAATTAAAACGGCTCGTGGATTACAGTTTTAACCTTGACAAGGACTGGAATAATTTCAAATTACATTTTGAACAGGTACACAATAACTTCTTCAATGATCTCATGGACAAGTATCCTGATCTAACGCCTTCGGAATGTAAATTGTGTGCCCTGATCAAATTGAATCTCAACACCAAGGAAATAGCTTCTATTTTATCTATAAATCCGGAAAGTGTGAAGGTGGCACGGTACCGGTTGAGGAAAAAACTAGGATTAGACGGGCAACAGAACCTGGCCGAATTCCTGATAGGCTTTGATAAACAAGCTGCATAAATTGGTTTGATTTTCAGGCAGGTTAAACACGGCAGAAAACGCCGGATCATCGTTTAAGCAATTAAATATTGATCCGGTTTTTTGATTTGAAATTTCTTGACTAATTTAAGAGGAAAGAAAATTAAAGTCCGGAATGAAAGCCATTACCCTGAAAGATTTTGGAGATATCGAAGCATTGAACCTTGAAAATATAGAGAATCCTCAGATAGGTGCAGAGCAGGTGCTGATAAAAGTAAGTGCCACCGCACTCAACCGGGCTGATATCTTGCAGCGTAAAGGTCTTTATCCGCCACCTCCGGGCGAAAGCGAAATTCTGGGTTTGGAGGTGGCCGGTGAAATTATAGAGACAGGTAGTTCGGTGCAAGGTTGTCAGGCCGGAGATCGTGTTATGGCTTTGCTGGCAGGTGGAGGTTATGCCCAATATGTAAGCGTGCACCATCGAATGCTCATGCCCGTACCCACCACTATGACCATGGAAGAAGCTGCCGGTATACCCGAAGCCTTTTTAACCGCCTGGCAGGCGTTAGTCTGGCAAGCTAAACTCAGGAAAGGGGAAGCTGTATTAATACACGCAGGTGCCAGTGGCGTAGGAACCGCCGCTATCCAGATAGCGAAAATGCTCGGAGCCAACATCATAGTTACCGCTTCCAAAGAAAAACATCCATTGTGCCGGTCTTTGGGCGCAGGGCAATGCATTGACTACAAAATGGAGGAATTTGCCCGTGTTTTGGCCCAAAATGAAAATCCTGGGGTAGATGTGATTATCGACTTTATCGGTGCGGCTTATTTCAGGCAGAACCTGGAATGCCTGAGAACCGATGGCCGTATGGTGATGTTGGGTTTTATGGGAGGTACTACCATCAAATCCCTGAGTATTGCACCGGTTTTATTTAAAAGGCTGAACATTGTGGGATCGACCCTGAGAGCCAGAAGTATAGATTATAAAATCAGGCTTACCCGGGATTTCATAGAAAACGCGGTTCCATTATTTGAAACCGGCCAACTACAGCCAGTAATCGACTCTGTTTTTGATTGGGAAAATGTGGGCGCCGCCCATACTTACATGGAAGCCAATAAAAACCGCGGAAAGATAATTCTTAAAGTAAATCATCAATAAACCCGGACGACACAATATTTTATTGCTTAGGTGTTACCATGATATGCGCCCGGTGTGTGCCCGGGTCCATCAGCCAGGGATCACCCGCAGCCCTGGGTTTTGTAGGTAAACCACTGCTTTCGGCGGTGGCGTAGGGAATGTAAATAACATACCGGTATTTGGCCTCCAGCATTTGATTGGTCAACTCGTCGTATCTGGCATTAGGACCATATAAAACGTGTAGGGTAGTGGGCTGGGGTGGCATTTTAAGCTTACCCGATTTAACCTCTGCCTCCCTGATGTCAAATATTTCCTGGGGTGATTTTCCTTCCTTTTTTAACGTTCTTCCCCTGGCCATGAAGGGCTCGAGGTCTTTATGATAACATGCCGCATTGAAGCCCATTTTATTGGTATCGTCCGCAAGGCATATTAAATCATTGGTGCCCTTTTGTAATGTAACCAATTGTCCCGAGTCATTATAGCCCAAAACTGTCACTCCGTCGCGCATCTCTTCAGGGGCAGCAAGTATAGCAGATTTTATTTGTAAGCTTTCATGCGAAGTCTGTCCATAAGTCGACAACACATTGATAAGTCCGGCAAAAGTCAGTATGAGGGTTGGTTTTTTTAAAGCATACATGAGCGTCATAGTTTAAACAGTTTACTTAAAAATAATCCATTTTTTAATAATAAGCTCCTTTGTAAGGCAATATTATTTGTATAAAATGCCCTTGGTTCAAAATCCTGGCAGGTTTTAATATTCAGAAATTTGCAAAAATGCTATCCAAAAATGTTGATTTATATAGGAAATCCTACTACCTGAAAAAGCTAATTATTTCATGGAAAAATTATATAATGAAAAAAGCTTATTATATGAACAACCCTGTTTATACTACGCAAAAACACTACAAACTTTTCAATCTTTTCCTGTTTGCCTCCGGCTTTACAAATTATTTTAATTTTTATAATTAATTGATAAACAAAATTTTATATATTTTTTCGGCAAAAATACCTCAAGTGCTGCAAAGCCTGTTTTATTTGAAGCGGCATGTAACCCGACCTTACACTTTCTCAAAATATCTTAACAGCCAAAAAGTCTGCAGCTATCAAAATCAGTTCAATATTCTGGATATTTTAACAACCCATTTTAAAATGTTACAAACGTTGATTTCGCTTTCAATTCGGCCTGAATAGGAATTGTCTCCACACTACTTTTGACCCGACATACAGGTTATTAATTCGAATTTTTAACGGTTAATTTATTTAAAACACTAAAATTTTATATTATTATGGAAAGATGCACTATAACCATGAAAGTTGATACAAAGAAGATCAACCCTGGGAATGTTACAGCGTGTATTAAATTCGAGGACTCTTTTGGGGGTGAACAATCTGGTTCCCCGGAGGATTTTACCTCAAAAATCAGCATTGGAGACGAGATTTGTTGGGAAGCAGAAGCTAAGGATCGACAAACAGGTGATACGGTTACAATCGATAAGATTACTTACGAGGCACACACCAATATTTTGGGTCAAACCGAATTGCATGGTGATGCCTACGGAAACGTAACAGGAAATGCATTACATGGACAAGCCGGAGATGAACAAGAGTACGGTGTTTATTTCACCGTTACCAGTGGCTCGCAGCCACCGGTTCAGTTCTATGTTGATCCTAAACTTAAAATTCGGAATACACATTCTTAGTAAAAAAGACAATTTTATTAAAAAAGCCTGTTTTATAATGGGCTTTTTTTTCTTGTCATTACTTGGTTTTTCCCAAAATCAGCATAAAGCTGACAGCCTTATTGCTGTATTAAATCAACCTAATGACCTGGATGAATCCGCCAGGTTACTCACTTACTATAACATCTTTATAAATCATACCGACCAGGACTCTGTAATTCACTACGCACACAAAGCCATTGACTTGGCTCAAAAAACAGGTAATAAGTTCATATTAATCAACTCTTATCTGGATATAGGTCACGCCCAAAGATCAAAAGGTGATCTTGAAGAGGCAATGACCACATTTATTGAATACATTAATTTGGCTGAAAAATTTGGTTTCAATGTTGAGTTGGGGTCTGGCTACAGTGCCATAGGTGATGTTTATTCGGTACAGGGAAACAGTAAAAATGCACTGTTATATTACAATAAAGCCATAGATTTATTCAGGGAAGAAAATGACTCAACGAAATTAGCCAC
The DNA here is from genome assembly GCF_056858335.1 of Agaribacillus sp. DX54. Taxonomy (NCBI): domain Bacteria; kingdom Pseudomonadati; phylum Bacteroidota; class Cytophagia; order Cytophagales; family Splendidivirgaceae; genus Agaribacillus; species Agaribacillus sp. DX54. Next base: position 297,381 of record NZ_JBXEQE010000005.1, read on the forward strand.
CTCATTACTCAATACAGGTGATGAATATTTCAACAATGACAAACTCGATTCTGCCTTAATATATTTCGAAGAATCCTCCAGGATCTTTGAAAAGCTGGATTCCAGGATCGGTAAGGCCTACAATCTTGGAAATATAGGTTTGGTATATGCCAAGCAGGGAAAACATGATTTAGCCGAAGAAAATATCCACCAGGCCTCAAAGATATTGGAAGAACTCGGAGACATGTACCCTATTGCTGTGTATGAAATTTATATAGCCGATATCTACTACGAAAAAGGGAATTTCGGCAAGGCACTTGGCCACGCCCTGAAAAGCCTGCACATAGCGGAAGAGGAAGGACTGAAGGAACAAATCCGGGACGCCAGCCTGAAACTTTCCGAATTATACCAATCTTCCGGTGATTATCAAAATGCGTTCAAATATCAAAGCCAATACATTGCCTATAAAGACAGCATCAGCAATGCGGAAGCCATTCAGAAAATGGCTGACCTTCGTACGGATTTTGAGGTGTCACAAAAACAGGCTGAACTTGATCTCGCCAATAAAACGAAACAGACACAACAAATCATAGGTATAGGCCTGATCATTGTGCTATTGCTGGTCGGTGCCTTAACCTATACTTTATTTAAAAACAACCGGAAAGAAAAACAGACTAATCTGCTTTTATCTGAGCAAAAGGAGGAAATCACGAGGCAGCGGGACCAGTTGATTGAACTGAACAAAACCAAAGACCGTTTTTTTTCAATTATTTCACATGACCTAAGAGGGCCTGTTCATTCGTTTCAGGGAATTACCAGGATCGTAAAAGCCTATGCAGATGCCAAAGAAATAGAAAAGATCCCACCTATCCTGGATATGGTGGATAAATCTTCCTATCAATTGTCAGGTTTGCTGGATAATTTACTTAATTGGGCACTAAGCCAACAGGGCAATTTTCCTTATAACCCGGAAAAACTAAATATAGCTTTTCTGACCGATGAGTTGTTGGCTATGTTTCACAACATGGCCCTGGCAAAAAAAATTGCGTTGGTTAAAACTATTGATAACGAAATACATCTTTGGAGCGACAGAAACAGCACCATGGCTATTTTCAGAAACCTCATCAATAATGCGTTGAAGTTTACACCTGAAAATGGCCAGGTGACCATAAGTACCGAGTCCGATGGGCAAAATTGTAAAATCCTTATATCAGACACCGGGCAGGGAATACCGACAGATAAACAAAATCAGCTTTTTCAATTGAAAGATAAAAAACAAAGCACTGTTGGCACAGCCGGCGAAAAGGGCACCGGGTTAGGATTGGTTATTTGCCGTGAATTTGCGCTCTTAAATCATGGAAATATTTTTGTAAAAAGCAGTGAGAATATTGGAACTACCTTCATAGTTACTTTACCGGTTTATTTGAATGATTAATTTTTCTTGAATTGTATTTTGTGGTGAAAGCCCTTTTTCCTAATTTCGTAATATTCAGAAAATAAGGGGTTTAACTTTTCTTGGTTAATTTAACTTTTAGATAAATTGGGGGTCGAAAATATTAGAGTATTGATTGTCGAAGACGATGCACTGTATGCCGAACAATTGCGCCTGGATTTAGAGGAGATGGACTTTTTGGTCATAGATGTAGTAGACAATGCCAAATCAGCAATTCACCTAGCCAAAATAAGCCGGCCGGAAATCATTTTGATGGATATCAACCTTAACGGCGAAATGGATGGCATCACTGCCGCTCATCAGATTTTCACCTTGGATCCCACCCCGATCATCTTTATTACCTCCCTTTCCGATAAGGAAACTTTTGACCGGGCAAAAAAGGTTCACCCATTTGCCTACCTCATTAAACCCGCTAATAAAATCTCTCTGAGGCACTCCATTGAACTGGCAATAGAAAATTTTAATGAAAAAAGCCTGGCCCAAAAGCTTACCCTGGAACAATTTCCATTTCTAAAAAAAAATCTATTGATCAAGGAAGGCAACAAGCTGGTAAAACTTACTATTGAAAACATCCACCTCATCGAGGTAGAAGAAAAGTATTGTTCTATATATGGTGAGAACAGGAAGTTTGTGGTAAGAATTTCCTTGAAAGATATCCTGGAAAAACTGGAGAATGACAAATTCCTGAGAATACATAGGAATTACGTAGTAAATATAGACAAAATCATCGCTATTGACCTTGAAAAAAATGTGGTGCAAACCGAGCTGAAAGATCTGCCATTGGGCAGGAAATACCGCTCTGAAATCATCAACAGCAAAGGTTACATTTCCTGAAAATAGCAACGCGTTTACAGCTTTATTACCCCATATTTCTTTGTTCCCTTATACAGCATTTTATACCCTTCGATTGCGGCTTATGGACATATGAGTGCATCTAATCATATCCGGGGTTATTTTAGTCGCATGATGACACAAACGAGAAGTTTAACGCATCCCAATTTATTTTTATATTTTCTGGTACCAACTATGATTCTGGCTCTGCTTGTGAGTATTTTTTTTCATTACATTGGTGGGTTTGAGTTCCTTACAGGTTTAACGCTAACCGGTTTATTGTTTTTCATATTGTCTGTCCGGCAAAAAAAGAATAAAGACTCCGAAGAACTTTTGAGTATCCGGGAAAAGCTTATTCTTGCGCAGGAAGAAATTAAAAGGTTAAACCAAAGAGTAAAAGAGCTCGAACGATTGGATCAGTCCAAAAACGATTTTCTTAAAATACTGGCACATGATCTCAAAAGCCCTGTTAATAGTATTTTAGGTCTCACTGAAGTTGTCAAGTTAAGTGAAGATGCCGGCAAGGAGGAAATGAAAGAGCTTATCCGGAAAATGGTCAATGCCGGTAGAAATGTTAAGATGCTTATTGATAATCTGATGAGTTGGTGTGTCAACAACCAGGGCCGGGTCACCCCCCAGGTTGAAAAAGTATCTGTCCTGGAGATGGTCAAAAAGTCACATAGCATCTATGAATCTCTGGCCGAAGATAAACAAATCGATTTCAGCGTCAATATTGAGCAAGAAATTTATCTGAAAGCCGATAAAGACCATGTTTTTTCCATTTTAAGAAATATTATCAATAACGCATTAAAATTCACCCACAATGGGGGCGAAGTGATCATTTCTGCGGTAAGAAAAGGGAAATACGGTGTTTTAACGGTCAGGGATAATGGTATCGGCATAGAAAAGGAAAAGGTAGAAGAGCTAATCGGCCAGCGCAAAAAAGATCGTAAAATAATGCATAGCCTTGTTGGAACAGGTGGGGAACGGGGAAACGGATTGGGGTTAACCATTTGTTGCGACCTGGTAGCTTTGAATGAAGGCAAAATAGCAATTGAAAGTGTTTTAGGTGAAGGAACACTTTTTTCGGTCTCTTTACCGGTTTTCAACTAATATATGGTGTGAAATATAGCTATGGGAAGAAGATGCGTTGAATGAGGGCAAATGTAGCTTTTGCCCTTTATGGGGGGTCGGAATCATTAATGGTGGATTTTTTTCCGAACCCCCTTTTATTTATCCTTTCCGGCAATCATTTGTTTGCAAATTAATGTATATTCGCCCTCCTGAATAAAAAATCAAACTGTTTATCGCAATGCTAACCACCCGAGATCTTCAACAACTAAAACAATTAAATATCAATGCGTCTGAGGTAAATAAACAAATTGAATCTTTTAAAACCGGTTTCCCTTTTTTGTCCATTCAAAAGGCGGCTACTGTTGGCGATGGTGTGATACGGTTGGAAGATGATGAAATCGATCAGTTAATTGCCCGTTATGACAGCGCCCGGACTGGTGTAAGGATTATTAAATTTGTGCCTGCCTCCGGAGCGGCCTCCAGGATGTTTAAGGATCTTTTTTCCTTCCTTAATAGCAGCGCCCCCCGATTACAGGATTTTCCTGTGGTAACTAAATTTTTTGAGGGACTCTACGATTTTGCTTTTGTCGGGGATCTGGAGGCTGTGCTTGAAAGGGATGGGAAATCACTGGATGAATTGCTTGGTGAAAAGCAATACCAAACCGTATTGCGATATGTTTTGACTGACAAGGGCCTGAATTATGGGAGCCTGCCAAAAGGTTTGATCAAATTCCATAAATATAATGGTACGTCCCGTGTGGCGGCTGAGGAACACTTGGTAGAGGGAATGGAATATGGGAAAAGCGGCAATAATGTGGCTATTCATTTCACCGTATCACCCGGGCATTTGTCATTATTCAAATCCACCATAGAAAAGGTGACAAAGCAATGGCCCGAGGTTAAATTTGACATCTCATTTTCCGAACAAAAGAGTGCAACCAATACCATTGCTGTCGACATGAACAACGACCCTTTTCGCGAATCTGACGGCAGTATCTTATTCAGGCCCGGAGGGCATGGTGCCCTTTTGTCTAATCTCAACGACCTTGCGGCAGAGATAATATTTATAAAAAATGTTGATAACGTTGTTCCGGATAGGATTAAAGCAACCACCTACCGTTTTAAAAAGGCTTTGGCAGGATTGCTTTTGAGCCTGAGGAAAAAAATCACGGATCATATCAAAGCGCTTAAAACGGCCGGCAACGATCAGGAGATAATCGTCAAAGCACAGGAGTTTTTGGAAAATGACTTAAACTTCAGACTGCCGGAAACCTTCACAGGTTATAACCCCGGAGAAAAGGTAACTTTTCTCATTGCAAAGCTGAACCGGCCTACCAGGATTTGCGGGATGGTCAAAAATGAAGGTGAACCGGGAGGAGGGCCTTTTTGGGTAAAAAATCATGACGGCTCCATGTCCCTGCAAATAGCAGAAACCTCGCAAATTGATATGAGCGATCCGGAACAGGCTGAAATTGTAAAAAAAGCCACCCATTTTAACCCGGTCGATTTGGTCTGCAGCAATGTGGATTTTGAAGGTAACAAATTTGACCTGATAAAACACCGGGATCCGGCTACCGGCTTTATTACTGAAAAATCAAAAGATGGGAAAAAGCTCAAAGCCCAGGAATTACCCGGCTTATGGAACGGCTCAATGGCCGATTGGAATACGGTGTTTGTGGAAGTACCTATTTTAACCTTCAACCCTGTGAAAACCGTCAATGATTTGTTGAGACCGCAACATCAATAAAACAAGACGCGCAAATTGTTCGGTAATGGGCTTTGATTGTAATTTCCCGGAAAGCGTTGGCATTGGCGGCACTGGCAGGAATATTGATTGCGGCCTTTACTATAAATCTGAAAACGGTTCAGGCAGCCCTGGCCAACCCTGCCGATTCATTAAGAAATAAATAAACCACCGGTCTGTAACCGGAGATGATCCGGTGACTGGTTTCGGAGATTAGCGCTTCCAGTCTCCTGTCAAAGCTGTTTTTTTTGAGGTATGACGCCATGCCATTTTCTCCTCCGGAAAAAAAAGTATATATTGTTGGTTTTGGTAATTTGTTCGGGAAGAATCTGAAAATATTATATACTTAATTTTTACTCATGCAAGACCCCTATCACCTATCCGGTGAATCCATACAGGAGCCACCGGTTACCTTTTTTTCCAAGCTAAAACATCTCGGGCCAGGTTTCATACTTTCCGCAACGATAGTAGGCTCAGGTGAACTCATTGCTACAACCACACTCGGAGCAAGAGCCGGATTTATTACTTTTTGGGTAATTATTGCCAGTTGCTTGGTTAAAGTAGCAGTTCAGTTAGAATTTGCCAAACACACAATACTTACAGGAGAAACCTCCATGGCCATTTTAAATAAGTTGCCCGGACCGGTTTGGGGCAAGGCAAATTGGACGGTTTGGTCTATGCTGGTTATGATGACCTTGAAGTTCCTGCAGGTTGGAGGGATTGTAGGAGGGGTGGCGATTATTATGAACATTGGATTTCCGGATGTAAGTGTCGCCATATGGTCTTTTGTTATCGCGATCTTTGTGGCGCTACTGATCTTCCGGGGATACTACCAGTTTGTGGAAAAAGGATCACTTATTTTAATCGCAGTTTTTACACTTTTTACCTTTTCATCCTTGTATTTTCTGAAATACACACCTTTTGATTTTACCTGGCAGGAAGTCTGGAGTGGCCTTCAGTTCCAGTTACCCAAGGAGGCAGTGGCAGTGGCCATCGCTGCCTTCGGCATTACGGGGGTGTCTGGCGAGGAGATTATCTACTACAATTATTGGTGTCTCGAAAAGGGTTATGCGCGCTATACAGGACCACGAGAAGACAAAGAGGCATGGAAGTCGAGGGCCAGAGGTTGGATAAATACGATGTATATGGATGCTGTCTCGGCCATGGTGCTATACACTGTAGTAACTGGTGTCTTTTATCTCCTGGGAGCGGCCGTGCTTAATGCCCGCGGCACCATTCCCCAAGGCTATGAGATGGTAGAAACCCTTTCAGCTATGTATACTGAGTCACTGGGTGCCTGGGCGAAAACAATTTTCCTGATCGGGGCTTTCATGGTATTGTTCTCTACACTCTTTGCCTCACTGGCCTCCTGGACGCGTTTGTTCACTGATATTTTTGGAAGAATTGGCTGGATCGACTTTGGCGACATGAATCAGCGCAGGAAGTGGGTAATGATTTTAGCATGGGTTGTACCACTTGTATGGGCTTTATCTTTTGTTTTTATTCGCCTTCCTGTTATCATGGTTTTATCAGGAGGCATTGTCGGTGCCCTCATCCTTTTTCTGGTGGTATTTTCCGTTATCTACATTCGCTATTATCGCGCTGACCCGGCTTTTATTCCCGGGAAGATTTACGATATTGCATTATGGCTCAGTATTCTGTCAATTGCCTTTGTAGGGGCCTATGGCTTATTCAGGTTGTTCTGAAACCAAAAACCGCTATGGATTGCCTTCCCTTGCTATCACCAGGGAGCAAACACGACATTTTCTCTAAGATGCCGGTTTATTTTTCGGAGCTTAGAACATATTTTTGGGATTAGGTTTTACTGATGGAGCATTTACGGTTTGTTAAGTAAACAGAATGTATTTTATTTGCATGTCATTTTGATTTGAATGAAAAAACACAATTATCAATCCCTGGAATGCAAATACTAACCAATACACTCAACTTTATCGTAAATGCAGGTGCATATTTTGAGAAAACAGATGAAAAAACCAGAAAACTAAAGCGGATCCTCACTATTCTGCTTGTTTTAACTTTATTGGGGCTTTGGGCCAATATGGTCATACGTGCTACCCGGGGTCATGGCAGTCAATATGATGATTTTACGGAGTTCAGCCGGGACTTACTTTTTAACCAGATCGATGTATATGAAGTTTATGACCTGAACGTTACATCCATCGGAAAGTACCCTCCCTTCTTTGCCATGGTATATGCCCCATTGGTTCCCCTTCCTTTACCATTAGGTGCCGCAATTTGGTTTTTGTTTTCGCTGGTTATGATGGTTTTGGCTACCAGGGCAGGGGCGAATATGGTGATGCGGTTTTCGGGTATATCTTCTATGCCACACCAGACAGCATTATGGGCGGTACCACTGGCGTTAATGGCTGTGGTAACTATTACCAACCTTGAAACTTCTCAGGTAAATATTTTTATTTTTTCGCTTGTATTACTCGGCCTGGACCAGTTTTCAAGGAACCGCGATATGCAGGCGGGTTTGTTACTTGGGGCTGCCACTGCGATTAAAATTACCCCTGGACTTTTTATAGCGTATTTTTTTTACAAAAAGTCCTGGAGGACAGTCTTCTGGGCTGTAGGGGGTATATTGATATGTTGGGGAATCATACTGCCATTGGCACTTACTCCTTCCCGCTTTATACCTGTGCTGGAATCATGGCTCGGGATATTTCTATCTTTTGTAACAGAAGGAACAATGGCTGAAGGTATACCGGGATTTAGACACACCAACCAGTCTTTAAGCGCGGTTATCTATCGTTTTTTTACAAATACACCGGCCAACGGTGGCTTTGAAAATTTTTATGTCAATATCCTGAGCCTCTCCTATGAGACGGCAGACTGGATTATGCGGATTCTAAAAATAGCCATTTTTGTTGGCTTGGCGCTGGTTTGCAGGGCTCCCATGAAAGGCAGGAAAGATCCCAGAATCCCTTTTGAATTATCCCTGGTAGCTATCGCTACCCTGTACCTTTCGCCTATTTCCTGGATTAACCACTATATTGTGATGATATTACCCTTTTTGGTAGCGTATATCTTTATTAAAACCAGGGAACCACTGGACCATCCGGGACGGAAAATGCTGGTGGCACTGGCCTGGTCAGCGTTTTTGGTGGCCATGATTCATCCTTTAATCATGACCGTATCACTGCCTTTTTTTGGCTCTTTAATCATGGTTATCGCCTTAATACGTACCCATTCAGTCACACTCAGTAGGGAAATTGGATAACGCAAATGATCGGGCTTCGCCAAAGTTGTAATGCCACCATTCGGTTTTGATGGATTTGAAACCATGTTGTTCCATAACATCTTTTAATAATCTTCTGTTGTTAAGGACTGCCTGAGGCAGATTTGTATAGGCATGATGCGCTTCCTCTCCAAAGTGATCAAATCCGGTACCCATATTAAGCTCCCTGTTTTCTCGGTCCACCAGCGTGATGTCCACCGCACCGCCGCGATTATGGATAGAACCTGAAGTATATGGGTTGGCCACGTAACCTTCAACCGGATAAACTTCCCACAAAACCTTTTGGACGTCCAGGGGCCGGTAGCAATCAAAAAACTTTATTCGATATCCCTTTTTCATGAAGTCACGATTGGCATTGATCAAAGCCAGGGCCACTTTTTTGCGAATCATACATTGGTCGCAGTCGTAGACTTTTTTCTTCATAAAATTGTCCTCCGTAGCATACTTCATATCATAAACAAAATCGTCCGACCAGTTTTTGATAAAGACAAAGCTTGAATCGTGTAAATCTGAGTTTTTCAGAGGTAAACCTGGCTTATTTTCGGTTTGGTCGGCAGCTATCCCGGATTTTGTTCCGGCGTTGATACTATCGGTTTTGGCAGTCACATTTTTATGTGATGTCTTTCCTGATTCCTGACAGGAAGAAATGATGACTGGTATAAAGAAAATTAGTGTTATATAGTATTTCATTTTAATAAAATTGATTTTCAAAAATATATACCATCCCTTCATGGAGCTGTCTTCTAATAAGTTTGATCCGGCCGGTGAATGGCGAATATTGTTTGGTTCGACGTTTCTTGACTCCCTCCTTGAAGGAGGCAAAAAAAAACACCCCGGAGCCGGGGTGTTTCCAGATTAACGTATTTATAAGAGTTATTATCAAAATTCAACAATCATGCTTACATAATCTACCGATTTTTCAGTCTTAATGATGAGCTTGTACAAGCCACTTTTTACCAGTCCAAGTGAAAAGCGCTCCACATTAAAATATTTATTGTAATCTTTATTGTATACCTGGTTACCAAAAGAATCGTAGATTGCCACAGAAAGTACTTTTACGCTTTTATCTGTCGGTTCTATATCAAATACCCCTACGTTAGGGTTTGGATAAACCATGTATTTCTTTTGAGAAGTTAAACTGGTACGAGAAGCACTGTTCGGTATATATGAATCCACCGTAAAGTTTAAAGTCAGCGGCTTTCCTGCTTCTCCTTGTCCATTACTTTTGGAAAATGGTGTGGCCGTAACAGTATGGCTTCCTAACTCAGGCGTCCATGCATGATAATTCCCATTTTTATCACTATTCAACGCGTAAGGTACCAGGTTTTCGGTTTTGAAGTTTTGCTGACCATTGTACGCGAATCTGACACTGCCTGCCTTGTCAGGCCCAATGTTGGCCCGGATATTCAAATTTTTAGTAGGCAGTTCCTTAAGATTGATAGTTACTCCTTCAGGAATCGGATCAAAGGCAACAATTGGCTTGTTTTTGTCCGCATCAATCAGTGTAAAGCTCACCACTTTTGATGGGTCATTGTCAACCGGTTGCTCATCCGGATTTTTATTGACAACCGTGAAATTTATGGTTAACGCCAGTCCTTTTTCCCCTTTG